>JBAWBE010000044.1:0-6702 GCA_049589635.1 Terriglobales bacterium
CCCAGAGAGTCACGCTCTCTTGGTGCTTTTCTTGTTAATTATTTTGGTTGCGACCGGCTGAGGCAGCCATGGCCTTTCCCGGCGCTGCAACAACTTCGCCAGTCAGCTCCTTTTCAGCTCTGACCCAGTCTTCGATATCATTCCCGGGCGCACTACCGCGTTGGACAAACAACTCGTAAGCTCGGTGAGCGATATCTTCGTTCAATAGTTCTTTGCGTTCGATCATGGCAACCTCCTTGGTTGTCTACACCAGCGACAGCGCGCTCCACCGCATCGATCTGCGCCGCTACTTGCCGTTTGCTGAGACGCTGATCTTGATCTGCTTGGGCTTGGATTCCTCACGCTTAGCCATATGCAGGGTCAAGACCCCATTGCGATAGTCGGCCCGAATGTTCTCAGAGCTGACCGTATTTGGCAGGGAAAAACTCCGCATGAACGAACCATATGCGCGTTCAATCCGGAGGTAGTTGTCTTCCTTGACGTCCTTCTCGAACTTCCGCTCTCCGCGGATGGTCAATGTATTGTTTGTAATGCGAACGTCAATGTCCTTTTCCTGAAGATCCGGCAGTTCGACCTTTACGACCAATTCATTCTCGGTTTCGTAGATGTCTACGGGGGGAGCCCAGGTCGCTAGGTCGGCGTGACCTGAGCGGTCGCGAGTGAAACTGTCTTCAAATAGACGATTGACTTCGTCCTGTAACGCCAAACCGCGGGACTGGTCCCGGCGTGTGGTGGTGTTCATGGCAATCTCCTTGATTGTCGTGGTGCTTGTCTTGGCCAGGGGTGGTTCAGCTAACGTTCGTTGTGTTCCGAGGAACTGAAGAATCCCAAGTCTACAATGACATTGGGCGGATGCTGCCACATTGTCAATGAAATTACTCAATTGTAAGAGAAATAGTTTATCTCTGACACTCGGACGCCCGCAAGCCGAGCACAGCAGATGCTTTAGCGCCGTAGGACAGATCCGATTAATTGGGCCAAATGGGGCAGATATTCGTCCCTGTAACGAGGAGCACACCAGTGACAGATGCGCGAGTACTCCGAAGACAGCCGGGCAATGTTTGAAGCCTTGGCCTAGCAGAACATTTATTCTGGGAATGGCCCGCCGATAATCGGGTCGGAAACCAGCACGTCAAATTCTTTCTTGCACGTTATGCAGTTGACGTTCTGGTTGTCGATCGCACTTCGTCCCAGTCGTACAAAGACGTGAACAATCTGTTTCTGTTTGCAATGCGGGCAGTAAACGGGAATTTTTGATTTTTCCACGCCTGATTCTATAACGCGCCCGGCGCGAATTCATCAACTACCTGCCTCGCCAAAGATGACGTGCTAGAATCCGCGCACAGCGCAAATCCTAGTTTCCTGCGGAAGCAAGCCCCGGCGAGGGAAACTGGCATTGTCGGAGGACCGATTCTTGCGGGTGACAACTGCGAGCGTGATAACCTCTTGGCATGGAAGCAAACCTGCATGCAGCAATTAAGATGCTCCAGGGACAAGGCCATACAGTCCGTCCATACATCCGCTACGGTACGTTATGGTTTGAGATAAACGGTAGCATGTCGGCTACCCGGCAGGAGATGCTGGAATTGGCTGACGGCGTGTACTCGTTGCAGGAATTGGCCGAACTATTCGCGCGGAGGCACGCTCAAGAAACGAGCAGTCACTAGCCCGGATCGGGAATCGTTGTCTTGAGGATGCGTTGCTGAGTAGAGGAACGTCATTGCGAATTTCTGTGCTCGTTGATGAAACCTTTTGGACTGTGATACGCAAAGGAGGAACGTATGACGGCACAACAGCAGTACAACAGCCTGGACAGTAAGCAGAGACGTGAACTCCTGCTGAAAATTGGCGAAACGCCTGAAGAGGCACAATTACTAGGTCAGCGTGATTACCTGGCGCTTGGCGGGTGGGCGAAGACCCGGCTCAAGAGATACTGGAATAGGAACAAAGCCTAGCCACATGCCGAATGCCCCCCTCACAGGACAGTCGGAGAGCGCATCTTAGGCGGTCGCCCCGCCGAGTATTGCCCGCGGGTGGCCAGCAAAGCGAACGCATTGTTGGCGTAATCGAAGTTGGGAAGTCGTAGCTAGAATGTGCGAATCGCGGCATTGAACGACTGCGCTTTACTTTTCTCGGCATAACCTAGAAATATGCACCGAAAACGCAAAGCCGCGTTGACGCAGCATCAAGCCATCGCGCTTGCTCGGCGTTCTCCAAAGTTCCGCACTTGGTATTCCGCCGCCAGCGTCCACATTTTTGCGAAGGACAATAGCAACAACACCGGTGCCGAAAGCGAAAGGACTTTTACTCTTTCCGAACTGGCAGCTACGTGGGGGCTTAGCGTCGAAACAATTCGCAGGCTTTTTGCCGATGAGCCCGGCGTACTAAAGATGCCAACCAATTCAGCTCCCACAGGTCGCCGCCGATATCACACTCTTCGTATACCTTCAAGCGTGGCTATTCGCCTGCACAAACGTCTTTCTGCTTAGCGAATCGTGGTAAAGTGAAGACCGCCAAAGGAGTAGCCATGAGGGGAGACGTACTTAGACGCGAGGCTGACCAACACGACCGCAATGCGTCGATTATTCTTGCCGCGCGCGTTCCATCTTATGAAGACGTAGAGTGTGCAGCCCGCGAGGTGGAACACGCGAGAGACAAGCGGGCGCTAGCCGACTGTCTCGATTTCGCCCGGTGAACGAGCCCACAAGAGTTTCAAGAAAATCAGGCCGTTATCACCTAGGCGAGTCCTTCCACAGTTTCCAAAATTGTTCGACCGTACCCGCAGCTGCTTTCGCGTCTATTCGTATTGACCGCACTTCAGACTGAAAACATACGCGCCGAATTAATGTATCTACGATCGCTCCCATGCCTGCCGGACGACCGTACTTCTGCGTACCCATCCGGCAGAGTATCGATACATTTTTTGAGGAATTTTCTTCAGATTCGCACGCACGCGAAGCCCCGAAAAAGGGGACCCGTTCCCGGGCGAAATCCGGCTCGTGCGATGCGGCAGTTGAGTAACTCTTTCGGAACCGACTGTGACGAACCATCACACAAGACTCAGCTGTGAATTACCTGTTTCAAAAGCACCAAAGAACCTCAGTTGACGCTCCGTCCGCAGACTTCGGCAACTTTGGGAAAATGCGAGCTGAGGCCCTTCAAGTCAAATTGAGCGACCGCAGGATTGGCGTCAAACGGTGTGAATTCAAAGGTGAATTTCTGTGCTCCCGCCAGTTGTTTCGAGAAAGCGACTGCATCGCTGGCGAATAACCCACTATGGCTCGTAGATTCGCTCCACCGATCTGTAGTAGGTGGATTATCGTCGAATCGCAGCCTAACTTGATGATCTTCGCTCGGTCCCCCCTCTGAGTCTTCTTCCACGCTAGCAGCCATTCCAGTCACAACATAGGCGATCGGACGTCTCGGAGTGCTGAAAAATTAGTGCTGCAAAATAGGGAAACCGACCTTGCAGGGCGCGGCCGAATTATTCTGCGAGCTGTTCATCCGGCCGCTGCAAAATTGATTCCGGGCAAGTGAGGCTGGCGTCGCTGCATGGCCATACTCTAAGGATAGGAAAGCGGCATCGCCAAGCGGCGTAAACCCTTTGTTTTAGATCACTTTTTCGGCCCTATTGTCCTCCAGTGAGACGGCCATTGCCTTAAATCGTCGTCGACCATAAGCCTCACGCAGCTCGCGCGCGGCGCACGAGTGGTCATCGCAGTCCCAACGAGGGCTGCTCGCGCTGCGATTTCGTCGAACCCCCTTTCTGGATAACTTCCGGTTTGCCGATCACCCGCACAGAATCGTCGGCACTCTCTGCGATGGGCTGCGTCGGCTATAATCTGCGCGCGCGCATGGCTTTTGCGGTGCTGGTTGGTGGTGCAATCGTCAAGCATTTATTAGGAGCAATCATGGGTCAAGATAGTTTTATTCCGGTTGCGACCAATGCCAGGTCGCGAAGCGACCTCGTCGAGCGCGGGTTCAGTCGTCAGCCGCTCAGGGTCGATGTAGACATAGCACGCTCGCTGGAAGCGCTATCCCATGCCGCCTGGTCCATTCCAAAGGACAAATACTACGATGGGGGCGACAGGTATCGTTCCTTAAATCGTGCCAGGGCCGAGATTGTTGAGGGGGGTGTAAAGGTTTGGTTGAGCGAAGAGACGACGCCCTATGTGCAGCTGAAAAGATACAACACGACAATCGGCGGCCAGCCGCGGGAGTACGCTCCGCTGCCCCCGCTGATCGCCGGTTCCATAGGCGTTCGCAAGATGATTGCTCACCACCTTCATTGCCTACCGCTGTCGACGGTGGGTACGAAGTATTTGGTCAACGTTCATCTAATAAGGTTCACGGCTGCACCTGGCCGGCCGTGCGATACGAGTCCACCGGGCTTACATAAAGACGGGGAAAAGTACATCGCGACGCATCTAGTCGGCCGCTGCGGCGCCCAGGGCGGCGAAGTCATCATAACCGACAATGACAAGCGGGAAATGGATCGCTTCACGATGCGCGAATCGGGTGAGTGTTACGTCTTCGACGATGATCGCATTTGGCATATGTTAACGCCAGTGGCCGTGTTGGGAGGCAATCAGTATGCCTACCGTGACACGCTCGCATTCGATATGCTGCCAGAGGGCTGGGAACCCGTGAAGTGATCAGGAGCGGAGGCACTCGAACCCGGGCGCAGGTGTTAGCCCGCACAACGGTCCAGCACGTTCAGCACGTCCTCTGCCGGCATCAGATCAGATCACTTCCGGTTAGTCCCTGGCGCGATAGAATCCAGGTGCCACACCAGGAATTCCCCAGTTAAGAGGCTGCTCCGCGAGCGAGCGGCGATTCCAATTCCGCGCGCCCAGGCGGATCTTCGGAAACAGCCAAAACGCAATCGCAGCCTGCGACCGCCAGGATTTCCGCGGAATAGAACGTATCGATGGCTTCGCCGGAGCGCTTGCGGAAGCGCGTGATCCGGTTCGTCACGCGGCCGCGCTCGCGAATCTCGTCCAGTGTCCGCATCCGTTCGCCAGGGTCATCCCAGATCCCGATATCAAATACGGTGCAGCCGAGGAGTTCCTCGCGCGCATATCCGTAGCGGCGCTCGAATGCTGCGTTTACATCGAGGAAGCGTCCTTCGTTGACCGTGGTAATGGAAAAAGCGATGGGGCTCGAACGGAAGACTCGGCTAAATTTTTCTTCCGAGAGTTCGCGACCCTCCCGCGCTTGCCGCAAAGCGTTCTGCGTTTGCTCGAGATCTTCGAGCCGCTGCTCCAGCTCCGCGCCGTAGATTTCCGCACGCTCGTAGAGGCGCGCATTCTGGATGGCGACAGCAGCGGGAATGGCCAGCGACTTCGCCAAGCGCAAATGTTCCGGCGAGAAGGCTTGCGGGACCGTGTCGCCGAGCGACAGCAGGCCCAGCACACGTTCGGAAGCGATGAGCGGAGCGCATAGCCACGAACGCATCTGCGCATATCCTTTGAAACTTTGCCACTCAGGCTCGGTGCTGGTGTCCGCAATGAGCACAGGTGCTTTCGAGGCGAGTACGTCCATCAGAAAGTGGTTGTTACTCGCGTCGAAGGTTGCCGGACATTTCGGAAGGCGCCGGGTCGACTCCGGGTGGCGCATCTCCCGTGCGAGAAAAAGATGAGTGTCGCTTTCGACCAGCAGGACGCGGGCCGACTCGCAGGGAACCAGTTTCAGAAGAGACTGCAGCAAGGTGTCGAGGACAGAGTCCATGCTGAGGTTTTGCGTGAGCGCCAGGGTGGTCTTGCGCAAGGCATCGGCTTCGGCCGAGGCCGATTCCGCAAGCGCGAGGTTCCGCGCCATTTGCTCCTCGGCCGATTTGCGCGCGGTAATGTCCTGCGCCGTCCCCACCAGGCGGCGCACGACCCCGGCTGCGTCGCGTACCGGAAAACCGCGGACCGAGACCCACCGAACCGCGCGATCGGGCCGAATGATCCGAAACTCTTCGTCGATTTGGCCGGTCTCGCTGGCTTCCTCCAGGCGAGTGAGAAGGCGAACGCGGTCCTCGGGATGAAACAATTCCTGATAGGAAATGGGATTGTCGCGAAGCGTTCCGAGAGCCCGGCCCGTGATGGTCTCGTACGCCGGATTGATCGAGAGAATGTGTTTCGTCGTAGCGTCGAGCATCCAATATATCTCGTGGATGTTGTCCGCCATTTGCCGGTAGCGTTCCTCGCTCTCGCGCAGCGCCCTCTCAGCCTCGCGCCGGTAGGAGATGTCGCGCAGCACGGCGACGTGGCGCTCCGGGAGGTAATGCGTTCTTACCGTGTACTCGACAGAAAGTGGCTCTCCGTTGCGCCCGACGAACTCGATTTCGCCGTGACCGGAGTTGGGTCCGAGGAACGGGTTCCCGGAGTCCGCGCAGCCGCGCGCAGCCCTAAAGAGCTTCTGGATCGAGCAACCCACCAATTCTTGGCGTTCGACTCCGAAAAGCGCGAGCGCCGCCGGGTTTGCTTCAAAACAAGTGCCTTGGCTGTCAAAGATCAGGATGGCGTCGAGGACGCTATCGAAGATCGATTCGAATTCCCGTTCGGTCGAGTCCAGAACGCGTCCGGTTTCGCCGTAGGCACGGCGAGCTAGAAGCAAGAAGCGGATGTGCAGGGCGATTGCTGCCGAGAAGGCAACGAGAAAGAGGGCGAGAAACGCGGAGCCCGGCCGGCCACCATATGCACGCGGCACAAATGC
>JBAWBE010000045.1:0-3472 GCA_049589635.1 Terriglobales bacterium
CGGGGACTGGCGTTGCGGGGCGAGATTCCTGGAGTTTCGAAGTCGTCGTGGTAGGTGCGTCGTCGGTCGTCTGTCGTTGGTCGTTCGGAACGACAGTTCGCCGGCAACGGCAAATAAGCGTGGCAAGAGTTGTTGGGAGGGGTTGTTGATCCTGACGACCAGCGACTAACGACCAGCGACTGACGACTAACGACAGAAGTGAGTAAGCTGCTGACAGGTTCTCCGTTACACGCGGAGCGAACGGGCGGCTCGAGGAGAAACAAACGATGAGGTTGACCGATCCGGTCGCAGACATGCTGTCGCGCATTCGCAATGCGATTCGCGCGCGTCACCAGAAAGTCGATATTCCGGCTTCGAAGCTGAAGCTCGAAATTGCCCGCATTTTGAAAGAAGAGGGCTTTATTGCGAACTTCAAGCCCGCCGAAGAAGAGGGCCACAAAGTCGTGCGCGTGTATCTGAAATACGGCAACAATAACGAAGCCGTGATTTCAAACATCGCGCGCGTGTCGCGCCCGGGCTGCCGCGTCTACGTGCGCCGCACCGAGATTCCGCGTGTCCTCGGCGGTCTCGGCATCAATATCCTGACCACGCCGAAAGGCGTGATGACGGGACGCCAGGCGCGCAAGCAGGGCTTGGGCGGCGAGTTGTTGTGCGAAGTATGGTAATGCAGCTTCTAGCTACTAGCTTCTGGCTATTAGCTAAGGCGGCGCAGTTGTGAAACGGACGCCAATGAGCGTGCCGCAGCAAAAACGGTTCTAGCTACAAGCTAGGAGCCAGAAGCTAAGAGCTGAATTTATGTCACGAATTGGAAAAAAGCCGATCGAGATTCCCAAGGGCGTCACGGTTAAATTTGAAGGCAACACGGTGCTCGTGCAGGGGCCAAAGGGCAAGTTGGATACGCCGCTCCCGGCGGGCATTCACATGGAACAGAACGATGGACACCTGGTCGCGATTCGCGAGAACGACTCGCAGGCCGCTGTTCATGGCCTGGCGCGCGCGCTCGTCAATAACGCCGTCGAGGGCGTTACCAAGGGCTGGACCCGCGACCTCGAAATCGTCGGCATCGGGTACCGCGCCGAGATGAAAGGCAAGGGGATGGTGGTATTCAGCCTGGGATATTCGCATCCGATTGAGTATCCGCTGCCGACGGGCGTCGATGCGGTGGTCGATCCCAAGCAGACCAAGATAAGTCTGACGGGCATCGACCGGCAGAAAGTTGGACAGGTTGCGGCTGAGATGCGCTCGTTGCGTCCGCCCGATCCGTACAAGAACAAGGGTGTGCGCTACGCCGGCGAGCGGTTGAAGAAGAAAGTTGGCAAGACGGGAGCGAAGTAAAGCTGCCGTTCGCTATTCGTCGTTCGCTGTTCGCAGGGGATGACGAAGGCCGAAGTAGAGCTAGATCTGCGGTTTTGCGAATAGCGAACAGCGAGCGACGAACGACGAGGGTTTCAAGATGCTGAGAATTGCTTCAAAAAATCATACGCGGCAGCGGGTGCACGATCGCATCCGGAAGAAGATGACGGGGACGGCCGAGCGTCCACGGCTTAACGTGTACCGCTCGCTGAACCATATCTATGTGCAGGTAATTGACGACCTCCAGGGCGTGACGCTGGCGGCCGCTTCCACGGCGGAAGGCAAGAAAGGTGACCGCGTCACGGGCGGCAACGTGGCCTCGGCCAAGTCGGTCGGCAAGAAGATCGCGGAACTGGCCAAGCAAAAGGGCATCACCAAGGTGGTGTTCGATCGCGGAGGCTACATTTATCACGGACGCATCAAGGCCATTGCCGATGCGGCGCGTGAGGCGGGATTGCAATTCTAAAAAACAGTTCTCAGTTGTCAGTTCTCAGTTCTCAGTAAATAGCTGAAAACCAGAGGCTGGCCGCCGACGACTAGAGAGTTACAGGATTCAGAATGCCAAGAGTTACTAAGAAACTCGATGCGGGTTCGTTTCAGTTGAAAGACCAGGTGGTCTCGATCAATCGCGTGACCAAGGTCGTCAAGGGCGGCAAAAACCTGTCCTTTGCGGCGCTCGTCGTTATCGGCGACCCGAGCGCGGCCGTGGTTGGCTATGGTTCGGGCAAAGCGAAAGAAGTTCCGCAGGCGATTCGCAAAGGGATCGAGTCGGCGAAGAAGAACCTGATGCGGATCAACTTGACCCAGACAACCGTGCCGCACATGGTGCTCGGCCGTTATGGTTCAGGACGAGTGTTGCTCAAACCGGCGCCCGAAGGCACCGGCGTAATTGCTGGCGGCGCAGTGCGCGCCGTAATGACCTCGGCGGGTGTACAGAATGTGCTGACCAAGTCGATTGGCACAACCAACCCGCATAACGTGATCAAGGCGACCTTTGACGCGCTCAAGCAGCTTAAGAACAGAGAAGCGGTCGCCGCGCTGCGCGGCAAGGCGGTTCAGGAACTCTAAGCCGCTAGTCCGCAGAACTCGCAAGCGACGAACGACGAATAACGAACGACGGGAATCGAAATGACAACTAAGACATCGAAATCAACGAGCGGCATGATCCAGATCAAGCAGGTACGATCGGCGATCTGCTCGCCCATCAAGCACAAAAGAGTGGTTAAAGGGCTGGGGTTTACCCGGCTGAACCAGGTTATCGAGCGGCCGAACACTTCCGCCATTCGCGGCATGGTAAAGAAGATCCCGCACCTGGTGGAAATTGTCGGATAGCGTTAGTTTTCAGCTTTCAGTAAAGTCGCTTTGCTTTTTACTGGGAACTGACAACCGAGAACTGAGAACCGAATTATGAATCTTTCGACCATCAAGGCGCCTCGCAAGGCGAGCGAAAAACGCAAACGCGTCGGACGCGGCATGGGTTCGGGCATGGGCAAGACCTCCACCCGCGGACACAAAGGACAGTGGTCGCGCTCAGGCGCGCGCCTCATCCGCGGCTTTGAAGGCGGACAGATGCCGCTCCATCGCCGTATCCCCAAACGCGGGTTCACCAACATTTTCCGCGAGGAATACGACGTCGTGAACGTCGATCGGCTGGGCACGCTCGACGAGACCGAAATCACCATCGACGTACTCAAGAAGGCTGGCATGGTCGACGGCAAAGCGCCCGTCAAAATTCTCGGCAACGGGGAACTGACAAAGGCCGTGACTATTCACGCGCACAAATTTTCAAAGTCGGCGCAGGATAAGATCACCAAGGCGGGCGGCAAGTTTGAGGTCTTGCAGTAATGCTCGAAAAGCTGGCAAACATATTCCGGGTTCCCGATCTTCGCAAGCGCGTTTTGTTCACGCTTGGTCTGCTCGCCGTCTATCGCATTGGCGGCCACATTCCGACCCCCGGCATTAACGGCGACAAACTCGCCCAGTTCTTTGAGCAGAACCGGGGCTCGGTGCTCGGCTTCGTCGACCTCTTCAGCGGCGGCAACCTGCGCCGGCTGACGATTTTCGCTCTCGGCATCATGCCGTATATCACGGCCTCCATCATTCTGCAATTGCTCACGGT
>JBAWBE010000046.1:0-4141 GCA_049589635.1 Terriglobales bacterium
GCTCGGACAGTTCGATGAGATCGGGCGGCCGCAACTCAATATACAAAATGTCGCGCTCGACTTCCTCGGGAACGAATCGCACCGGCGAGCTGATCACTACGAACTTCTGTTGATCGAGACAGCTTTCGTACAGGTCCCGAAGACGACGCCTGACCTCCGGCGATTCGCGCAGCGGCTCGTGAAAGTCTTTGAGGTGGAAGATGGCGGCGTGCTGGTGAGCGGCGATGAAGTCCAGCGCTTCGCGAGCCTCCAGCGTACCGCTCTGCGCCGTTCCGTCATCGCCAAGCATCCCTTGCGTAAGACTCCAGGTCCAGACGGGTACCGGTGCGGACGCGTGCAGCGTCCGGCCGACCTCGCGCAGCACCTTTCCGATCCGCTGCTCTTCGGCGGTGCGGACGTAAGTGAGCGGCCGTCCTGACTGGAAAACCTCGCGCAGCATCTTGGCCGCGCGGCTTTCAGCCGCTGGATATTTTACAGAATCGTTCATCGAGAAATCGCGGGAGTCGTGAACCTGCCTGATACTCATTCAAATGATTCTAACGCGATAAGGTGGCCGGGCGAACTGCCCCATCGCGCGCCACTTTTGCATCGCGTTCGAATTCATTCGCTCTAGAGGTCAAAACGTTACTGCATCAGGTGACTATTCGCAGACCAACAACTGTCCGGAATCTCTGCCGGGCATGAGCAATTGCCAGATTACTATAAGCTTCGTTCCGATTGCGGTGGGAGAACGCGAATTGACGCGCAGCGCGTCCGTTCCCTTAAGAAGGGGAATCGGGAAGGAAGCGCCAAGTGGCGCCGACCCGGAGTGCGCGCAAGCTTGGATAAAAAACGGGCTAGCGAGCGCACCATCGCCAGCCCGTAGGCTGACGCCCATAGAGCGGCAGCCAAGATCTATTACTTTCTACTGAATCAATGCAGTCCGGACGGCGTCGCTACTGCCGCATCAACATCGCTTTGTGGAACATCTTCACCCTTCTTAAGTTTGGCCGTCAGGTCATTGATCTGTTTGATTTGGCGGTCCAAATCAGCCTGCGCATGAGGGTCTTGTGAAGAGTGCTTGCGCATTGTCCGAAAGCGCTTCTTGGCGGCTGCCAGCGTCTTCGTGGCCGAGTCCTTGTCTGCCATCTGGGTGCTCGCGGGGCTGCTCGCCGCTGCCTCCGGAGCGGGTTGCGCAAATGACACTCCGAATTGGATGGGACTGATCGTCCCGGCCATTACTATCAACGCTACAATCGCGGGCTTCCGCATTTGGTCTCCTCTCTGAGGGGCAAATTTTAAGTTCGTTTGTTCCTGCCAAACGAACGTTACCAAGGCATTAACGGATGATAGAGCCAGGATTAAATGCGGCACTCACGCGAGTTGATTTGCGTCCAGTTTATACTCCGAAAGAATCCATGCCCATCACGTTTCTGTGCGTCGCAATTCTTACTGGTGGCTGAAACTCATCGTGTGATACGTTCCAAGGAAGCGTGCGAAGGTGTTGTGAATAGTTGACGCAATTAAACTCATCTCTGGAATATACAAATGGCGACTGAGCTGAACATCGACGAAGTGGTGCGGCAACGCTACGAGAATGGGGCAGCCGCGCGGCAGGACTCGCTGTGCTGCCCGGTGAGCTACGATCCACGCTATCTCGAAGTAATGCCGCGCGAAGTCATCGAGCGCGACTACGGATGCGGCGATCCGACGCCCTATCTTCAGCCAGGCGACACGGTTTTGGATCTCGGCAGCGGCGGCGGCAAGACATGTTTTGTCGCAGCTCAGATTGTCGGTCCTTCGGGACGCGTGATTGGTATCGACGTGAACGCCGAGATGCTGGCGCTCGCGCGGCGTCATGCGCCCTCCGTGGCCGGGAAGCTGGGATTTGGCAATGTTGAGTTCCGACGCGGACGCCTCGAGGACCTGGCGATAAATCTCGACAGCCTGGACCGCAGGCTCGCTGATCATCCCGTTAGTGGCGTCGAGCAACTGGCCCGGCTCGAGAATTTCGTCACGCAACAACGCCAAAATGATCCGCTGGTCGCATCGGACAGCGTTGACGTGGTTGTGTCGAATTGCGTCCTCAACCTGGTTCGCGACGAAGACAAGGGTAAGGTCTTCGCCGAGTCGTTCAGGGTGCTACGGCGCGGCGGCCGCGCCGTCATCTCTGATATCGTCGCCGACGAACCGGTCCCCGGCCATCTGAAGAACGATCCGGAGCTCTGGAGCGGATGCGTGTCGGGCGCATTGGAACAGAACGAGTTCCTCCGCGCCTTCGAACAGGCGGGCTTTTACGGCATAGAGATCCTCAAGCGCGACAGCGCCCCGTGGCGCACCGTCGAAGGAATCGAGTTTCGCTCAATCACGGTGCGCGCGTTCAAAGGCAAGCAGGGTGCTTGCCTCGATTGCAATCAGGCGGTCATCTATCGCGGACCGTGGCGCAAGGTCGAAGACGACGACGGGCATACGCTCACTCGTGGCCAGCCGATGGCGGTATGCGAAAAGACCTTCCGCATCTATTCGAGCACGCCGTACAGCGAGGACATCCTGCCGGCGCCGCCACTTCAAGCTGTCGCACCCGAGTCCGCCCCGGTCTTCGATTGCTCGCGGGACACCGCACGCCATCCGCGCGAAACCAAGGGGCTCGAATATCGAACTACCACCAACGGCAACGCGACTTGTTGTGGGCCGGAGGGCGGTTGCTGAAAACGGGCTGAAAGTTCAAATCCTGTTCGCCCCACATTTCAGTCTCCAGGTTTTCCGAAGCGCTCGCCTTAGTCACGTCGCGGATCGACCCGCAAAATATGCGCGCTGGCCTGAGCATTCATTGAATCGAGAAGCTTTGCGACCTGCACAACCATCTGTCGTCCTTGACGAATCATGAACTTTTCGCGCTCCAATCGCGCCAGATGCTCGGTAACTCTTGGCCGCGAGGCGCCGACCAGGTTGGCGATATCCTTATGGCTGAAAGCTACGCGCAGCAGCATGCCGCGCGATTCCTCGACTCCAAAGTCCGAGCACAGTTCCAGCAGCGCGATGGCTATTCGTTCGTGGAGTCCAAGGTTAAGAAAACTCGAGCTACGCAGCAGGAGGCGGTACCATTGCTTCAAATCGTTGCTGTGAAACTGCCTGAAAGCGGAATCGGGAGCATTTGGGGTAATGCCGCCGAAATCAGCCCAGCTCACGGTTCCAACGCGGCAATCGTTGTAAGCATCGCATTGAAAACCGGATTGACTGAACGGCAGAGCCGGGAAATCGGGGATCGGCCCCGGCGCCAGCAGCGCCACCGTGACACGCTCATTGCGCGCGGTGCGGGAAGTGATCCGCGCAATTCCTGAGATCAGAATGCGAGCACCTTCGGCCAGAGCAACGTCGCGCAGAATTAATGCGTGTCGTTTGTAATTGGAGACCGAGAGCGCATTCGCCAGAAGTTTAAGCTCAGACGGAGAAAGCCACGACAAAGCCTTGAGTCGGCTTAGTCTGTCGAGGTCAGTTTCGCGGGAGGGTTTTTTCTCATTCAAAATCGCACCGTGCAGGATCGGGCGTATCTACCGTTGGCGCCTACGACGGATAAGCCTGATAAAGCATGTTCTAGGCCAAATAAAGTTAGGTTCAAGGCCGATTCTGTTACAAAGGGAACAAACTATCAGTTGTCTTGTCGCACCAATTGTCGTTACATCCGGCGGACTGCGCTCGTCGGCTGCGATTCGACGGACGTAGGTTAGACTCAACCGACAGCGGGAAACCTTCGTAGCCATGACACCACGCTCGTCACGCGGCAAATCCATCAGGCAAAGGGGGGCCAGGCCTCCTCAACCTCGCGCAGTCAGCGCCCAGGATTTAGGGAAATTGGAAGGTCTAGCGGGCCTTTCTTCGCGCAAATTGGAAGCCTTGCGCGCCAGGATGAAGATTAGGCAGTTTTCCAAACACTCGATCGTCTACAAGGAGGGGGAATCAGATGACGCCGTATACGTCCTGGTCTCGGGCATCGCGCGGCTTATCTGCCTCAATCGAAAAGGGAAACGCAACCTGCTCGAGGTGCTGGGACCCGGCGACGTGATACAGATTCCCTCATTGTTGCCCGATATTCATCACAAACTCTCCTGCGAGACGTTCACGGATTGCAAAATCGGATTGATAGGCCCAACCGCGATGGTCG
>JBAWBE010000047.1:0-3579 GCA_049589635.1 Terriglobales bacterium
CTGAATATCGGCAAGTTCGAAACCACAACCAGCATCGCGTCGAACTTGAATCCGGCCGTTTATGGGCAAGCTGTTAACCTTACGGCGCAGATCAATTCGGTAGGCAAGCCGGTGCCGACTGGCAAAGTGAAGTTTCTAAGCGGTGGCACACTGCTCGGCTCGGCGGCCGTAAGCGGCAACATGGCTACCCTGACCTCGACAAGCCTGCCCGCCGGCGCCTTGTCCATTGCGGCAACCTACGAAGGCGACAAGGATTCCGGCCAAAGCGTGTCTGCTGCGCTGAGCGAGGTCGTGAAACAGGCATCCACCACGACCACGCTAAAATCATCGCCCAATCCGTCGTCTTCAGGGCAGGCAGTGAAGCTGACAGCGAAGGTGGCGAGTTCGACCACGAAGGTCAAGGGCTCAGTAACATTTACGGTAGGAGCGACGATGCTTGGCACGGTTACGTTAACCGCAGGATCCGCAAGCCTTACGACAACCACTCTGCCACCGGGTACTGACAAGATCACGGCAAGCTACGGCGGCACAGCTGACATCGCAGGCAGCGCGGCATCCGTGTCGCAGGTCGTGAACTGACGTTCTGCAAACTAACGGCTACTTCGGCTGGGCTACGGTACGCAGATATGGCTTGTGCGTTTTGAAGCCAGCGGGATATTTTTGCTTGGCCTGCTCATCCGAAACGGACGTGGGAATGATGACATCATTTCCGGGCCGCCAGTTCACCGGGGTCGCGACACCGTGCTTTGCGGTGAGCTGAAGGGAATCGAGCACGCGCAGCACCTCGTCGAAGTTGCGGCCGCTGCTCATCGGATAGCTCATCATCATTTTAATTTTCTTGTCAGGGCCGACAATGAACACGGTGCGCACGGTCGCATTGTCGGCGGCGGTGCGACCTTCGCAACTCTCTCCCGCCTCGGCGGGCAGCATGTCATAGAGCTTGGCGATCTTCAGTTGCGTGTCGCCGATCATCGGATAGTTGACCTTGTGGCCCTGCGTCTCTTCGATGTCGGCCGCCCATTTGCCGTGATTGGTCACCGGATCGACGCTCAGGCCAATGATCTTGGTATTGCGCTTGGCGAATTCAGGCTGCAACCCCGCCATGTAGCCGAGTTCGGTCGTGCAGACCGGGGTGAAATCCTTAGGATGCGAAAACAGAATCGCCCAGCCGTCGCCAATCCACTGATGAAAATCGATTGAGCCCTGGGTCGTTTCGGCGGTGAAGTTGGGAGCTTCGGAGTTAATGCGTAGAGACATGACAGAACCTCACAATTTGAGATTTTTTGCGGATGAAGCATGCATCTTTAAGAAAATTCGATGTCCGCCGATCAAAAACGTTTCAGCCGGCAAGCGGGAGTCGTAATGAAATTTTCCGCATCAGTATGGTATCTCATGGGAGGATTAGTCGGCTCAGTCGGAGCGAGCACTCGGCTATGCCGTGACACGCTACTATGACACTAATGGCGCGAAAACTTTCTCTCGTGCAGGTCGACGTGTTTACCGACCGCGCGCTGGCCGGCAATTCGTTGGCGGTGATTCTCGACGGACGCGGTCTGACGACCGAACAGATGCAAGCTCTGGCGCGCGAAATGAATCTTTCGGAAACGACTTTCATACTTCCGGGAGATCCCGCGGCGGATAAGACGCGCGGTACGCGCGTGAGAATTTTCACGGTGCAGGAAGAACTGCCTTTCGCGGGACATCCGACGCTCGGCACGGCGTTTGTTTTGCGCGGGCAATCTGGCGTAGCGGAAGTGCCGCTTGAACTCAACGTGGGGCTCGTGCCGGTGCGCTTCACGCAGCCCGCGTCGTCGGCGCTCGCGTTTGGGGAGATGACGCAGATGGAACCGGAGTTTGGCGCGATCCACGATGCCGACGCGGTTGCTGCCGTTACGAATTTGAGTTTAAGCGACCTGGTCAGCGCGGCGCCGATTCAAACTGTTTCCACCGGGCTTCCGTACACGATCGTGCCAGTGCGGTCGCTCAAAGCGTTGCAGGGGCTGCGGCTCGATGTGCCGCGCGCACTCGAATACCTCGAGCGCTCCGGCGGAAAGTTTTTTTACTTTGTGAGCCGCGAGACGGTCAATCCAAAAGCTCGCCTCCATGCCCGCATGGTGTTCTACAACGGAGAAGATCCCGCGACCGGCTCAGCGGCGGGATGCTGCTCCGCGTGGATGGTCGCGCATGACATTGCCGCCAGCGACGAGCAGGTGATGATCGAACAAGGGCTCGAAATGCATCGTCCCAGTTGCATTTTTGTTCGCGCAACCAAGCGAGATAACCAAATCGTCAATGTGCGCGTCGGTGGAAATTGTGTAGAAGTTCTGCGCGGAGAAATTACTTTAACAATCTAAGCACACATGCGCTGCTGAAATCGCGGGTCACAGCCTGTAGCACCAATTGACCATCCACTCGCGTGCCATTGGCGAGCGCGGCACTTTACCGCAGACTTGAATGTGATTACGATTCAACTCGCTCGGCATCTCAAAAAGAAAATAGTGGTGACGACAGTCCCCCGGTCACACGAATGAAGCCAAAGAAAACAATTCTCTGCGTCGACGATAACGAACAAGCCCTCTCCATACGCAAAATCATGCTGGAAACACGCGGCTATCGCGTGGTTCCGTGCAACAACGGTGAAACCGCATTGGCGGAATTCAGGCGCGGAAACATCGACCTCGTGCTGACCGATCTGATCATGCCCGGCATCGACGGCTCGAAGCTGATCTCTGAAATCAAAGCTCTCTCGCCGCAAACTCCGGCGGTGCTCATCTCCGGACAAGTGAAGATCTACGAGCGGGACACACAAGCCGACGTTTTCCTTCCCAAGGGAATGTACGAGCCCATGGACCTGCTGGAGAGAATTCGGGTGCTGCTCGTGCGTAAGCGCGGACCGAAGCGGCACCCTGGACACGACCCTCATTCCGCGCCGGCGCAGCATGCGACCGTGGCGTGAGCTCACCTAATTCTCGAACGCCTCAATCTCTCTCTTTCCTGTGATATGGTTTTCACTGGATCATGGCGACTGCGAACGCGTTCATCGAAGCTCGGGATCTGCGCAAAACTTATCGTGTGGGCAAGGTGGATGTGCCCGCGCTGCGCGGCATTTCTTTCGGCGTCGAGAAGGGCGAGTTCGTTACGGTCGTAGGCCCGTCAGGGAGCGGCAAGTCGACGCTCTTTTATATGCTCGGCGGGTTAACGCGTGCGGACTCCGGCAGCGTGACCATCGACGGCGTGGATTTCGCTACGCTCTCTGATGGCGAGCGTACGCGCTTGCGGAAGAGCAAAATCGGATTCGTATTCCAGAAATTCAATCTGCTGCCGACGCTCAGCGCGCGTGGCAACATCGAGATTGCTTCTGACATTGCGGGTCATGGTGCACCCGATCCAGCGTTTCTCAAAAAAATTACTGAGATGCTCGGCATCGCGGGCCGCCTCGAACATCGCCCCAACGAACTATCCGGCGGCGAACAACAACGTGTCGCGTTGGCACGCGCGCTCATCAATCGGCCCGCCATCGTGCTGGCAGACGAGCCTACCGGCAACCTCGATTCAAAGAGTTCGGCCGCGGTGCTGGAC
>JBAWBE010000048.1:0-3228 GCA_049589635.1 Terriglobales bacterium
GGCAGATGCTCTATCCACCTGAGCTACGGGCCCACTGGAGAAGGCAATCTCCACTGCCAATTCTCGCACAACTGCTGAGAGAGGGCAGCAGGAAGGGGTTATACTCTCGCATTCGTTTTTTCGGAGGAGGGTCGGTGAGGAGAACTGCTCTTTTCATTCTGATTGTGTGCGTGCATCTGGCCGCGCAGACTGGTGTCCGCGCGATTTCTTCCTCCACGCTTTCTTCTTCCACTCCCTCTTCGAATTCTCCTTCACTGCCCAAGGTCAGGGCGATTACTGCCTTCGTGCGGCTGGATCGCGAAACTTACCGCGCTCAAATTGCCGACGCTCTCGTCGTTTTGCGAAAGGCCAAGGCTCGTTTCGAATCGGCTGGCTATGAGGTCGAGACCATTCGCGTGACCACCCAGCCACTGGCTGAACTCGTCTCCGGTTTGCCGGAAGATCAGGGGCTCGCATTTCTCGCCCAGTTCGATCAGCTCTCCACCGCGGAGGGCTTCATCCCAAATGTTGGCCCAGCGATGATGCATGACAACGACAATCCTGTGACCATGCACCTGCTGGAGCAGGCGATCTCGACTTTGCCAAACATCGAAGGCAGCGCCATCATCGCGGATGAAGACGGCATCCATTGGAAGGCGATTCGTCGCACCGCTGAACTCGTGAAGTTCGTCGCCGGGCATAGTCCGCGCAGCGAAGGAACGTTCCATTTCACGGCCACGGCGATGCTGAAGCCGCTCGGCCCATTCTTTCCCGGTTCCTACCATACCGGCCCGGGCAAACAGTTTGCGTTTGGTTTCGAAGGCGCTGGAATTGTCCACGACGTTTTCGAAAAAGATAAAGGAAACGCCGAGGCTGCCATTGCCGACTTGACCGCCGCACTCACAAAACACGCTGCTGTCGCAGAGAAAATAGGCAACCAGGTCACGGCCGAGACAGGTTGGATCTACGCAGGACTTGATCCGACTCCTGCTCCGCTCGGGGATATCTCGATCGGAGCCGCCATCGAAGCATTTACGGGTGCGCGCTTCGGATCCAGCGGAACTCTTACAGCGGCTCGCATTATTACGACCGCCGTCAAGGCAGTGCCGGTGAAACAAGTTGGCTACTCAGGGTTAATGGTGCCGGTAATGGAGGACAAACTTCTGGCGCAACGCTGGGCTGAGTCGACCTACAGCATTGACTCGCTGCTCGCTTACTCGGCGGTCTGCGGCACCGGCCTCGATACCGTTCCGCTGCCCGGCGATATCACGGTCGATCAGATGGAGCGCATCTTCGCCGACGTTGCCTCACTGGCCGTGAAATGGAATAAGCCGCTCTCGGCGCGCCTGCAGCCAATTCCGGGCAAGAAGGCGGGAGACCGAACCGACTTTCGGGATCCTCACCTGTTCAACACAACCGTGCGGGCTTTGCCTTAATAACTCTTTAGCGCGAATACCGGGAAGAAAGTCAATACTTTCGTTTCTTTGCCAATCACAAAATAGTCGTGTGCGCGAATCGCTTTTCTGAGCCTGATCTTCTATCGCTCTTCTCAATACCAGGAACCCTACGTACGGCACGCTACATTGTTAGCCTGTATTACTTTTGGCACCCCGCATGATTCCCGCGGCCTTCCGTATAATTGCATTTGCGCTCATGCCAGTCACCCTCGAATCGATTCTCGCCGCTACACGCCAGCGTCTCTTCCAGAGACGACACAGCGTCGATGTGCGCGCGCTTGAGCGTGCGGCCGAGCAGCACGCGCCACGAGGATTTCGCGACCGGCTCCAGCACGGCGCTGAAGATGGCATTGCCGTTATCTCCGAATTGAAAAAAGCGTCGCCGTCGAAAGGCTTGATCCGCGCCGATTTCCAGCCTGCTTTGCTGGCTCGTGAACTTGAACTCGCCGGGGCTGCCGCGCTTTCCGTTCTGACCGATCAACAATTCTTTCAGGGCTCGCTCGATTATCTGCGCGCGGCATCGGCGGCTACCTTGTTGCCATGCCTGCGCAAGGATTTCATTGTCGACGAATTTCAAATCGTCGAGGCGCGCGCTTACTCGGCGGATGCCGTGCTGCTGATTGTCGCGGCACTGAGCCAGGAAGAGTTAGTCAAGCTGGCGCGCAGCGCGTGGTCACATGGGCTCGATGTGCTGTGCGAAGCGCACGATGAAGTCGAACTCCAGCGCGCCCTTGACGCAGGCTGCAATTTGATCGGCATTAATAGCCGCAATTTGCGCACCTTTGAAGTAACTCTCGACACTGCGCTCCGTCTGGCCGAGAAAATTCCCAGCGGATGTCTTCGCGTAGCCGAGAGCGGAATCCATTCCGGCGCGGATATAGCGCGCCTGAAAGCTACCGGATACGACGCTTTTTTGATAGGTGAGTCGCTCATGAAGCAGGAGCGCCCGGGTGAAGCGCTCAAGAAGTTGCTAGAGGAAGCGGAACGGGATGAAGTAGCCATTTCAAAGCAATAGAGTTTGACCTCAAAGCTAGAAGCTAGTAGCTAGAAGCCAGTAGCTGCCTTATGACCTGGATCAAGATTTGCGGAATCACGAACCTCGACGACGCGCTCGCCGCCGTCGATGCGGGCGCGAACGCAATCGGCTTCGTGTTTTATCCGAAGAGTCCGCGCCACGTCACGCCTGAAACGGCGCAGGCGATCGTAAAAAAGGTTCCGCCGCGAATCCAGAAAGTTGGCGTCTTCGTCAATCAGACGGTCGAACAGGTACGCGATACCGTCAAGCTCGTCGGCCTTACGGCCGTGCAGTTGCATGGTCACGAAGACAAGCAGTTTTCTCTCTCTCTTTTCAAAGCGCTCACCAACGGGGCCAGCCGGCCAACAATTTTCCGCTCCTTCGCTGCACAAATTTTCGACAAGCCGGCGGAAGAACCCGTCAATTGGGATCCGGTGGCCGAAGGCCTGGTCGAGCCCGACGAAGCCTACAAGGGCAAACGCGTCCACAAGATTCACGTCGCCAAGAATGGAGATCTCTTCTGCGAGACTCACGGCTTCCGCCCCGGCGTTGTCTCCGGCGTGCTGCTCGATTCCTCGACGGCAGGAAAGATGGGCGGCACGGGAAAAACATTTGACTGGGAGCGCGTGCAGCCCTGGGCAGGCGTCATCAACAGCATCAGCAAGCTGATTGTGGCCGGTGGCCTGAATGCCGGAAATGTCGAAGAGGCGATTCATACGCTGCATCCCTGGGGCGTCGACGTTTCCACCGGTGTCGAGCGAGCGCCGGGACTGAAGG
>JBAWBE010000049.1:0-1912 GCA_049589635.1 Terriglobales bacterium
TGCGGCTTCATCGGCTTCGGTGTGCTGCAGAAACATGGAAAGGAGTTCTTCATGAACGTCTAAACCCATGTTGTAAAGCTGCGCAAATGATGAGGGCGGGCCCCTCGGGATCGGCTTTCAGGAGCAGGTCTCAAACCACTCCAAGCTGCTGCGTCCAAAAGACGTGGTGGTGAGCGTTGGACCAAAAGCTCGAGGCAAGACCTTGAGCAGGTGAGTGTCCGAAAGACGAATAACAATGAACCCTTCGAAGACGCGTCGTTAAGAAGCAAGCGTCGTCAAAACCAGGAGCGTGAAGCTCTTCTGGGACAAGTCCGCCGGAGGCCTGATGATTGGGTGGACGGCGACCGGCGTAGAGGGGGCGTGAGTCGGACACAGGCTTTTGCGCGGAACTGCAGGAACCAGTTTCCTGATGCTAAGGGAGAAGCACAAGCGGCGAAAACCGCGAGGCGAGAGTACCGATGCAGGGGACTGGGACGGATCGCCCCGTAGTAGTGCGGAAGGCTCTGTAATGGGGCTGGAGCGAAGGGGGCGGGTCAGGTGGTCGTATTCAGCGAAACAACTGAAGACAGGATGACGTCGATGGATACGACAAACAAGCCGTTCATGATCGAAAAGCGGCAAGTGTACGAAGCATACAAGGCGGTCAAATCCAATCGTGGAGCGGCTGGCGTGGATGGTCAGACGATCAAGACGTTCGAAGAGGATCTCGAGGGCAATCTCTACAAGATCTGGAATCGAATGAGTTCTGGAAGCTACCTCCCGCCGCCAGTGCGCGCTGTCTGCATTCCGAAGAAGAATGGGGCAGGCGAAAGGATTTTAGGTGTGCCTACCGTAGGCGATCGAATTGCGCAGATGGTGGTCAAACAGCGGATAGAGCCGGATATAGACCCGACATTCCTGCACGACTCCTACGGCTATAGACCGAGAAAATCGGCTCTGGAAGCGGTCGGCGTTACGCGCGAGCGGTGCTGGAAATACGACTGGGTTCTAGAATTCGACATCAAAGGGCTGTTCGACAATCTCCCGCACGATCTGCTTATGAAGGCGGTCCGAAAGCATGTGACGTGTAAATGGGCACTGATCTACATCGAAAGATGGTTGACTGCGCCCCTGGAAAAGGATGGCTCACTTATAGCGCGAAATCGCGGCGTCCCTCAGGGCGGTGTGATTAGCCCTATACTTTCCAATCTTTTCTTACACTACACTTTCGATCTCTGGATGGGGCGGGCATACCCTGATCTCCTGTGGTGTCGGTATGCAGACGACGGGCTGGTGCACTGTCGCAGTGAGCAGGAAGCGCAGACCCTAAAGGTCGAACTTCAAGCTCGCTTCGCGGAATGTGGCCTGGAGATGCATCCCACCAAAACCAAGATCGTCTACTGCCGGGATGGGAAGCGGAAGGGCACGTATCCGAACGTCAAGTTTGACTTCCTCGGATTCTGCTTTCGGCCCCGTTGGATTAGAAAGTCTCAGGACAACTCGATGTTCTGCGGCTTCAATCCGGCGGTCAGCTCCTCGGCGCTGAAAACCATGCGTGCGACGATCCGGGACTTGAACATCCGAAGACAAACGCAGCTGTCGCTGGCAGACATTGCACGTACGCTTAATCCACTCCTCAGGGGATGGATCGAGTACTACGGACGATACGCGCCCTCGGCCCTGTATCCGATGCTCAGGTATGTCAATCAGACGCTTGTGTGTTGGGCGATTCGGAAGTTCAAGCGCTTCAAGGCTCACAAAATACGTGCCAGCCGTTTTCTGCAAAAGTTGGCTCGGGATCATATGAGTCTGTTCGTTCACTGGCGTATCGGTATGACCGGCACGTTTGCCTGATGGGAGCCGTGTGAGCTGAGAGGCTCATGCACGGATCTGAGAGAGGCTGGCGGTGCAATCCCGCCGGCCTACTCGCCCG
>JBAWBE010000050.1:0-4165 GCA_049589635.1 Terriglobales bacterium
TTCACAAGGTTAAGCTCGGTGCCCAGAGTCGGCGTCAATTGGGCGTTTTGCCCTCTGACCCCGATTAGCGACATCGAGTTGAAATCAAACGTGGCCTGCTGGTTATCGGCTTCCTTGATGGTGTTGAAAAGTTCATAGCGCAAGCCCACGTTGAAAGTCAGCCGCGGCGTCACCTTGAAATCGTCGAGCGCATAGACCGCATAAATCTGACGGCGATAATCGATGTTGGGCGTCACGCTGGTAATGGCCCCGCCGTCGCTGATGCCCTGCATAAAGCTGGCGAAGGCCTCGCCGCCCGTGCTGGGATCGCCGTAATTGTCGTTGATGAGAAAACCACCGCCGAAGTCAATCGAGCCGCGAGCCGCCGCCGGCTCCAATATCGTGAACTGTTCAAAGCGAAGTTCCGCACCAAACTTCGCGGCATGGCGTCCGTGGGTCCAGATCAGGTTGTCGGTAAAAACATAGCTGTGCTGGTGTTCATTAGCCGGCAGAAATTCTGACGCGCCAATCTCCGCGGTCCCGTCGCCGAAGGTGATCGCGGGCAGGCCCCCGATCTCCTCTCCGGGTGCGTATGGAACTCCCGGAAATGGAATGGGTAGTTCTTGCGCTACATTTTCATTCGAATACAAGTTAAAACGATGAGACTTGAGATGATTGAAGCCGAATCGAAATTCATTAATCAGATTATTGCGAAACGTGTGAACCTCGCTGGCGGCCAATCCCTCCGCGGTGTTTTGGCTCGTGCCATCCTGAAAGCTCCCGCCGTCAAGAAAGTTCTGGAAAGGTGAGGGAAGAAAATTGGTGTCGTTGCCGTAGCTGAAGCGCGCGAAGAAATTATCCTTCCCGGTGATCGTCTGGTCGAACCGGATATCAAACTTGTTTTCCGTTTCACTGCGCTTGGGATCGGCCAGATAGTTGCCGCCGGGCAGCGTGAGATTGGGTGTCGGCGGTGGGAAAAGATTCGCCAACTCCTGTGCCAGCGGATCGATTGGAGTACTGGTGCCGCCAGGATTCGTGAATTTGTTGGTGGGCGTTCCAGTGTAGCCTGGTCCGGTCGTGCCGATCGGAAGACCGCAAGGCCCGCCATTGTATGCAGAGCTGGATTGCGCCTGAGTCGGATCAAAAATCTCACCCATGTAAGTTGGATTGCCGTTGCAATCGAGCGCGCCGGTTTGCGTTGTAAGGTCGAGAAACGACGAAAAATCTCCGCTCACCTCGGCCGGCGTTGGAACCGTAGAAAGTTGGGGGAGGGCCTGCCGAATGCGAAGTCCTTCATAGTCTCCAAAAAAGAACGCCCTATTTTTGACGATTGGTCCGCCCAGCGTGAAGCCGAACTGGTTTTGCTTGTAGGGCTGCTGCCCGAAGACGTCGAACGCATTCGTGGCGTCAAGTTTCTCGTTGCGCAGAAATTCCCACAGGTCACCGTGAATCTGGTTGGTTCCAGATTTGATAACCGCGTCCATGATGGCCCCATTACCACGTCCAAATTCAGCGCTGTAGGCATTCGTTTCAACTTTGAATTCGGCGATCGCATCCACCGCCGGCTGCACCACATAAGCGGCGCCGTTGAGCACATCGCCCAGATTCGCGTTGTTGTCGATCCCGTCGAGCAGGAAATTGTTTTGCAGGGAACGCGCGCCATTGGCGCTGAATCCGTATGTCGTTTCCACTCGCGAGCCGGGCTCGGCGGAAGCGACTCCCGCACCCAGCAGCGCAAGCTGAGCATAGTTGCGGCCGTTCAAAGGAAGCGCATTGATCCGTTGGCTGTCCACTACCTGGCCAAGATCTGAGGTTTCGGTTTCAAGCTGCGGCCCCTGGCTCTTGACCACAATCACTTCCGTCGCAGCGCCGGGCTGAAGCTCAACGTCGATGCTGACGCGATCCTGCACGTTGACTTCTACCGGGCCCGCCAGCGCCTTCTTGAATCCTTGTTTCTCCACTCCGACGGTGTAGTGGCCAATGTGAAGAGGACTAGCCACATACTCTCCCGCGCTATTGGTCGTCAGAGTGAGTTCGGTGCCACGATCGGCATCCGTGACCGTCACTTTGGCGCCCGCCACGACCGCTCCGCTGGAATCGCGAACCAGCCCGACGATCGCCCCGGCATCTTTCTGCGCCCACAGCGGCGTGCTCAGAGCCAGCCAAAAGGAAAGAATAAGGAAGTAGACCCGCCGAACGCGCAGACCACGGAAAAAGCTCAGCATAGCCAGTCTCCTGGGACGAGTACGGCAAAAATGCCGCTTTCGGAAAGCTATTATGAACGATTACTTATACTTTCGTTTTGGAGCTTTTGTCAACAACCATATATTCTGCTTCTTGGCTAAATTTTCGCTAAAAAGCAAGGAGCCTGATCGCGCTCAACAGGAACGATCTCCATCGCGAAATTCCGCAATTGTCCATTGTGTCTCGCCGTCAAAACTTCAGATCGTCGAGGCCTTAATCGCAGCGCGCTCCCGCAAAGCGAGCAACCACGAACTCTAAGAACGTTCGAGCCGTTTGATTCTTCCCGGTAGTCCTCCTACAATCCGTATTCGCTGCACGGAACTCTTCCTTTGGGGTTGACACATGCGCTTTACGTTTAGAAGAAAATTTGCGCCCGCCTGGGATTGCTTAATGGTCGCAATGGCATCGCTCGCTATCGCGTCGGTCGCATTTGCGCAGTCTGCAAATTCCGCGCCTCATCACGATGTCGTCATCAAAAACGCCACCGTCATGACCGTGACGCACGGCAACATCAAGAACGGTTCGGTCTATATAAAGGATGGCAAAATCGCCGCCGTCGGTGAAGCTGAATCCGTCAACGCCCCCGCCAGCGTCACGGTGATCGACGCGCAAGGCAAATATCTGACGCCTGGAATCGTCGATTCGCATTCGCACATCGCCCTCGACGACGACGTCAACGAAGCGACCAGTCCCATCACTCCCCAAATGATCATGAAAGATGCCTTCGACTACCAAGACAAGGCTATCTATCGCGCATTAGCGGGAGGCGTCACCACCAGCCTGCTGCTGCATGGCTCAGCCAACATGATCGGAGGCCAGGCGGTCGTCATCAAGCACAAGTTCGGAGCCACCCGCGACGAAATGCTTTTCCCCAACGCGCCCGGCTCCATCAAATTCGCCAGCGGAGAAAATCCCAAGCGAGTCTATGGCGGTCGCGATCAGCTTCCTTCCACCCGCATGGGAAACTTCGCAGTCCAGCGCGCCGCGCTCGTCGAAGCGCAGGATTATATGAAGGAGTGGGACGCCTACAACGACAAAGTAAAACGCGGCGACAAAGATGTCAGCCCTCCCAAGCACGACCTCAAACTAGAAGCCCTGGCCGACGTCCTTCGCGGCAAACTCATGGTCCAGATCCACTGCTATCGCTCCGA
This sequence comes from Terriglobales bacterium, assembly GCA_049589635.1. Taxonomy (GTDB): domain Bacteria; phylum Acidobacteriota; class Terriglobia; order Terriglobales; family Acidobacteriaceae; genus Acidiflorens. The sequence goes on from JBAWBE010000050.1 coordinate 3,375, forward strand.
CGAAATGCTCACCGAGATGGCCATGGCCAAGGAGTTCGGCTACAACCTGCGCGCCTTCCATCACGCGGTAGAAGCCTACAAAGTTGCCGATCAGCTAGCCGCCAACAACGTTGCCATTGCCACCTGGGCCGACTGGTGGGGCTTCAAGCAGGAGTCGTGGGACGCGATCCCCTGGAACGCAGTAATCGCCATGCGAAAAGGCGTGCGCGTAGCCATCAAGAGCGACTCCGAAGATTACACCCGCCGCCTGAATCAGGAAGCCGCCAAAATCATGCGCTACGGCGGCGCAACCGAAGACGAAGCTCTAAAGATGATCACCATCAATCCTGCCTGGATCGTGGGCGTAGACAATCACGTAGGCTCAATCGAAGTAGGCAAAGATGCCGACCTCGTAATCTGGGACGGCTATCCACTCTCCAGCACCGGCGTCCCCAACAAAGTCCTGATCGATGGTGAAGTCTACTTCGACCGCTCGCTCCCCGGCCTCGGAACAACCCACTATAAGGAGGGCGAATAAATGCCGACATCTTCAAATCGTCCAGTGTGGCGCGGACATTCCTGTCCGCGGCCTTTGACTCTGGTTTTGCTCTTGATCTTCGTTGCTGTTGCAGCAACGCAAGCCTTCGCCCAAGAAAAGCCAGTTGCCCTCAAAGGGGGCAAACTCCTGACGATCACTCACGGCACAATCGATAACGGTGTCCTGATCATGCAGGGCGACAAGATCATCGCAGTTGGCTCTGCCGATTCAGTCTCTATCCCCGCCAACGCCCAAATCGTCGACGCCACCGGGA
>JBAWBE010000051.1:0-2341 GCA_049589635.1 Terriglobales bacterium
ACATCGCGCTTCTCAAGTTGTTCATGAGACCCGACACTGAGAGACCGGGAGTCCTGTCCTCGGCGGATCGGCTAACTGAGGTCACATGAGAGAGTATCGATTTCGAAGGGATTGCGAAAAGAGATCATGCAAGAACATTCGGACCATATTTCCGCAGTCCCGATGTGGGCGATCGTGCTGCCGGCGGAGCGGGAGTTCGCTTGAGTCAGCTTGGCCGCGAGCTGTGCGGCGACGAGCGACCGAAGTAGTTCGTGAGTTTCCGGCGAGGCTGCGTAAGAGTCTCAGGGAACACTGATTCCGCAGGAACAAAAAGCCGCGGGGGACTGACTAACCGATTTGCGCTGGTCGCTTGCGGCCTTTCGGGCGACTTCGAGATCAGTTCGCGGAAGGCTTTTCGGCGTGATCGATGACCAGTACCTTAATGTTGTTCTTTTCGGGCGTTAACTTCAGACCCAGTTGCTCCTGCACAGCCGTGAAAATCGAAGAAGCCTCATTGTTCGGGGCCTGCGCCCCGTCAGGTGAACCAACAGCGGCCGAAAGCGGGGCGAATTCCAGGCGGAAGTCAAACCGGCCTGTCATTCCCGTCTTATTGATTACAGGTCGATCCAACCGACTCGCCAACAGGCCCGTAGCGAAATCCGTGACAGTCATCCCGTGGGCCTCGATCAGCATTCCTTCTCCATTTCGCTTCATTGTCATTCGCCCGCAAAAGTCCCCGTTGGGCGGCGTGGCAAGGGCTGGAGGACTTGTCGGAGCTTTTGATAGTTGACTGGAGCACTCACTGTCAGGCACAGCGCGCATTTTGGTGCCCCCGTTTGCAACTACGAGGGCGTAGACCGGAGCGCTGCGGTTTTCTGAACGTATCTTGAGTTTGAACCGGTCTTCCAGGAGGTGCTGCAACATCGGCCCTGCCATCTGTTCGAAACGAGCCGGGCCGGGTGCGATCGCCGCAATGTCATATTGCTCGGAACTCGCCCAGTCGGGTACTGACTCAATGGGCACTCTGGTGTAATCCAGGCTCGTACCGTTCGCGTAGGCTACGTAGGCAGTCCGGATCAGGTTCAAGAGCGTAATGCACTCTATATTGAGTCGTCCCGGAGTAGGCGTTTTGCCTGGCCGAGGGTTGCTGCAATCGTTATCTGGTTTGACAGATGCGACGTCGAAGCTGGGAGAAGTCGCAAGCTGTGACCACCCCGTGGCGGCAAACGAGGCTGCGAACAGCAGCAGCAAGACCAGACGCTTGCAACCTGTCTTCGATCGCGTCATCAGGACCTTGTGGAATCCAGTGGAAGAACTGCTCATGGTCAATGTCCTTTCCCGAGGATACGTCGAACTGAAGTGCGGCCAATAGCGAGCTGGCGGGCGATCTCGGCCTGGCTGACCCGGCGCGGTATAACTTCCGGATCTGGCCGGATTTTTTGGCTGCGGTCAGCGGCCGTCCAAAGTGCTTCCCCTTCAGCCGGGCTTCGGCAATGCCCGCACGAATCCGTTCGCGCAGAATCTCGTGTTCGAACTCGGCGAACACCGAGAGCAACCCCGCCATCGCACGGCCCGTGGGCGTGGTCAGATCCAGTGCTTCAGTGAGAGATACGAAACTGACACCCAGTTCAGCCAGTTCCTTCAAGGTGACAACCAGATCGACGAGCGATCGGCCCCAGCGGTCCAGCCGCCAGACCAGCACCACATCGATCTCGCGGCGACGAGCGGCGGAGAGCAGTCTTTCGCGCAGTTCACGCGCCGCCGCGCCCGAACCGACTTCTTTGATCTGGACTGCTATCGCCCAGCCGCGCTTTGCTGCGTACTCCCGCATGGCGCGCATCTGCAGCGACAGAGTCTGCTGGTCATGCGTGGACCCGCGCGCGTAGAGTCCCACCCGAAACATTTTCGTTGTTTTCTGGTGGTGGCCAAAAGCCCTGTGCGATTCTGCTGTCTTTGCTGCCCGTTTTGCGGCCATTTTGAGAGGTTCGTTTCGCAGGGCTTTAAGCTAATGCTTTCGGCCACGCGACCGAACCATGATATTACGCGGCCACCGCGGCTGCATCGGGTCTGTAGTTCCACGGCATCCAGTCTGCCGGATGTACAGCCACTTCTGCGGGATGTCGGAGCAGTTCCGCCAGGTAGTCGAACGGATTGACTCTGTTCAGTTCGCAGGTGTGGATCAGGCTCATGAAGAGGTCGCCCACCCTCGCGCCGTTCATCGTCTTATAGAAGAGCGCGTTCTTGCGATGCAGGATGGCTTTCTTCAATGCCCTCTCGACGATGTTGTTGTCGAGTGGCGCACCCGCCTGCCGCAGAAACAGCGTCAGCTTCACCCAGTGCCTCAGTAAATACGAGATAGCCT
>JBAWBE010000052.1:0-2842 GCA_049589635.1 Terriglobales bacterium
GATCTTTGGGATCGACCGCGATCGACTCGATGTTTTTGATCTCGGTGGAATTAGACGACAAGTGCTCCCAGGTATTCCCGCCGTCGTTCGTGCGGTATACGCCATCAAGGGCGCCTGCTACTAGAACGTTAGAATTACCCCGGAACATTCCCATGGCGCGGATCGACTTCCCGTGCATGGCGGGTAGCGTCTGCCAGGTGTGTCCGCCGTCCACGGTGCGGAAGACTTCGCCGATCTGCTGGCTGGAGGTGCTCCACGCCGAAACATAAACGCGGTCGGAATTCTGCGGGTCGACCACGATGTGGTCGAGAACATAGTCGTCGCCGCCCAAGTGTGCGAGACGCGTCCAAGCTTTGCCGCCATCATTCGAGACGAACATTTGTCCCGTGCTGGTGCCGAGATAAATATGATCTGGGTTATGCGCGTCATACGCAAAGCTGCGCGCGTCGCCGCCGTCGGGACCTAATACTTGCCAGGGCCCGGAAGCGAGCAGTGCCGTGCTCATAAAAACGACGGCCAGAAGCAGCCAACCGAGCTGCAAACCGGCGCGGAGAACGTGTTTGTCCCTCATACGCGGAAAGTGACCCCTGCGAACAGTATTCGCTTGCGCCCCAGAGTGACAGCCTACCACGGATGCTTCAAGGTTACCGAAGCCGGGACAATAGAAAGGCCAGTAGGGCGAACCCTACCGGCCTTTCGTGTCTGAAAACGGAACGGGCGAGCCCGTTTTCCGGTTATTGAGCCTTCTTTGCTGCCTGCTTGGCCCCTGGTTTCGGGTGATCCGGAATCGCCTTTACCTTGGTTTCGTCGACCACGGTGGTCGAGCTGGCCTCGGGGAAGGTGGCGCCGGCGGGGATGATCCACTGTTCGCTGGTCATCGTGCCTTCGTTGCCGGTGCGAGTCTCGATGCGGCTCGCGTCAATGTGCTGCTGCGCTTCGCCCTCGGTCAGGTAGTACTTCACATCGACCGCGCGCTCCGCTGCCAGGTTCTTGTGGTGCGACTTTTTCACTTCCGTTGGATCGGCATTGCCGACCACCACGAGCTTGGCGTCGGGATCCTGCTGCAGCTTGCCGGCTACGTCATCCAGCATCGCCTTGCAGGTGTTGTCGACACGCCACGGCTTCTTGGCGTTCGGGTAGTCGCACTGGTTCAGCTTGGTCGCCTGGGGCGGCGGGGGCGGCGGATTTTCCACCGTCACCGTGCTTGAAGACGACGCAGTCAGACCGCGCGAATCCGTGCAGGTTGCGTTAATAGTAATTGGACCGGACGCGGCGCCCGCCGTGCTCAGAGTTGCGGAATTTCCGCTGCCGGAAATGCTGCCGCCGGTTGCGTTCCATCCGCTGACGGTCACGGGAACGTTGTCAGGGCTAGTGCAGGAGCAGCTGATCGTCGCTGAAGTTCCTGCCTGTACCGTGGTCGGACTGGCCGAGCAGGACATTTGCGGCGGGTTCTTGGGCGGTTCTTTCACTGTAAAGCTGGCCGTGCAACTCGCCGAGTTGTTCTTCTTTGCCTTCGCATCGGTGACGGTAGCAGTCGCGGTGTAGCTTCCGCCCGCGATGCCGGTCGTGTCGACAGTGGCGGCGGTGTCCTTACCCTCAATCTTGCCGCCACTGCTGCCCCATGTGTAGGTCAGCGTGTGCTTGGGGTTGAAGTTGCTGGCCGCGACAGTGACGTGAACCGGTTCGCCGACCATTACTTCCGCGTTCTGCACGGAGCAGGCTGCTGCCACAGCTGCCTCGGGCGCTCCTCCGCCAAAATTGAAAACCAGACCAGTGGCCAGCCGGGCGCCATCGAAGTCATGGCTGCGAAGCGGATAATCGGTCTGCGGTACGACTTCGCCAAAGTTGTGGTGCGCCCACACGAAATCGGCTTCGAACAGTCGGAGACTCAGCGGTCTCCAAATTCTTATATCCATGCCGCCGCCGAGAATCGCGGCAATCCCGTTGCTCGAACCGAAGTTCGTGCTCGTCAGCCGCTGAAAACCCAACAGCGTGTGCGCGAAAAAGTTAATCCCATCCGCGCCGCGGTAGGTCAGCCTGGGACCGATGCCTGCGGTGTTGATGGTGGCAGGTGCATTCCCGTTCCCGTTTATGCCCCAGTTACCCTCAACCGAGAAGTAATTGTTAAAGTTCCAGGCCAAACTCGCGCCCCCGCCTTGCGGGATTGCACTCATATGAACTGCATTCGGCGGTACACTCCGATCCGGAATGTCTCCGCCTGGGTTCAGCCATTCATAGCCCACAAATAATTCTGCCTTAGGGGCTTCTTGATTATCCACCTGCGCCTTCATCAACCCGGGCAGTGCAATCAAAACGATTGCTGTGACGAGCGCGAGACCCGCACTCCGTCGGTAAGTTTGTAGCCAAAGTGACATAGATCCTCCGAAAGTATCAAGTAAAGCGAAATGAAAAAAAAGAATGGCCCGAGACTGCACACTAAACAACGAGGTTGTGCTGCAAACAAAGGATCATACAGCAAACGCAGACATTTTCACAACGACGAGGATCATTTCGTTAGTATCTTTTATGACGCCGGCGAGGCGATTCGATGCCGGGGACCGCTGGGCGGTGGTATCTCAAATTGATATAACAAGTGTTTTGGATATAATCCTCGGGCCGCATTGGATATCGGGCGGCGCAGGCTGGGATCGGTTGCAGCGCAACCATCTTCCCTGAATAATGTTTAGAAAGGCCTATGACTCAAGAACGGGTTTTGATCGTCGAAGATGAGGTGAATGAGCGCACCGGCCTGGCCGAACTCGTGTCGGGTTGGGGCTACCGAACCGATACGGCCGGCGATGGCGTGGAGGCGCTTGACAAGGTCGCCTCGTTCGCTCCTTCC
>JBAWBE010000053.1:0-2748 GCA_049589635.1 Terriglobales bacterium
CTAGCGAAACGGTTGTCTGCGGAGGGATTGGATCGGTCGCGGGATTTTAGTTGGGAAAAGCATGTGTCGCAGCTGTTGAACGTGGCGGAACAGCTGATCCGGGAGCGCTCGAAGAAATGCGATTGAACTCAAACCCCGCGACCTCCAATTCCGTGAACTCCGCTGCTGACAAGGCTTTTCAACTGCTGCCTGAGGCAACATCCCTTCACGTACTGACGCTGACGCCGTTTTTCCCTTCGCGGGAGAACGAGGTTAGGGGCTGTTTCGTCAAAGAGCCACTCGACGCGTTGACCATGCTGGGCGTGACTTCGACCGTGATCGCTGTAGCGCCTATCCACCATCGCCGTCAGCATCCAAGTCCAGCGGCGCCGGCAAAATGGGTCCGATATCCGCAGGTTCCCGGAACGATCGGCCTGTCAAGCGCAGGGCGATTTCTTTACGCAAGATTGTTTCGGGACGTGGCGAACGTGCACGCAGCGCGGCCTATCGACATAATTCACGCGCATGCCGCATTGCCGTGCGGTCAGGCCGCGTCGCTGCTGGCACAGCGTCTGCGAATTCCGTACATCGTAACCGTTCACGGCTTGGATGTATTCAACACTTGCTTCCTCGTGGGAGCCCCCGCGGAGTGGAGAAGACGCGCATCCATCGCCGCGTATGAGAGAGCGAGCATGGTCATTTGCATCAGCCGCAAAGTACAAAAGACTTTGCAGGACGGTATGCGCGACCGCGTTCGCAGCACGGTCGTTTATAACGGAACGGATGCGGAATTATTTTCACCGGGCATTTCTTCCGATCGCCCGATTTTCCCCGCCCTGCCTTCTCTAGAAATGCTTTCTCCAGAAATGCCTTCTCCATGCATGCCGGAGCAGGCGCGGCAAGAGATTCTCGTCGTGGGAAACCTCAACGCGAGCAAAGGCCAGGATCTCGTTTTGAGGGCTATTCATAGCATCGCCGCCGCTTTTCCTCATCTGCAATGCCGAATTGTCGGAGAAGGCCCGGATCGCGATTGCCTCCAAGCATTAGCGGATGAATTGGGAATTCGGCAGCGCGTTAATTTTCTGGGTCGTCTGAGTCGTGCCGAGGTGGCGGATGCAATGCGGCGCTGCTCTATGTTTGTTCTGCCCAGCAGCAACGAAGGACTCGGATGTGTGTATCTCGAAGCGATGGCCTCCGCCAAGCCGGTGATCGGCTGTCGCGGTCAGGGAATTGAAGAAATTGTCGAGCACCAAAAAAACGGATGGCTGATTTCTCCGAATAATCTCGACGAGTTGGAGCAAGCGCTCTTAACTCTTCTTCGATCGCCGGAATTATCTTTACAGATTGGAGACGCCGCGCGGAAAACGGTGGTGAATGGACTGGCTTTATCGCATCAGGCACAACAAATGGCTGCGATTTATCGTGAAACAAGCGCCGCCCGTCTCGCAGGATAGTCAATCGTGCAAACGTCCAGGGTATGATTGCGCACGATATCATCGCTGAGAGGATCGTCGTCGGAGTATCGTCGCTCACAGGATGATGGTCCGTCGTTAGTGAAGTCTGAAGTCGTGGTCTTACATATTTGGCTCGTACACATGTGTGGAATCTTTGGAGCGCTGTCTCGAACTGGCAAACTCCCCGAGGGCATCCTTGAGAATGCCGCACGGTCTCTCTCTCATCGCGGCCCCGACGATTCCGGCACCGTAATCGTAGAGACGAACCCGGACAGAAGTCATCAACTCGGTCTCGCTCACACCCGCCTCTCCATCATCGATCTTTCGCCTCTGGGCCATCAGCCGATGCAGGATGCGTCCACCGGGAACTGGATCGTCTTTAACGGCGAGATTTACAACTTCCGCGATCTCCGCGGCGAACTAGAAGCCGCTGGAAGCTGCTTCCACAGCCACTCCGACACCGAGGTGATTCTCGCCGCCTATCGCACATGGGGAAGCGATTCATTTGCGCGCCTGCGCGGCATGTTTGCTTTCGCGCTCTGGGACGCATCGCGTCAAACCCTGCACCTGGTGCGCGATCCCATGGGGATCAAGCCGCTCTATTATTACGACGACGATAAGCATTTTCTGTTCGCATCCGAGGTGCGAACCTTGCTTAAGACCGGGCTCGTCGCACGCAAGATCGATCCCAACGGACTCTTCAGCTTTCTCGCATTCGGGTCCGTTTACGAGCCTCACACGATTATCGAGGGAATCTCCGCGATCCCTCCGGGGCACGTTGTGTCGTTAGATAGGACCGGCATCACGAGCCGTCAGTACTGGGATCCGCTGAAATTTGTCAGCGGCTCCGCGCTTCAAAGCGACGATGCCCGACGCACAGAGATTCAATCCGCTGACGGCAGCGACGCCGAGCGCAAACTGCCTGCCCTTCTTTGCGATGCCGTCCTCTCGCATCTCGTCAGCGACGTGCCCGTCGGAGTGTTTCTCTCCGGTGGAATCGACTCCTCATGCCTCGCCGCTCTGATGAGCGTTGCCGGTGTGCGGCCTGCGACTTTCTCGCTAGTGTTCCGCGAAGCCGAGTTCAATGAAGCCGAATATTCACGAATCGTAGCGAAGAAATTCGGCACCGATCATCACGAACTCATGGTGTCGCAGCAAGACGCTCTCTCGTCGCTTCCAGAGGCTCTGAGCGCCATGGACCAGCCCACCATCGACGGCGTCAACACATGGTTAGTTTCAGCCAAGGCGCGGGCGGCGGGCGTCAAGGTTGCGCTTACGGGCCACGGCGCCGACGAAATGTTTGGCGGATATTCAA
>JBAWBE010000054.1:0-2892 GCA_049589635.1 Terriglobales bacterium
GGCATACACCGATACCGCTCGTCGATAGAGGCAACAAGTGGTATTTCGACACCGAGGCGGGCAAGATGGAAATTTTGTTCAGGCGAATCGGCCGGAATGAAATGTCGACTATCCGCGTTTGCCAGGAGCTGGTTGCCGCCGAAAAGGAATACTACGCGTCGCAACACGGCGAGTATGCCCCGAAAATCTTCAGTGATGAAGGGCAGCACAATGGTCTCTATTGGAAAGTCGCTGACGGCGAACCCCAGAGCCCGATCGGGCCGCTTGTAGCGGCAGCTGTTGCCGAAGGCTATACCAAAGGCCAAGGCGGGCCGCCGACTCCTTACCGCGGTTATTACTTCCACGTTCTGACTCGTCAAGGAAAAGATGCTCCCGGCGGCGGGAAGAACTATATTGTCGACGGCAAAATGACGGGGGGCTTTGCTTTTGTCGCGTATCCAGCGGAATACAAATCGTCCGGCGTGATGACCTTCGTCGTGAATGAGGTCGGAGTTGTGTATCAGAAGGATCTCGGCAAGAAGACCGAGGCTTTGGCCAAAGCGATGAAGGAATACAATGCCAATTCCAGTTGGCAAAAGGCTGAAGCGAAGCAGGTAGAAACTGCTGGCGAGCAGAAGACCAAGTAAGCACGGTTGGGGGTTGACCAGACAGACTGTAATACTACGCGAGTAAAGGGATTTAGATCGGCTTCGCTGAAAGCGATGCTGCCGCTATCAAACACAGTGTAGTCACCGTTGAGAACACGATAGGCAGGATAAACAGGTAGCTCCAGCTCACAACCGTGATGGCGGCAAAGCATCCAGCGAACGCCCACCTGATAGCTCGCATGAGCGCTAGAGTGTCCGCCGGAAGGCCACCTAGTTGCCACGCCAAGATCGCCGCGAAAAGATAAAACACGCCGACGGAAAATCCAGCCGCAACAAAAAAGTCCCAATATGTGCGGCTAAATCCCTGCACGTCAAAGTGAATCGACCGCATTGAGACAAGGACGGAATCCACTCCCCAACCGGGATCGGACTGGCGAAAACCAAGTGTGTGTCCGACGGCAAGAAACAGGAGCAGAACGGCGGCGATTCGATAAAACAGAGAACCCTTCATGTTTTCGATCCGGAGACAGCGAAGTGTAGCACTGCGCTCCGGTCGTACACTGTTCCTCAGGGCTGAAACCGGGACAAAGTTAGTCGTCGTCTCCATCATTGTCCGGGGGTTCGACTGCTCCTTTTTGGGCCTGTCCAAGGAAGAAGCTTGCCGGCTCTACTGCTACGACAGGAGAATACGATCGGAACGATCCCTGGAAGAAATTCACCAGATCAGTGCTTGAGCGGGCATCGGCAACGCCCATTGTGCCTTCCGTGATCCCGTAGACGCCTTCGATCGTGCGCAGAATGCTGCCGAAGTCGTAGGTGTCGTTATCGATGTATTGCTTCGGCGTGTAGGCGGAGATCACAAGCAACGGCACGCGGAAGCCGGTCTGATAATCGGCCTGGCAATTCATCGTCGTGCATGGGAGCCCCGGTTGATTGATGGCGGGCTGATTGTCTGACCAGCCGCCCCAGTCGTCCCAGGTGACGATGATGGCGGTGTTGTTCCAGAACGTCTGGCCGTTATCCGCTCCTGAGGTGCAAGTGGGATTCTGGCCGATGGCGTTGACAACGGCTGTCACCCATGACGGTCCGTATTGATCGTTAGGTCCGGCGTGATCGGACCAGGTGCCATTTGGAATTACCCAACTTACGCTCGCGAGATTGCAGTTGGTGATGTCGTTCAGAACGTCTGCGCCCTTCAGGTTGAGGTCGACGTTGTTTGTCCATTCCGAACCTGTGCACTTCAGGTTGATGTCTTTCTTGTTGGTGAATTTGGGCACGCAAATATCCGCGATGGAATTTGGAGCCGTCCAGATTGAACCGGCGTTCGGGGCGTAGTACTTCCAGCTAATGCCTGCGCTATCGAGCACGGCTCCCATGTTTGTTTTGGTGTCGCAGAAGCTGCCGACCGAATTGCCGGGTGGGTTGTTGAGCGCGGTGTTGGTGAGCAGGCATTCCTGAACCGAGCCACCGTCGAATGAAGTCCCGCCGGAGCAGAGCGTCCCGGAAAGCAACGGAGAAAGCAAGGTGGTCGTCGCGTCGGCAGGAGCCAAGCAGCCGACGGCAGTGCCCTTAGGCTTGAAGTTCTCGGAGATGAATGTGGAGTTCATATCGTCAGTCGCCGAGCGGGCTGACGTTCCGCTGAATATAAACTGATGCGCGGGATAGCTGGGTCCCTGGTTCGTCTGATACATGAAGTTTGCCCAGCCATAAGTCTCTGCATACGTAAGATACGGGTCAAGCAGATGCCCGGCCGAGCCATCATAGTTCGTAACAGCGGTGTTCTCGACATACCCGTAAGAACCATTGATCGGTTTGATTTGCCAAGCACCGTCGTTTCGGCAGGCGTATCCCATGGTCGGATCGGGATCGCACATCTCTTCCCACGCAGTATGAGCGTGGCTCGGATCGTTGCTGCCATAGAGCGGGACCGGTTTCAGTGTGAAGGGCTTCACAGTTCCCGACTTGTCGGTAAGACCGCAGGGTGAGGCATCGTAGCAACTGGTCGTCACCGGATTGGGAGTGCATGCGGCGAGTCCGGTTGCACCTTTTGGAATCGTGCAGAGCGGGGCGATGAAATGGAAGAGATTATCAGGCGTGCGATTCTCCTGAAAGATGACGACCACGTGCTTGATCTGCGAAGGAAAAAGAGTCGGTTTTGTTTTTTGGGCGATCAGATTTCCGGGCACCAGATTCGCAGAGAGAAAGAGAACCAGTAGAAAAAAAGACTTCGAAAGAAGCTTCATACGACCCCCTCGGGGTAAGGCAGGTTCGCGACGCGGCAAGAAAGATCTGCGCGGTGCGGGGC
>JBAWBE010000055.1:0-5860 GCA_049589635.1 Terriglobales bacterium
TACATTTCACCATGCGTCTCCAGCTTGCGGCCGGAAGCGAGGATTCGCGGACCAGGAACGCGGCCAGCATTGATGGCGTCGCGCAATTCGGTGTCGCCATCAATTCCGGAATGGCCAAGATTGCGAACCGTTGTTATGCCGCTCTCCAGATCTTCGCGCGCCATTTGCGCGCCGAGCAAAGCGCGCTTGGTCGGCGACTCGACGATGGCCAGCAACAGTTCCGGAGCAAACAGACCATTGGAGTGGCGAGCCTGCTCTACTTCGGGCGGGACAACGATATCCATAAGCAGGTGCGTATGGCTATCAATCAAGCCGGGCAGCAACGTCGCACTGCCCAGATCGACGACTTTGACTCCGGCCGGCGCGGTGGCCTGCAGCTGAGAAGGAGAACCTACCTCTTTGATCTTGCCGTCTTCAATCAATACAGCGGCGGGCGCGAGGATATTTCCCATGCGTGGATCGAGCAGTCGGCCGGCTTTGATCAGGGTCACAGGAACTGCAGACTGAGCGGGCGCCTGCACAGCTGAAAAGACCGTTACCAGCCCCAAAAAGATTGATATGCCCAGCTTTCGCATCGGAGTGAGCCCTCCTGAGAAGAGAACGCGAACGGCCGCAACCTAGAAATTCGCTCGTTGCCGTCCTACTACATGATACGGCTATTCTACTACAACATCCGTATAACTTACTTGGACGCACTTGGTGGGAGAAAGTGAGCGCTTCAGGACGAAACAGCAGGCCGTATGCGCGACGGTTTGAAAGATTCCGCCTGCGATGACCGCTGCAAACAGGAATGTCACCAGGAGACTTGTTGCACGGTAGGAGGTTTGTGCCGGCTCGGCCAGGCGTGCCAAGCGATAGCTCAGATGCGATGAGCCTGTTGCCTGCAGAATTCCACCTTGCTCGCACACCGCAAGTTTGGCGAGCGCTGAAACCAGTGCCGGGCCATGGGAACGCCGGACCACGGATTCATCGCAGGAGAGTTCCCGATAAAGTGCAATCCGCGCTCCAGCGAGCCAGAAGAGCGGATGGAACCATAAGACGCACAAGGAAACCTCATAAAGTAAACGGATTAAATTATCACGCCGCCTTGCGTGGGCCAGTTCGTGAATCAGGACGGCGCGGAATTCATGTTGACTCAGCAGCCGATCGATGCCGGTCGGAAGCAGGATATGAGGGGAAAGAACTCCCCTCACTGCGGGACTCGGATGGCTGTCGCCAAAGCTCACGGGAATGCCGTCCGTTACGAAATTGGACATGTCGCCGCGCTTGTTCAGACGGTCCTGCACCTTCGCCTCGCGACGTTCTTTCCGTATGCGCGAGACCAATCGCATGAGCATAAAGAAGGCCCCGGTCATCCATATGACTCCGAGGATCACGACCGTCCGGCCCTGTGTCATGTCCCATACCGGACCGCCATAGCACCGATCGGCTGAGCCCACGTCAAGTGCGGCGCCCAAGCCTTATCGATGAGCGCTCCTGAAGGCAGAACGAAATTGAACGCAGTGGCGATCCAGATCCAATATTTTGTGGTTGCGCTCGCGCGCAGAATCGAGGTTAACGCCCATGTCGCTGAGGCGACAATTGAGGCAAACACGAGGTGAACGCTGAGGTAGTACATCGCGCGTGCGATATGCTCATGCACGTTTGCCTCCGCGGGTGCGGCCATTTTTATCACCGCGCGCCGCATTCTGCAGCGCCTTCAGGTCTCGTAAGGTAAGGGCGCCATTTTCGAGCAGATTAGAGACGAGCAGTCGCGGCGAGCCGCCGAACAGATCGAGCAAATCGCGTACCAGTCTGCTGCGATGCTGGGTCTGGTTGAGGGCCGGCTGAAAGAGCTGAGCATTGCCGATCTTCTTTACCTTACGTAACGCACCCTTCTCCTCAAGCCGATAGACGAGAGTTTGTACGGTTGTGTAAGCAACGCGTTCATCCTCGGGGAGGCTTTCCAGGATCTCGCGCACGGACGCAGTGCCGAGTTTCCAGTATTGTTCCAGAATACGAGTTTCGGCTTTGGAAAGACGCGGCTCTTTCATGATCTCCTACTTTCCCCGGCAATGCTACTACAAGAGACGGCATGGTGGCTATCCCTGGTTTTTCTGATCCGAGGTAATCTTGTGGTTCGGCTTCGATCAACGCGCTTGTGCCGATCAACTCCCGAATCGTAACCGGAAGTAATGGGCCTTCGAGACTTACCTGAAATCCCAGGCATCGCCCGCTGCCATCTTGTACCTCGACTTTTCCTTCCCCACGGACTGTCTTGCGCCTGGGAGCGACAATTCCACAACCATCCAATATCACCGGGTTGGGTTCCGGGGAAACTTCAGGTATGGTAGGCGCACGCCGTCGATGATCACCTGGTCAGCGCGGATGTTGTCAGGCGCGTCGAAGCCGTTCGCGCCGCCATTGGTAACATAGTCGTCCTCATCGACGCCGTCCCCACTGACTCCCAGACCACCTACCAACACTCCATTCTTGTACAGGGGCACACTTCCGGGAAAAAAGACGATCCCGCTCTGGTTGGCGTTCGCTGCTTGCGAACCTTGCGTGCACGGATTGGCGATATCAAAGGTGTAGAGATTGAAAAAGGGGCCGGGACCTGAGTCATCGATGCCTGGCGGAAACAAAGGCTGAGCACCGAAGCCGATCGTTCGATTGGTAACGGCCGTGCCCGGCGGAACTCCGGGCAGGTCTGGAGTCCCGCCGGGACCGCTGTAATAAATTACATTGCGAGCCTTGGCTACGGCCACGTCGACGCTGAAAACGGTTGCGTCCGACATACGGTGCAGGCCTAACACTGTGCCATCAAGATCGGTGACGGCTATCGTCATCTTTGTAGGCGAATCAGGGGGCAGACGAATCATAGCTCGGGTGATGTCAGCAGTGGATACGGCTTGGCTGATGATGTTTGTCACGTCAGCTTGAGTCAGAAGCGATCCTGAGGTTGGCCCGACCAGATCGCCTTCGGGAGGCAACCCACCGCTTAACGGTCCTAACGTATATGTGCCATTCGTCGTTCCGGGACCGATTCCATCCGGGGGAGTGGTCTGATTTACAAATGGCAGAGCGATGCCACCGATGATGACGACTCCCGGCGGCGGCAACTGCGATGGGCTCGGGAGAAATCCCGACACTGAGGCACCGGAAAAGGCTGCGTACTCTGCCGCATCCGCCGATGAGCTGACTACTCCTACGCCTCCGACCACGTAGCCGTTTTTGAAAAGCGGCACGCCTCCGGGATCCACGGCCGTCGGATCGCTGTCCATGACGTCAGCCTTGCCGGTGATGATGCCGAGCCCCAGACTTAGGCCGTCAATCGATCGGGCCGGGTTGATGCTTTGTCCGGGCAAGAAAGTGGCGTTGAGCGGACAGCCACGGTTCGTATTCTCGATCCCGTACAAATCGCCGTTCGGAGCGTTGTCGACGCCCGGCGGAAAGTGGATCCCGCTGATAAAGCGAACGGTACGGCTCGAGAGTGGAGCCTGATCGTTGCTGAAAAAGGCGGCTGTGCGGGCGAGGGCGACAGCTAGTTCCTGACTGTCCACGACCGCTCCGAAATTGCCGGTCGAAGTTGGCGGCGCGCCGGTGTTTTGAAAAACCGCGAGAATTGTTCCCGCGCGATCGGCCACCGCAATGACCATTCCGACATTCAAGGACGCCGCTGCATTCTGGACAACCAGTTGGACGTCGGCGGCGGATAGTGACACTAACGGGGCCGGCGGAGGTGGCGGATTGGACGCGGTGTTGCCCCCGCCGCAGGAAAACAGCAGGCTAGCAAGCAGCGGGAGAAAGAAAGCGCCGCTGACAACGAATGCCGGATTTCCCCGATGGAAGTGGCTCATCGCGCCTCGGGACTAGGTTTCGAAACCCTACCTAGCGGGAATGTTAATACGGCGAGCCGTCGAAACGAGAGGATGCATACTTTCGTGTAACCACAGTCGTAACATTGACATTCCGTTTCCCTATGACACAATTTCGTTTATCTCCCGAGAAATCAAGGTAGAAGCTAAAGAGAAGGGGCTTGTCTTGAATACTTTCAGACGTCTTATCGGTGGATTCCTGTGCTTTTTGATGTCGCCAATTCCCGCTCTGTGTGCGCCCTCGGTGACCGCGCAGCCAGCCGGCCAGATTCGGGCTCTGATTCCTACCGCCACGAAAAATGCCCAGGCTACGAAGGTGAATGACGCTCTTCAGTGGAATGATCTGCTTAATACCGGCCCGAAGGGTCGCCTGCGCGCGGGCCTCACAGATGGATCTATCCTTAGCATTGGTTCGAGCAGCGAATTGCGGGTTGTGCAGCACGACGCTGTGTCGCAGCAGACTTCGCTCGAAATGGATCTCGGAAAGGTCCGGAGCAAGGTCGTAAAAATCACACAACCGGGCGGTAAGTTTGAGGTGAAAACCGGCAATGCCGTAATCGGCGTGATCGGCACAGACTTCTATGTGAGCTATGAACCCAATAAAACCACGGTGATCTGCTATACGGGAAAGGTGTGGGTCACTCCAATCGGTGACGCGAAGGTTATTAAGAACTCCGGGGAATCAACGCAGGATCAGGTCACGGTCAATGCCGGGCAGATGGTGGTGATCAGTTCGGCGATTCCGCCCGCTGGATTTGAACCTCAGAACACGCCACCGGACGTGCAGCGCGCCAGCATCGAAGACACGTCGGTGCCTGATCGCGTGCCTTCTGTCGGCCATCCGCATCTGATGCGCAACCTTATTATTGGGGCGGGAGTGGCAGCGGTAGGATGGACGGTCGGCGTAAGACTTGGGGCTGGTACACCGGCGCCGCCGCAGCAAGGGTGCAATCCGAAAGACGGTGGCTGCAGATAATTACGCGGGCGATCACCTTGATGAGTCGCCCTTGCCCGGGCCGCGCTAGCCTGGGATCGCGATGGTTATGACTGTGCCCGAACATACCCCGCCTGAAGATGGCCGATCCGGCTGGTCCGCATGGCTGCGTAAATTCTCAGTGCGGCACGTCGACTTGGCTCTCGCGGTGCTCGTCACTGCGGCTGGACTGATAGTGTTCGCCTTTGCGGGGATCGGCGGCAACAGCCGGGCTGGCTTTCTATTCCTGCAAAACATCGAGCAACGTTCCCTGGACATGCGCTTCGCGGCGCGCGGCGAACGCGCGCACGACGAACGCATCGTAATCGTCGGCATTGACGAAAAAACCCTTCAGAACATCGGTGCTTTCCCTTTGCCGCGCACCGCCTATGCAACGCTCGTGAATAGGTTAAGCGCGGGGGGCGCGAGCGTGATTGCCTTCGACGTCACTTTCCCTACGCCGGAGAGCAACTCAGCCCAGCAAGCGCTCTCTCAGTTGCAGCATGAACTTGGTTCCACAGCGCCCGCAAGCGTAAAGAAGAAGATCAAAGAGCTGGAAGCCGCCAGCGATTACGACGCCGTGTTTGCGGCCGCGCTGCGACAATCGGGCCGAGTTGTGCTTGGTCATCTGTTCCTCGATCGCGAGCGAGCCAACTCCGTTGAGGCCAAGCGCGCGGAAGAATATTTCAACATCATCTGGGCCAAGGCATTTCCGCAAGTGCTTAAGGTGAAGTCGCGCGACCACGATTTCGATATGGGCCGGGCGTGGGTAGAAAACGGCGGCAGCGTCTATCCGGGAGCGGAGGCGAACCTTGCGCAACTGGCCGACGCGGCTGCCTCCTATGGCTTCTTCAACACCAACCCCGACCCCGATGGGACTCTGCGCAGAGCTTTGTTCATCGTTCGCTATAAGGATCAGGATTTCTTTCCGTCGCTGGACCTGCAGACGGTGCGCGAATACGAGAAAATTCCCGACCAGGAAGTCGCCGCTTACATTTCCGAAGATGGACTGGAGCGGATCCAACTGGGC
>JBAWBE010000056.1:0-11677 GCA_049589635.1 Terriglobales bacterium
CCACGCGGCGTTGCTGCGTCAGGGTTTCCCCCATTGCGCAAAATTCCCCACTGCTGCCTCCCGTAGGAGTCTGGACCGTGTTTCAGTTCCAGTGTGTCCGTGCGCCCTCTCAGGCCGGATACCGATCTTCGCCTTGGTAAGCCATTACCTTACCAACTAGCTAATCAGCCGCGACCCCCTCCAAAAGCGGATTGCTCCTTTGATCTTGCGATGTTATGCGGTATTAGCCTCGGTTTCCCGAGGTTATCCCCCACTCAAGGGCAGGTAGTCACGTGTTACTCACCCGGTCGCCACTATACTCATGGATTGCTCCACTTTCCCGTTCGACTTGCATGTGTTAGGCACGCCGCCAGCGTTGATTCTGAGCCAGGATCAAACTCTCATTTGAAACCTGAGTTGGTCTGGGTAGACCAACGGCCTCCGTCTGCTGTGACGAAGGTCCTATCTTGTGAGTACGTTCAGACTTTATGGCCCGAACATTTCCAACAGACACCCAACAGAAACCGAAGTCTCCGCAAGGCGTCTTTTGTGCGCGGACACGAATGTCCGCATCACATCTCACGACTGGCACGTTCAACCTTTTGTCAAAGACCAACTCGCTTTCCGCCTGAGCGGTGCGCCTTCAGTCCGTCCCGTCTCACCCGAAGGCAAAACAGAACGTCCTCGAAACTCGTCAAAGCTATCGCGTTCAGAGAAGCACTGTCAACCCGCTGAGATCACAGGATTTCCACCTGATTTCAACAGTTCGGGGAGCCTCGATCCAGAATGGAGTACAACAACTGCAACTTGCTGCTGGAGAGCTCTTTAGTGCTTCGCAGCCTAACGCAAGCTGCTTATTGCGCTTGCTGGCTGCGTCTGAAACGCTCTCCCGCCGGGAGTGGCCGATTTTTGGCGCACACCGAAGCGGAAGATAGCCGAAAATTAAAGATCGCTTGGAGGCTCTGCTCTACGCGGAAACCCTTCAGGGAACGCTGTCCCCGAATGCGAACCCCGGAAAGGGGTCAGTTGGAGGCTTACTGAATTTGATGCCAAAAGCCACCGCGAGGATTCAGCAGGCAGCCCAGACACTTGTTCACTTGTCCTCTGTCGATTTGTTATACCAAAGCGCATGACATTGCGCAAGGGGGGAATAAAAAAAGTTATGGGCGCGCAAGTTTGCCACGACCAATCGTGTAGCGCGGACATTCCTGTTCCGCGTGCTTGCAGTTCATCCCCTGCCCACGCGAACAAGAGTGTCCGCGCTACAGGCGCCTGGATGAGGCGCTCGCCACAGTGGTTTTCGGTAGTATAATGGTGGTATGAAAGAGAAGACCTCTATCACACTGTCGAAAGAGGTGCTGACCAGGATCGATCGCATTGCCGGGTCGAAGCAATCGCGTTCCGCTTTTATCGAAGCCGTACTAACTCAGTATCTCCGCAAACGGGCGCGGGCTCAGGTCGAAGCTCGCGATCTCGAACTCATCAATAAGGCTGCGAATGAGCTGAATGCCGAGGTGGAGGACATTCTTCGGTATCAGGACCCGGATACCTAGCCTGGGTCGGACTTAGAGATCAGCAGATGAGACGAGGCGAAATCTATCGCGTTCATCATCCTGGCGGAGATCCCACTAGCAACGACCCTAAACTTTACCAGTGCTTCGTCGTCGTCAGCCGCCAGGTTCTCATCGATTCCAGATTCCCCACCGTCATCTGCGCCCCGATACTCACTCGCGGACACGGATTTTCGACCCAGGTCTCGGTCGGTGTCGACGAAGGCTTGAAACATGAAAGCTGGATCCATTGCGATAACCTCGTAAGCCTCCGCAAGGTGCAATTGACCCGCTTCGTTGGGTCGCTTACCCGCGCCAAACTTGATGAACTTGACCGGGCGCTGAAGATGGCTCTTGCTTTGGAATAAACGACCGGGCAGTATCGCCGCCGGACAATCCGCGCGTCCCTGACCGTCGGAGACTTGTAGGCCGTTTGCGTGCGTACTATCTTCTCTGTTAACGGAGACAGCATTGCGCAATCTGAAAGAAACCTTCCGCGCGGCGGCGGATTACGCTCTGATCGTATGGTGGGGAATCCCGCTGGCTCTTGCCTTGCTCGCTGTTTTCCAAATTCATCCGTCGCAACTTAATAGCGCACAGCCTTCCCCGTTTCGTCTCGCCGCCTCCGTGTTCTTCCTATATGCGTACCTGGCGATTCGGCTGTCATCGTACGGCTTGGTCGGCGGAGCACTGTTATCGCTTGGCGTGCAATTCGGCCAGCGGGCCGGGATACCGCAGATTTTGCTGAAGATTCTGGGAGCCATTGGCAGTTGCGTCGTCACCTTGATTCTGGTCAAGCTCTTCTTTTTTTTTATGCTCGCCGGCAACCTCGCGAGTCTCACGGTCGTGGGCATTTTGAGCTTCGTGTTGCCGATTGTGTTCGGCTTTAATTTTCTCGTGCCATCGTCCGATCCAAAATCAACGCCGCCGATCGGCAAGCGCCATTGGCTGGTGCTCGCGCTACCCGTCCTTTACCTCGCGCAATCGACCATCGCGGAAATGCGCGTGCGATCAGTTTTGAGCTCCGTCCATGATCCTCATTTCGACCTGGCGTTTGTGAAGTGGCAGCCAGGGCCAGAGGATCTTTCACAGGGATTTACTGCTACGGGATTTACCCGGCTCACCGACCACGAGATGGATTTGCTGCGCGAGATGGGAGTGCGGGGTCGCCTCCAATCCTGGGCAGGTGGGGGTAACCCGCAGGGTAGCGGCATGCGCGCCGTTGTCGTGATGTACCGCCCGATCCGTGCTGACGTCGACCTTCCAAAGCCCTTGGATGGTGACGTGATGTTTCTGCAAACTCCGACGGGCTGGCGGAAGATACCCGATTTTGCGGTGACTGCGCCGCGAAGCATCCGCCTCAGTTACATCCCGCCCGACTCTAAGCACTCCGAGGGCGCGACAAAATATTTTATCGACAACGGATTCGGTATCTCGCCCACCGCGCCCTCGATTTTTGCTGCCGTGCTGGGCAACGGCGTTGACCTGCGCATGGATGCGTTCAGCTGGACCGCGGAAGAAGAGAAAATTGACCCGTCAGTTGGTTCGCTGAGCCCGCCGGCAAAATCTCCGTAGCCCACTGCAAAACAAAGTTCGCCATATAATTCTTGTCAGGCGTGATTTCCGTCGTCCAACTCGGTCACCTTGATTATGCGGAAGGCCTACGCCTGCAGCGGAAGTTAGTTGACCTGCGCAAGGCCGGTGAGATCGGCGACGTGCTGCTGCTGCTTGAACATTCTCCCGTCATTACTCTTGGCCGCAATGCCAAGGCTGCTAATGTGCTGGCTTCTCCCGATGCGCTCGCAACTCGCGGAGTTGAGGTGTTCGAGTGCGATCGCGGCGGCGATGTTACGTTTCACGGGCCGGGGCAGATCGTGGGCTATCCGATATTTGATTTGCGGAGATTCAGCCGGCAGCCATCGGCCCCTTCGCCATTCGGCTCAGGGCAGGCTAAGAACAGCCATCAGGAAGATGCGGACACTAGCAGCGAATCGCTTCCAATCTGGCGGAAGAGTTTGGGCGCGGTCGACTACGTGCGGCGGCTGGAGGAAGTGCTGATCCGAACCTGCAACGATTTCGGAATCCCAACCAAGCGCGTAGTGGGATTGACCGGCGCGTGGACAGAGACCGCACCCGAATCCAAGATCGCCGCCATCGGCGTCCACATTTCGCGGTCGGTCACGTCGCATGGATTCGCACTCAACGTGAATAACGATCTGAGTTTCTTTGACCTGATCGTGCCCTGTGGCATCGCGGCCAAGCCGGTGACTTCGATGCAGAAGGAACTCGGGCGCAAAGTTGACGCAGACGCGGTAGCGCAAGCTCTGTCGCGCAACTTCGGCATGGTATTCGGGCGGCAAATGCTGTGGGTCGAGACGTTAGACGCTCTGCTAGGGCACGCCGTCGGCGTGCCAATGAAAGTACCGCAGGAATTGCGACGCCTGCACGACGCAGATGATTCGTTCCTCGCGTAACACTCTGCGCCCGAGGAGAAAAGCAACAGCCATAGGATGGCTACGACTCTGCTAGCATATTCGCGGGCCGATCATGTCGAACAAGAAGCCGATTTCAAAGAAAAAACCCTCCGTCGCGCCACCCGCTAAGCGGACAAACCACACACCGCTCGCGAACAGCGAACAGCGAACGGCAACCAGCGATCTCCGCACCTACACCATCCGCGACTATCGCCTCGAAAAGCCGTCATTCACCTGCCGCCAGGTGCGCACCGGAGACACGGTCTGCTACGAAGTGGAAAGCGCCGATCTCTCCAAGCCCGCTCCTCCTATCCGTGAGTCGAAATATCTTTCCAAGCAACAGGTCATCGAACTTTACCGCTGGATGCTTCTCAACCGCCGCATGGAAACTGCGCTCGAAAATCTCTACAAGCAAGGCAAGGTAGTCGGCGGCGTTTATTTCGGACTCGGCCAGGAGGGCTGCTCCTGCGCCTCCGCCTACGCGCTCGGCAAAGACGACTGGATGGGGCCGATGATCCGCAACCAGGGAGCGCTCTTGGTGCGCGGCTTCGCGCCCCGCGACATCATGATGCAGTACATGGCCAAGTCCGGCTCGCCCACCCGCGGACGCGATACCACCTCTCATTTCGGCGATCTCGAAAAGCGCAATGTAGTCGCGCCCATTTCCATGCTCGGCGATCTGATCCCGGTACTGGCAGGCGTGGCCCTCGGCGCGCGGCTCCAGGGAAAAAACATCGCGACCATGACCTGGATCGGCGACGGCGGCCAATCTACCGGCGTGACCTACGAAGGCCTGAATTTCGCGGCTGTCCAGAATCTCGGACTCGTCCTGATCGTCGAAAATAATCTGTGGGGATATTCGACGCCGTCCGACATGCAGTTTCGGGTGAAGGATCTGGCCGAGCGCGCGATCGCCTACGGAATTCCCGGCGTGATCGTCGACGGCACCGACGCCTGCCAGGTCTATGACGCCTGCCACGAGGCCGTCGAACGCGCCCGTCGCGGCGAAGGCCCGACGCTGATCGAAGCCAAAATGATGCGCATGAAAGGCCACGCCATCCATGACGCAGCCGATTACGTCCCGAAGCCGCTTTTTGAATATTGGAAGAAGCGTGACCCCATCACGCGCCTCGAAGACTACCTCATCAACAAGAAGAAGTGGCTGACGGCAGCCGAAAATGCCAAGCTGATCGCCGACGTTGAGCGCCAGCTCGAAGCCGAGCGAGAGTTCGCAGTGAATTCACCGATGCCCGAACCCGAATCGGCGGTTGGCGGTGTCTATTGTGATGAAGGATGTCACCACATTCGGCCTAAGTACGCGGTTCCGAAGGTGCGGAGTGGAGGCTCTGCGGCATCGCAGTCGAGCGACGGTGCCGTCCATCTGAAGTAGGGGTTCAGACTGACGTGGAGCTCCAGACTGAAGCGGAGCTTCAGCGCAAGCAACTGCGCGACCGGACAGGCGCGTCATACCTCTTGTCGCGCCTGAGGTCTTTGCTGCAAAGCGAAATCAAAAACAGTTAAGACGATAAGAGGCGTAACAGGCTCCCCGTAAGTCTCGGCGGCCACCAAAGCTCGACTAACAATCCAGAGGTCCTACTACCAGTTATGGGCTTCGTATCGCGATTGCGAAACTTGTCGACATTATTTGCGCAGAGCGTCCGCCAGAGTGTGCCTCTCACTCTCGCCGTCCTTCTGATCACAACCTCAGTCGCGTATGGCCAGGTCGGTGCCCAGGTCTCCGACCAGCCATCCTCTACCGCCTCCTCTCAAACCCATTCCATCCGCGGCACAGTCGTCAACTCGGTCACCGGTGAGCCTTTGGCGCGCTCTCTCGTGACCATGGCTGCGCAGCGGGCACAAATGACAATGACCGATGCCAACGGGTCATTTCATTTCGAGGATGTGCTCGGAGGAAGCGTCGCTCTGACAGCGCAAAGGCCTGGCTTTTTCCCGCCCGAGCAACTTGCCCGTCCGTTCACGATCACTGCCGATATCGAAAACTTCGTAATCGCGCTGGCCCCGCAAGGAGTAATCGGCGGGCACATCGCCTCAGGCTTGAACGCTCCAATCGAGGATCTTCCGGTCCATCTTTATCGCCGCATGTACCTGAGTGGCAGAGTGCGCTGGCAACCGGCGAATCTCGTCACGTCGGATGACGATGGGCAGTTTCGATTTGCCGGCCTGGAGGCGGGCGCTTATTGTCTTTCGGCTGGTCCCGAGAACTTCCGGCAACGCGCGCCGGGCTCGCGGCCGCGCGGATATCCGCAAGTGTTTTATCCGAATGCCGCCGATCTCACCTCCGCCAGCGTGATAACAATCGCGGCCGGACAGCAAGTGGAAGCGGACTTTTCCTTGACGCAAGAGCCGCTCTTCGAAATCTCGGGACAAGTTGTGGGCCTCGCGCCAGGGATGTATGCAGCCGTGCAGTTGACAAATAGTTCGGCCGAAGACTTTCCCGTACAACAAATGCGCTCCGAACGCCAAGAGTTCATAGCACATGTGGCTGCCGGCCGTTACCTGTTGAAGGCCTTCGCGAGCAATGAGGCGCAGTCCTTGCAGGGCGAGACGCCATTAAACGTTTCGTCGAACGCCACTGGAATTCAGTTGGTGCTCGGGGTGCGGTCGTCCATTCCCGTCAACGTGCGAACTGATTCTGGTGGCGAGAATTCTGGGCGGGACAATTCTGGTCCTGCGTGGCCTGACAATTCTGGTCCTGCGCAACAGGTCGGCGTGGTGTTGATCCCGACAGCCGCCAGTTCCAGGCCGATGCAACTGTGGGCACGGCCAGTTGCGGGAAAACGAGGCAGTCTGGAGATTGACGGTGCGGAACCCACGACGTACTCGGTGGAGATCACCCCATTCGGTAAGTATGTAGTTTCGGCTACTTCGGGCTCGACCGATCTTCTCCAGAATGACTTGGTCGTTTCAGCCGACGGACGAGCGGAGCCTATCGAAATCCTATTAGGCAGCGATGGCGGAGAGGTCAACGGGACTGTCCACTTATCAGAACACGCAAGTGGTGCGACTGTCCTTCTCATACCCGAACACGGGCCAGCCAGACAGCTCAAAATCGCGGGAGTCCCGCCAACCGGCGAATTCCAGTTCGAGCAAGTTCGCCCCGGCGACTATTTCCTGCTGGCCCTCGACCGCGGCGATGACTTCGAGTATCAAAATCCCGATGTGCTGAATAGCTACATGTCAAGTGCCAGTCGCGTGAGCGTGGCGCCCAAGCAGCAGGTGAAAGTAACACTGGAATTGACCTCTGGAAAGTGAGAAGTATGTTTCGCGGATGGATTCTCATTCCGATTCTCGCCTTGGCCGCCGCGGCCCAGCCTTCGAACACGCCGGCGCAGACAAAATTCCGCATCAGCGGCACGGTGGTGGATGCGGTGCGAGGCGGCGCACTGCCCGACATAGAAGTTTCAATCGGCACGAGCCAGGCGGAGAGTCTGCTCCAGACCGTCACCACTGGCCCCGATGGCCGATTTGAATTCGATGGCCTACCCCCCGCCAAGTATGCAATGACAGCGAACGCGCGCGGCTATGGCCAACAAGGTTTTGAGGAACACGAAGGCTATTTCACGGGCATCGTTACGGGACCCGGTATGGCCTCGGAGAACTTGCAATTTCGTCTGAAGCCCGAATCGTCCATTTCCGGCACGGTGACCGATGAGTTCAACGATCCGGCGCCACTCGCGCAAGTTCTCCTCTTCACGACGGGCAGGCTCGACGAGTCGCAGATGGTGACGTTGCAGTCGCAGGCTGTTGTCGACGACGCCGGTCATTTTCACTTCGGACGCCTCAAAGAAGGCAAGTATTACCTGGCTGTGTATGGCTCGCCCTGGTATGCGCACGACCCGGCGGAGGAAGCGGAAAGCGATCCCGGCGAGCGCATAACGACGGATGGCTCGGACGCACAGTCTGGCGGTTCCGGCGTTGAACCTCCTAGGGCCGACCGTCCAAGAGAAGATCGCCGGTCCGAATACGACGTTGCCTTTCCGACGACCTACTACGCCAACGCCAGCAATGCCGAGCAGGCGACGCCGATCATCCTGAAGCCGGGTGATCGCGCAACCGCAGATTTCCATCTCTTCGCCGTGCCTTCGGCGCACTTAAAAGTGCACAGTTCCCCCTCATTTGCCAAGGCCGGTGCCTCGGTAGCCCTGCTGGAGACAATCTTCAACTACTCGAGGCAAGCAGCGATGCAGGGTCTCGGCGATAACGCAACTCAGTTGGGCGGCATAGCTCCCGGTCAGTACATTCTGCGATTCACGGCGAACAGCGAATCGCAGCAACAGCCGCTGAACCTGACTGGCGATCTGGAGGTGGCGCCCAGTGACGCGAGGAAGTTCGTGAGCAGCGTCACCGGCACGGTGCAACTGGAAGGAAGCAGTGCGCCTTGCTTGCACTGCTATGTTCAGCTGATGAACGCCATTTCGGGCGAGCGCTTTGGCACGCAAGTAACCGCCCAGGGATTCGAAATCCAGGGAGGTGCGCGTCCCGGCCGTTATTACATTGAGCTCCTCAACTCGGACGACTACGAAGCCAGTACGATCGTGGCCTCAGGTGGCCGAATGATCGGGAGCCAGCTCGAGATTGCCGCCGGCGCGGCCGTACGTCTCACCATCACCGCGACTAAAGCCCTCGGAACGATTGACGGGATCGCATTACTCGATGGCAAACCAGTAAGCCAGACGGCCGTGCTGTTGCTCCCAAACAATCCCACGCACAATTTGATTCTGTTCCGGCGTGACCAGAGCGACAGCGACGGTACCTTCACACTGCGCCGCGTCCTGCCCGGAGATTACACGGTCATTGCAGTCGCCGATGGTTGGGACTTGGAGTGGAACGATTCGAGTGTTCGGAAAGCCTACGTGGGCGGGGGAGTGAAAATTCATATCCAGCCGCAAGGGGGCCAGTATCAGGTCAAGGTGCCAGTACAAACCAAGCACGGCCTATCTGCCGAAAACCTTCCGCCGCAGAACTGATAAGATTTATGGGAGATGTCCGCTTCCTCCCAACTCGTCCAGATCGAGATCGGCCCGCGAATCCCCAGCCCCAAGCCTTCATGGCTTAAGGCGAAAGCCCCCGTCGGCGAGAACTTTCATAACTTAAAGAAACTTGCCCGCGGCCTCGGTCTGCACACGGTGTGCGAGTCGGCGCAGTGTCCGAACATTGGCGAGTGCTGGCACCATAAAACCGCGACTTTTATGTTGCTCGGGGACATCTGTACTCGTCGCTGCGGATTCTGCGCGGTGCCCAAGGGACACCCCGAGCCAATCGATTGGGATGAGCCGCGCCGCGTAGCCGAAGCTGTCGCGACGCTCGGGCTAAAACATGCAGTCGTAACCAGCGTGAACCGTGATGACGACAACGTCGGCGGCGCGAAGATTTTTGCCGAGACCATCCGCGAGATTCGCCAACAGGTGCCAGGCTGCCGCGTCGAAGTGCTGATTCCAGATTTCCAGGGGCTCGAAGAACCGCTGCGCATCGTGCTCGAAGCCAAGCCCGACGTGCTGAATCACAACACCGAAACCGTCCCGCGTCTTTATCGCGTCGTGCGTTCCGGAGCCCGCTATCAGCGCACTCTTGATCTACTCGCGAATGCCAAGAAGTGGGATGCCTCCACCGTAACCAAGAGCGGCGTGATGGTCGGAATCGGCGAATCGGTCGGCGAACTGATTGACGTTTTCCGTGACTTGGGCGAGCGCGAAGTTGACATTCTGACCGTCGGGCAGTACCTGCGGCCCTCAAAAGACCATCTGCCCATGACGCGCTATTACACTCCCGAAGAGTTTGTCTTCCTCAAAGAAGAAGCCCTGCGCTTCGGCTTCCGTCACGTCGAGTCAGGACCGCTGGTGCGTTCCAGCTACCACGCCCACGAGCAGGCTGACGTGGCAGCGCGGTAACCCGTCGTCGGTCGTTAGTCGTTGGTCGTTAGGCCTTAAGCCCTCGTTGAATCATCACATTTTTACTGTTCACGCATCATAGGCGCCATGGTGACATTCAGGTTAAGTTTCTGCTGAGGCGATTAGTGATGGGAACACACTCTTCGTTCGAAGACTTGCGTGTCTGGCAAGATTCCATGGATTTGACCATACAGATTTACAAGACCACAAATAACTTTCCGAAACAGGAGACTTATGGGTTGACGTCCCAGATGAGGCCTGCCGCGGTTTCAGTACCCAGCAATATCGCCGAGGGTAAAGGACATCGATCGGACGCGGAATTCGTGCGGTTCCTTCATCATGCGCGAGGTTCATTGCTTGAACTCCGCACTCAGATACTGATAGCGCGCCGATTAGACTATCTATCTGCTGAGGCAGCGAACAACCTCTGCATTCGTTGCGCCGACATTGCGCTTGGATTGAACGCGCTGATCAATCATTTCACGGCCAAGACCGCCTAACGACCAAAGACCAACGACGAACAACGTTCTTCTACCACACCCTGCAAGCGTTCTGATTCACCATCGCCGCGTTCGCCGCGCAATGAAATGCCTCGCGGAACTCCGGCATGTTCTTGACCGTGCCGTTCACGCGATACTTTCCCTGCGAATGCGGATCGATCCCCGCCAACATGCGCTTGAGCGCATCGGTCTGATTCTGGCACCATACGTTTGCCCATCCCAGAAAGTAGCGTTGCTGGGTGGTAAAGCCGTCAATCGGTGCCGGGTCTTTGCCCGCGAGCGTATTCATCAACGCCATGTAGGCGATGCGTAGCCCGCCATTGTCCGCGGTGTTTTCCCCCAGCGTGAGCTGGCCATTCATCTTCACATCGTCGACCGCGACAAAGCTTCCGTACTCGTCGCGGATGCAACTGGTCCGCTCCTCGAATTTTTTCTTGTCGTCCACGGTCCACCAGTCGCGCAGGTTGCCCTCCGCGTCGAACTGGCTGCCTTCATCGTCGAAGCCGTGGGTAAGTTCGTGTCCGATACCGGCTCCGATGGCGCCGAAGTTCATGGCATCGTCAGCCTGATTATCGAAAAACGGCGGCTGCAAGATTGCCGCCGGGAACGTCACATTGTTTTCATTCGGGTTGTAGCTAGCATTGACCGTCATCGGCGGATACGGCCAATTGCGCTTATCGAGCGGCTTGCCTATTTTGTCCATCCGCCGCTGGAAGTCGAAACGATTGGAGCGTTGCGAATTGCCGAGCGCATCTCCGCGCACTATTTCGAGCGACGAATAATCGCGCCACTTGTCGGGATAGCCGATGCGGTTGGTAATGGCGGCCAGCTTCGCGAGCGCTTGCTTTTTCGTTTCGTCGCCCATCCAGGGCAGGCTCTGGATGTCCTGACCCAGTGCTTTCTCAAGCGCATGCACCAGCGCCAGCATGCGAGCCTTACTGTCGGCGGGAAAATTCTCCTGCACATAGATCCGACCAATCGCTTCGCCGAGATCGCCATTCTCATAGCTCACGCAGCGCTTCCAGCGCGGTCGCAACTGCTTTGTTCCCTGGAGGGTCTTGGAGAAAAACTCGAAATTCTCGTTCACAAATGCAGCCGGCAGCATGGTGACGCTCTCATGCACCAGATGCCAGCGCAAATAGATCTTCCACTCGTCGAGCGAGTGTGCGTCGAGTACGCCCTGCATCCCCTTGACGAACTCCGGTTCCACTACATTCAGCGAATCGAACTTCGGAGTGCCGACACCCTCGAAATACGCATTCCAG
>JBAWBE010000057.1:0-22458 GCA_049589635.1 Terriglobales bacterium
CTTCTCTTTCTCCCGAATCCCGGTTCTTCGCGCTCAAACATCGGCTTCTCCGGAACTTTCGGCTGCTTTTCTCCCGCCGAGAACACGCGCTCTTCGTTGCGTCCGATTTTTTTGTGGGCGTGCAGGCCTTCGAGAATAAATTCGGCTGCCGATACCTGCACTTCTGGGCTGTCTTTCGGACTGACGTTCAGCTTAGTCAGCTTTTCCATCAGGCCCTGAATCTGGCGCAGGCCTTGGAGCACTTCGCCTGCGCCGGCGTTGTCGCTTAGCTGAATTTCTCCGCCCAGATCGAACCATTGCACGATCTGATTCATGTTCACGCCTTGCAGGTGCGTGTCATAGGCCTTCGCGATGGCGGTGCGAATCAGTTCGCGGCTTACGAAGTCGGCACCCTTCATCTCGCCTTCGTATTCGAGTTCGAGTTTGCCGGTGATCGCGGGCAGAGCGGCATAGATGTCGCTGATGCGCGGGACGACCGTTTTCTCCTGATGCGTCAGCGCGCGGCGTTCGGCGTTTGAGACTACGTTTTCCATCGCCGAGATGGGCAGGCGCTGGCTTACTCCGGAGCGCTTGTCGACTTTCTTGTCTTCGCGCGCGACGAAGGCGATGCGCTCGATGACCTCCTGCACGTAGTTGGGTAAGCGCAGGGCAGAGTCGTTGTGGGCATTTCCATTTCCTACCGCGCTTTGAGAACGATTCACCCAGGCCTCCTGCGCGGTGATGGCAATTCCCTCTTCGAGGGTGGCGGGATAGTGGGTGCGAATCTCGCTGCCGATGCGATCTTTGAGCGGCGTGATAATTTTGCCGCGCGCCGTGTAATCCTCGGGATTGGCACTGAAGACAATGGCAACATCGAGCGGCAGGCGGATGGGGTAACCCTTAATTTGCACGTCCCCTTCCTGCATGATGTTGAAGAGGCCGACTTGAATTTTTCCGGCGAGGTCGGGAAGTTCATTGATTGCAAAGATGCCGCGATTAGCACGCGGGAGCAGGCCGTAATGCACAGTGAACTCGCTGGAAAGTTCGTGGCCTCCGCGAGCGGCTTTGATGGGATCGATGTCGCCGATGAGGTCGGCGATAGTAACGTCGGGGGTCGCGAGTTTTTCTACGTAGCGATGCTCAGGCGTTAGCCAGGCGATAGGCGTCGCGTCTTTCTCTTTGGCGACCAGGTCGCGGCAGCGACGGCAGATCGGCGCATAGGGATTGTCGTGAATTTCGCAGCCGGCAATATACGGCATCTCGGGATCAAGCAGCGTCGTTAGGGCACGCAGGATGCGGCTTTTGGCCTGCCCACGGAGGCCGAGCAGGATGAAGTTATGGCGTGAGAGGAGCGCGTTCACGATCTGCGGGACAACGGTGTCGTCAGAGCCGACAATGCCAGGAAAAATTGGTGCGGCACTCGGATCGTTGCCCGACTCCCGCAGGCGTGCCATGAGGTTCTCCCGCATTTCATCTTTTACGCGGCGCGAACCGAGGCGACTCTCTGAAAATGGGGTGACGCGCAACTCGCCCAATGTGCGAGCACTGCTCATGGCGGGGACTCCTGGGACTCTTAATTGCCGACGTGGTGCCGACGTTTGTTCATACCCTTACGCGGATTATACGCCGGAGAGCAGTCGTCAGTTGTCAGTCATCAGTCGTCAGTTTTTTCTGCGAGCTAGAGTGTCGAGCGAAAGCGTCGAGGGATTGCGAGCTAAAGCGTCACGCCCCAAGAAAGCGTTAACTGACGACTGACGACCAACGACCAACGACGAAAGCTAGTTCCAGCGCGCCTTCGTCGCGCGGCGCAGCCCAGGCAAAACGGCTTGCAGATAGCCGACCACCGCTTCCAGGCGTTTTCTTTCGGACAAAGTCGCGAGCAGGTTTTGCTTGAAGTCGAGATCGAGCGGAAGCGAGCCCGCCAGTAGGAAAGAAAGATTAGTGGCGGTCTCATCAAGCCCGGAGAGTTCGGCGCCGGCGAGTTTTACGATCTCGCTGTGCAACCGCACCGCTTGCTTAACCAGCGACTGATCGAGGGGGCTGACATCGTCGCCGCCATCGCCGTCCTCGTCCTTCACGTTTTCGTCCTGAAGGAGCGAAATTTCAGCGCGCAGGAACGCACGTTCCTCGTTGACCTCCAGAACTTCGAAACGGTCCACGCCACGAGTCAGGATATCCATGCGGCCGTCGTCATACTTTTTTGTGACGGACACAATTTCGGCGGTGCAGCCGATGCCGGCGACTCCCTCTTCCGAGGCGCGCACGATGCCAAAAGGTTTTTTCTGCTCAAGGCATTCGGAAATCATTTCCTGGTAGCGCGGCTCGAAAATGTGAAGCGGGAGCGGGGCTCCGGGGAGGAGAACCAGGTCGAGCGGAAATAAAGGGAGAAGGTTCAAGCTGCCACAGCTTTTCCAGAGTGTTTTTCCTAGGAATACGATTTTACCAGCCTATTACTTGACCGTATCCGCCGGAGCCCGGGCGTCCGCAGCTGCAAATTCGATGGAATAATGTGCGATATGGAAATGAATGGGAAAGTCGTGGTAGTCACCGGCGCTTCGATGGGGATTGGCGAAGCGATAGCCAAAATATTTGCCGATCACGGATCGAGCGTGGTGCTCCTGTCGCGCGATGTGGCACGCGCTGATGAGGCGCGGCATCGAGTTGGTCATACCGAACGTACGCTGGCTCTCGCGTGCGATGTACGCTCGCGTGCGGCGATTGATAGCGCCCTCGCTCAGACTCTCGAGATGTTTGGGCGGATCGATGTGTGGGTAAACAATGCGGGAATTGGGATCCGCGACTTTGTGGCTGATATGGATTTGGCCGCGTGCCGCGAATTGTTTGAAACGAATTTTTTTGGCGCACTGGCGTGCCTTCAGGCCGTAGCGCCGGCGATGCGCAAGTCGGGCGGCGGAACGATTATCAACATTTCGAGCGTGGCCGGACACATTCCGGTGCCGTATATGGGCGCTTACTCGGCGACCAAGTTTGCCCTCAATGCCATCGGCAAAGCTGCACGGGTCGAGTTAAAACGTAACAACGTTAACGTATTTACGGTTTGTCCGGGCTATGTGAAGACAGATTTTGGCACGCATGTTATTTCGGAGAAGGTCGGCAACGTACGGCCGAAGTCCGTGAAAGGGATTTCGGTGGAGCGGGTTGCGCAGGCGACTTACAACGGCTATCGAACACGCAGGCGCGAGGTGATTGTTCCGTGGACGATGATCCCGATGGTGAAGTTGTATCAGCTATCGCCAGGGCTGGTGGAATGGATGATGGGAAGGATGATGAAGTAAGCTGGACGACCTTTTGTTTACTTGCTTGTTACGGCACTCAAAAGCGATGGGTTAACAAAGCCGTGGATTAACCAAAGAAAATGGGCTATCCTCACTGGGTTCTGGGAGGTTTTCCGTGAAACGCTTTTTCCTGCCTGCTCTTCTCTGTGTTTCCTTTTGCTGCTGTGCGTTAGCCCAGCAGACTGACGACACACCCGCCACGAAGGAAGACGTTCAAAGATACTTTGAGGTCATGCACTTGCACGACATGATGCTACAGATGATCGATGCTATGGCCAAGCCGATGCATCAGATGGTGCACGACCAGTGCGTGAAAGACAAAGACAAACTTCCCGACGACTTCGAAGCGCAGATGAACAAGATGATGGACGACATGCTTAAGGACATGCCTTGGGATGAGATGATCCAGGCAATGGCGCCTGCATATCAAAAGCACATGACAAAGGGCGATCTCGATGCGATCGTAGCCTTCTATTCCTCGCCGACCGGACAGAAGCTCCTGCGAGAGATGCCCGCAATTACGGCGGAGTCGATGCAGACGATGATGCCGATCATGGAGAGGTATATGGAGAAGGTGCAAGGCAGGATTCAGGACGAAACGGTGGCAATGCTGAAAAAAGCGGAGAAGGCACCGGCGCCATCGACAAAGAATTAGAGAAAAGGAATTGTAGTGTCGCTTTGCGTGTAACTCGATCCCATTCGTTCAAGAGTCAACGCGTTACTGTACGCGCGCTTCATTCTTGTACACCACGCCTCCCTTCATCACAAACACAACCCTCCGCACGGCCGTGATATCTTTCAGCGGATCACCGTCGAGCGCGATGATATCGGCTTGCATGCCCGGGGCGATTGCGCCGATCTGATCGGCCATGCCCATCGCTTCCGCTCCCAGCGAATTGGCGGAGACCATTGCTGCCATCGGGTCGACTCCGCAGTCGCGTACTCGGTGAATGAAATCTTCGGCATTGCGGCCATGCATACCCGCGACTGCGTCGGTTCCGTAAACAATTTTCAGGCCCGGAATTCGTTCGGCTCGCTTCATGAATTCCTGCGTCATGGGGATGAGGCCTTTCATCGCAGCGAAGCCCTCTTCCGTGTAATAAGGCGCGGCCAAGTATCGATCCTTGTATTGGAGATAATTCTCAAGCAGCAGCCCAGCCTGCGGGTCGAGATAAGTCCCGCGTTCGGCCATCAGTTTCAAGTCGTCGTCGGATGCTCCCAAACCGTGCTCGATTTCCGTACACCCTGCAAGAGTTGCGGCGCGGACCGCATCCCGGTAAGCATGCACCAGCGTCCGCAAGCCCTGCTTCTTTGCTTCGTCGCAGGCAGCATTCAGTTGCTCCTGCGACATCGTCATCGTGCCGCGAGTCATGCCTCCCGCAGCGTAGATTTTGATCAGATCTGCTCCGGATTGTTTTTGTTTGCGAACGAAGGCGCGGATCTCATCCGGCGTTCCAGTCTTCTCGCCTTGCCCGAAGAGCGGTTCGGCGGCCGTCAGAATGCGCGGCCCAGGGAGTGAACCTTTGGCGATGGCGTTGCGCAAGGGAATGTCGGTGGGCGAGCCCACACTTTGGATTGTGGTGAATCCGCCCATCAACGTCAGCCATGCGTTCGAGGCAGCCTCGAAAGCTGCTTCCTGTGTGGTCCCGCCCTGGCCTACATTTTTTCCGTCCGAGCCGAAGCTCCAGGTGATGTGCACATGAGCGTCGATCCAGCCGGGCAGGACAGTGAGACCGCGCAGGTCATATTCCACGGAATCGGCAACGGGTTCGGCCGTCGAGATAGGTTCTGCCTTCGAATCGATGGCAACGATTCTTGTGCCTTCGATGACGATGCGCTCGTCGCGCAGGACATTCCCTTTGCCATCGAGAACGGAGCTCGCGACGATCACGATGCGTTTGGGTGCGGACGTTTTTGGCGTCGATATGGAGCTGGAGTTCGGCATGTCGGCAGGCATAGCTTGGGCGTGAGCGCAGGACGAGTTCCCATGCATGAAGGATATGGGGAGAATCGCGAACAGTATGTGCGAAATGAGCTTCGCTGATTCCATTTTTTCGGCTTTATCAGACCAGCGTTGCATACATATTTGTATCAGCCGCGGGACGCAAGCCGGGGGCGCCCGCGCCATACATTTCTTGTCCACGCCCTCCCCACAGCCTTCAGTAAAGAAACGTAAATCCAGCTACCCTTTGGACGACCGGCGCATCGAATGGTTTAGGCAGAACTGCAGTCTTCCACCCCCGTTGAAATGAGCTGACGCACGGCGGCTCTGGGGGTGGGAGCTGCCGTTAATTCTTCCCACACGGTTTTTCGCTAGAATACCTGTTATGAAGGATTTGTTTTTTCCTGCTCTTTCGTTGCGTCAGAATTTCCTCTCCGCCGGACTGAACAGCCGCGACTCGCGTAATCGCTTTGTCTCCGCGGTTTCTTCGTTCCTTGGCGCTTTGTTACTCTCGGCCTCGCTGATCACGGCGACTACCCCGGTAGCCGCAGCGCAGGAAGGGCCGCTGGACAAGTCCCTACCAAAGGGGGCCACGGTCGAAGAAATCATCAAGCACTTCGCTGCAAAGGAAAAGGAATTCAAAGAGGCACGCGACCAGTACACCTTCCGGCAGGACGTCAAGGTAATGACGCTCGACGGCAGTACAGTGGACGGAACTTACCAGCAGGTGTTTGACGTGAGCTTTGACGACAAGGGGCACAAAGTCAAAAACGTAGTGTTCGCGCCCCAGCCGACATTGCAGCGGATCATGATGACCGAAGAGGATATCGACGACATCGAGAACCGCTTGCCTTTCGTGCTCACATCCGATGAGGTCGGCGAGTACGACATTCTTTACGTTGGTCAGCAGAAGCAGGACGAACTGAGCACTTATGTCTTCGACGTTGCGCCCAAGCAGATCGTCGGAAAGAAGCGCTATTTCCAGGGACGCATCTGGGTCGATGACCACGATTTCCAGATCGTAGAAACATACGGCAAGACCGTGCCCGACATCCGGAAGAAAAAAGGGCAGGAGAATCTCTTCCCGAAGTTTACGACCTGGCGCGAGCAGATCGACGGGCAATACTGGTTTCCGACCTACACGCGCGCTGAAGATACTTTGTCGTTCAGCCTCGGCGATGTGAAGATTCGCGAGATCATCAAGTACACGAATTACCGGCGGTTCGGATCGAAGTCGCGGATCACTTACGACGGCAAGGAAGTGCAGAAGGGTCCCGATCAGGCGAAGCCGGATGCGCAGAAACCGGACGCGCGGAAAGACGACCAGAAGCCGCAGGATCCGCCAAAGCCGCAGTGACATTGCAGAGCTTCGCTGCCTGAGGAACGTCGGTAATCCCGCACTCTCCGGCGCACAATCGTTTTTGTTGACTCCAGCTCAGGCAATTGCCATAATTTCGTTGGGTGTTGGAGTTCACCTTTAACCGCCCGCCTCGGGCAGATGACTCCTACGAAGAAAAGAGGGATTTTCTTGGTAGGGGCTCGTTTGCAACTCTCCTATCCTCTTAGTTCAAGAGATTCCTCGATTCTCCGAGCACTTGCAGCGCAAGTTGGCCGCACGCATTTGTCTGCCATCTTTCGCTGCGGATAAAAGCGTCTTGCAACGCGCGCCGCGATCCGTCAGCCCGCGCTCGTGAAAGGAACACAATCGCTTGATGAAATATCTAATGGTGGGAATCGGCGGCGCTCTCGGCTCCGTATTGCGCTTCTGGTTGGGAAGCTACATTGGCGGCAGATTCGGCAGCCGATTCCCTTACGGCACATTTGTGGTCAACATGAGCGGATCGTTCCTGATCGGGCTGGCGATCACGATCCTGGCGGACAAGACGCAATGGAGCGGCAATTGGCGATACCTGATTCCCATCGGATTTATTGGCGGATATACGACTTTCTCCGCATTTGAGTATGAGACGTTTCGCCTTTTTCAGGATGGGCAGATACTAATGGCAGGACTCAACGTCGCTCTGAGCGTGATCGTCGGATTTGCCGGCGTGTGGGCCGGAGCGGTGAGTGGGAGGGCGATCCCATGAACGGTAATTACACAGAAATGACCTTGAGTGCCAGGAGGCAATGTGCTCACTTCGGGGCCAGCTAAAAAAGTCGCGATCTACGTGGCTGAGGACCAGCAGTATCACGGGAATGCGGCCTATGCGGCCATTCTCGACTTCCTTTTCTTCCGTGGAGTATCCGGAGCGACCGTGACGCGCGGAATCGCCGGGTTCGGCGCCGACCATCACATGCACACCACCCGACTGGTGGATCTTGCAACCCGTCTTCCCATCAAGGTCGAGTTCATCGAGACTCCCGACAAGGTACAGGAATTGCTTCCCAAACTCCAGACGATGGCCGGAAGCGGATTGATCGAAGTGCAGGATACAACCATCGTCAAGCCTGCTACTACGACGAAAGAACCAACCGCTCCCGCCGAGAAACCCGCGCTCAAGCGCGAAGGCAAAGCCAAGTTGATGCGTATCTACGTCGGCGAAAACGACAAGTGGAATGGCAAGCCCCTCTACGAGGGTATTGTGAGCGGCCTGCGCGCGCATGAGATCGCCGGCGTCACGGTCTACCGCGGAATTCTCGGCTACGGTGCGAACCGCCGCATTCACAAAGATGCCGCGCTCAGCCTGTCGCACGACCGGCCGATCCTGCTCTCCATTGTCGACACCGAAGAGAAGCTGCGCGGCTTCATGCCGGTCCTCGATCAAATGGTGCAGCAGGGGCTGGTTGTGCTTTCAGATGTGGACGTCATCAACTACACGCATAACTACGAGAAACGCGAACGCCGTCAGGAGTCACGCGCATGAAACTCGAAGGCAAAGCAAAAATGCTGCGCATCCACTTCGGCGAAGACGACAAGTGGCATGGCAAGCCCCTCTACGAAGCGATCATCCAAAAATGCCGCGAGCTCGATCTGGCCGGAGCGACCGTCTACCGCGGGATTGAGGGCTATGGAGCGAGCACGCTGATTCACAAAGCGCACCTGCTTCGCTCTTCCGATCGTCCGATCATGGTGTCGGTGGTCGACACCCAGGAGAACATCAGCAAACTGCTGCCGGCGCTCGATCAGATGGTGGCCGACGGATTGATCGCTATGTCTGACGTTGAGGTCATCAAGTACGTACATCAGGGCGGCGTGCGCTCGCAGCCGTAAGCGATGCCGCTCCTGAACCCGAGTTTCTCAACGCGGAAACCCTACGTCTTCTTGGTTTTTGGATCGTAGGCTCCGCGGGTAGCTCGACTCGGGCCGGCGATTTTGAATTCTTCAGATTTGCCGCGCGGAATGCTGAGTGTCTTCCACTCGGAAGAACGCAGATGCTTGGCGAGAAAAACGATCTGCCCGACGTGCTGCGCATAATGAGCAAGCGCGCGATTCAGCGCCTGCAGCACGGTGTGCGGCTCCTGGCGGATCGTGATGGTGCGCGTGACGTCTTCGGCCTTCAGGGAATCGAGCGTAGCAAAGACTACTGCCCATCCCTCTTCCCACGCGCGCATTACCTCGCTGCGTGATGTGGTAGTCGGAATTTCGAATTCGCGGTCGCGGAAGCGATCTGGTTTTTCACCATCGCTGGTGAGAAAGTCGGCGAAGCGCGAGCGCGCATTGCCCGCAATGTGCTTCGCGAGAATGGCGACCGAGTTCGATTCCGAGTCGATGGTCGCAAAGAAATCCTTGTCTTCAAGTTGCCCCATCGCAGCCTCGGCCATGCGCTTATGGCCGCGCAGCTGGCGGCGGACTTCGTCGAGGTAGGACGTGGCTAGATCAGTCATTCGATTTCTCTTTACACGCTCTAACTATACCGAACCTATGGCCGGTGGCGGATTCGCGGCAATGCTGTCGCAATGCAAATTGAGGTGAAGGCCGCCGACCCACTTCGCGGTAACGTTGTAAATCCCGGCGGACAAGGCCCCAAATAACATCCCGAGCACGGCATAGACCAACGGCGCGAAGATTGCGAGCAATGTTAATGCGACCGCGGTGCTTACCCCAAATGGTTGTGCCGAGCCGGCGCTCATTGCGATCGAAAGGAGCGCGATCGGAAGCAGCAGCAAGCTCATACAACCGTAGACCACACCCGCAACCTTGGCACATGACCACACGTCGACCGATTTCAGTTCGTACATGGCCACCTCCTGAAAAACCTACGATCTACACCTACAAAACGTCGCACGCGACACGAAAACCATAGTCAGCATATTGAAACTCGGCAGGGATGCTCGATCGCGCAGCGCAGCGCGACATCTTAACATGATGCCGCCATGAGCCTCCCCGCGAGGCCCGGCGCACGCCGCTTTCCGGCCCGCGCGGATTGCACTCAGGCGAAATCGCATAGTAATCGGGCGAATACCAGTCGCTGCACCACTCGTGTACGTTGTCGCACATATTGTAGAGACCGTATCCGTTGGCGTTGCCGCCGCCAACCGGCTCGGGTCCGGCTTTCCAATAAGCCGCGCAACGCGCCGCATAATCAGGCAGCGCCTGTGGCGGCGCGTCGCCCCACGGATAGAGTTCGCTCTCGCGTCCTCCGCGCGCGGCACGTTCCCACTCAGCCTCGCTGGGCAGACGAAAGTTTTTACCGGTACCCGCGCTCAGCCACTCACAATAAGCAATTGCTTCGTGCCACGAAACCGCGACAACCGGCTGCTGCGAATGATTGAGATTTGGATCGCGCGTGAATGGCGGCGCTGGGCAACTGGTCGACTGAACGAAACGCGCATATTCGGCGTTCGTGACCTGGTAAGCGGCGAGCAGAAATTCGTCAACCCAGACGCGATGCACCGGCCGCTCGCTGTCTTGACTAAGAGGATCAAGCCCAGCGGCGCAACCCATCAGGAACTCGCCCGCTGGAATTGTGACGAGCGTGGGAGTGCGTTCGTCGACCGGTTGCGTTATGAGTTCAGATCGTTCCATGCGTCTTGGGTCAGCTCGCGCAATGCGCGGACGACATCCTCAAGTTTATTCTCCTGGAAGAGCCGAATGCCGGCAATGCCCGCGGCTCCGGCGGCGAGGCACGAAGCGGCATTTTCTAACGTCACGCCGCCCAATGCGAGAACAGGAATCTTTGCGGCGCAGGCGGCGCGCAGGGCCGACAGGCCTTTGGGCATTGTGTCGGGCGCATCTTTTTTTTCAAAGACGGGCGCGAAGACAGCGAAGTTGCCGCCTTCGGATTCGGCGCGGAGCACGTCGGCGGTCGTATGACAAGAAGCGGCGATGAGCGGTCCTTGTGCGTCGAACTGAGAACTGGCCTGAGGCGCAAGAGCTATCGCTTCAGCCCAGATCGATCTCACGGTTAGTGGAGAGACATCCTCTGAGCGCAGATGTACGCCGTCGGCGTCTGCGGCTAACGCAACCTCCGTGCGCGAATTAATCAGAAGACGAGTCCGCAGCTCTCGGTTCTCAGCACCCACTTGCCGGATCATGCCCACGGATTCGCGGGCAAGATGTTCCAACTCTCGAGCACTCAGATCCTTTTCGCGAAGTTGTATGTAGTCAACGCCGGTGCGGGCAGCCTCGGCAATCTTAGCGAGCAATGCCCGGCGGCGAGCGTGCTCGTCGCCGGGAAATTGTGTGCGATCCGTTATGTAGTAGAGCAGGCAGCGCTGAACCATCAGCTGTCAGCCTACATGATCGCCGTTATTTCTTGCCCGAGTCTGCCGATTGCGGCGCGGCCTGCATTGCTGCTGGCGCAGTCTCGGTCTGCGGCATGAATAGGTTCAGGTTCTCGGCTTTCCAGCGCATCGCCGCGTAGATACGATTGCGGCCGCTGGGATGATCGAAGAAGATCCATTCCTCCACCGGTCCAGGACTCATCTTGCGATATTCGCCAAGGTGAATCGCAGCCTGCGCAAAGCCGTCCGGCTGTCGGCTCGTGTTGAGCCCGTACATATCGGCTTCGTATTCCTGTGTGCGCGTGTAGGAATTCATGACGGGTGTCGCGACGAAGAAAAAAATCGAGCCCAGCAGGATCACGAGCGGCACGATCGCAGTGTCGCCGATCCCGCGAATCTGCCACTTCTCGCCCCAGCGCTGTAGAGCCTTGCCGACCGTCCCCCACAAATACATCCAGAAGACCAGGTCGACGATGAGGAAGAACGTCAGGCCTTTGTAGACGTGATTCATTACATAGTGGCCCATCTCGTGTCCCATCACAGCCTGAATCTCCTCCGGAGAGCCGCGGCGTAACAGGTTATCGTTAAGCGTGATGCGCATGGTATTGCCAAAGCCGCTGACGTTGGCGCTCATTTGCGTGGTCTGGCGGGAGGCGTCAATGGTGTACACATCTTTCGCGGGAATCCCGTTCTGCCGCGCCAGGCGCAGAATCGGATCGACGATCTTCGGGTCATTCAGCGGCGTCACTTTATTGAAGATGGGAATCAGAATCACCGGTGCGATGAACCCGACGAAAACGATGAACAGGTAGCTGACGCCGGCTCCAATGACTGGCCAGCTACGCGGAAAACGCCGAACCGCCCCGAACAGCAACATTACAAGAATTCCGCCCAATACAATCCCGATCCCCAATCCCTTAAACTGGTCGACCAGCCACGGGCCGAATGTTTGCGTCGCCATCCCGTACTTGTGCTCGCGAAAATATCCTTCATAAGCCCCAAGAGGAAAACCAAGCACCGTCGAAACGATCAGATATTCAAACCAATAAATAAATGTCTGGATTGGTTTGAAGCGCGTGATGCGTTCCGCAACATTGCGCATGCTGGCCGACCAGCGCGTGTTGAGAAGGAGCAACGCAATCACCGCGCCGTAGAGAAAATCCCAGAGAGTAAGCCAGTATCCGCCTTCGAAATAATTGTTGGACCGCTCTATTCTCTCCGGCGAAATCTGCGCCATATAGGCGTCGGTGGCCACGGTAGCATCGAAGTGGTCGCTCGGCTGCGCGGCTGCCGGAACCGTTACGACCGAAGGCATCTCATTGGGGCCCGGCGGTTGCGCGAATGCTAATGCGCCGGAGATAAAAATCAGCATACAAACTACAGACACACTTCTGCGCACGGTCATAATTGTGGCTTTCCCTTCATTGTGTGGCACGGATCTTGATTCGCACGGATACGCGCGCGGGCGTGATACCCGCACTATACACGCACGAGTGTATACGCGAATAGCCGCGGAGAAGTTCACTTTTCGAGGCGTCGGACGCTAGGGCCGCGTTTTTGCGATCTCCGGCGTCGCGGCTTCTTCTCCCGTACGCTTGGGTTGCTGTGCGCCCAGATGGTAGCGGGTCAGATTTTCCTTGAGGAACTCGAAACTCTCTTCCGGCGAGTCGCAAAACTTAAACAGTTCGAGATCCTCCGGCGAGATGACGCCCGCATCGGACATGGCTTCGAAGTTCAGGATCTTCTTCCAGTACTCGCTGCCGTAAATCACGACCACAATTTTCTTGGCGAGTTTTTCCGTCTGGGCAAGCGTCAGGATTTCGAACAGCTCGTCGAGCGTGCCAAAGCCTCCGGGAAAGATCACCAGCGCTTTTGCGAGATACGCAAACCAGAATTTGCGCATGAAAAAATAATGGAACTCGAAGTTGAGAGATGGCGTGATGTAAGGATTCGGATACTGCTCGAAAGGTAGATTGATGTTGAGGCCGATCGTCTTGCCTCCGGCTTCGTGCGCGCCCAGGTTCGCAGCTTCCATGATGCCCGGGCCGCCGCCGGTGGTGACGACGAAGCGATGACGGCGAGCCGGGATTTGTGCCGACCACTCCGTAAGCATGTGGGCGAGCCGTCGCGCATCTTCGTAGTAGCGCGCCATATCCACCGCAGCCTCGGCACGCTTCATATTGAGCGCCTGCTCGGCGGCCGCGGCGCCGCCTTCGTTTGCGCGCACGCCCTTCAGCCTCGTGCCCGCCGAATCGCGACTGGCGATGCGCGCCGAACCGAAGAACACGACTGTGTCCTGAATCTGCTCGCGCCGGAAGCGTGACAATGGCTCGCTGTATTCCGAGAGCAGGCGCAGAATCCGGCCGTCCGGACTGTTGAGAAACGTTTCGTTCTGATAGGCCAAAGGAGCGGACTTGAGCTTCGGTTCGGTCATGTTCGGTTGAGTCATGGATAAATCCGTAGTCGGTCGTTCGTCGTCAGTCGTCAGTCATCAGTCGTTCGTGGTTGGTCCTCGGCCGTCTGTCGCTACTGGTCTGTCGCGACGGCCGTTGACGACGAACGACCAACGACGGACGACCATTTTCACTCTTCGTGGTATTGCAATGCTTCCCAGAAACCGATCCAAACATTCAGCAGGCCGAGGCCAGTCACAAGCCCGCGCGTGAATCCGCTCGCCACCAGATCGTGCAGCGCCGGATACGAAAGCAGCAAGGGATTCTCCGACCACTCTGGACGCCACGGGACGATCATCAACATAACCCCGATCGTCGCACAGATGAAGACAAAGCACAGCACTCCAATGCGCCGCAACCAGACCCGTAGCGCTGAAACGGGCCGTCGGGAAGCGGATCGTTGCGGCTCAGGCGCCCGCGGCGGAGAAACTTCCGAAGCAGCCGCCGAAGCCGCTTTAGAAGAAGCCTCGTCAGCCCGCGTGCTGGACTCTAATCCGGTGCTGGTTTCAACGCCGGCGGGCACGCTGTCAAAAGGGAGTTTAGGATCGGAAATCATTGCACGCGTCGTAGTGGGGATGGCTGTCCTGCAATGATCGTCCTACGATAATGTCGCGTAGCTTAACCTGGGACGGATTCAATTCATCTCCGCCTCTGCGCACGCCAGACCCACTCGTTTGATTTTACGACGATAGAGCCTGAATGCGCTCGGCAACATCACGATAATCGATGTTGGCGCCGAAGACGTAGGTGAAATGTTGCAACGCCTGGGGCTTGTTATGAGCCTGTTCACACGCCGAACCCAGCTCGTAGTGGAGAGCTAACCGCGATTCGTTATCGAGCCCGGGAATGTTCAGAGCCTTTTCGTACCAGCGAATGGCAGCGTCCGGCACTCCCTTATCGAGGAAACACTGCGCCAGCCAGGTGTAGGTCTGAATACTTTGTGAGAACGCGTGTCCGCGATCGATCGCGGTACATACCTTCTGCAGTTCGGCGATCGCCTCGTCGATCAAGCCCATTTCGCGGAAGGCCACACCCATGTTGTAGTGCGTCTCCGGATCGTCGTCGCCCGCGACCGCTTCCTCTTCAAGCTCGTGCCGCAACTCGCTGAACATCTCCGAGAGATCAACGCCCTCGGAAGACTGCGACGCATTCGCCGGAGCCAAC
The DNA here is from genome assembly GCA_049589635.1 of Terriglobales bacterium. Taxonomy (GTDB): domain Bacteria; phylum Acidobacteriota; class Terriglobia; order Terriglobales; family Acidobacteriaceae; genus Acidiflorens. Next base: position 14,499 of record JBAWBE010000057.1, read on the forward strand.
GGACGAACCGAACCGCGGCTGTGGCTCGTTGCCGGAGCAGCGGCAGCACCCGCTGTGGAGGCCGTTACTGCGCCCATCGTGTCGTGAGCCGTTGCGGACGTTTGCGGCGCAGGTTCAACCGCGTGTTGTGGACTGGGCGCCGGTGCAGGTTGCGAGTGCGGTGCAGCCGGCCAGCCGGAGAACTTCCCGCCAGCTGTTCCTGATGCTGCTGACGCTGGCGTTCCTGACGAATGTTGCGCCCCGAACGAATCTTTGGCGTTGGATTGGGCCGTGGCGGGCGCGGTCGCCGGGAAGGCATCGCCGATTGACGCTTCGAGGTCAGCGACCAGCGAGGTCAACTCGCTATGCGCGGCGGAAGCTTCAGCGTGTACCGGCTCGGCATAATGAGCCGGCTCAGCATCAGAGAAATGGGCAGGCTCTTCCGCTTGGATCGTCTCCGGAGCGTGCACTGGTTCCACTGAGAAAGCTTCGGCGTGGATGACCGCTTCTGCTTCCTCGGGCTGAACTTCAAAGTGCGGCTGGACCTCTGCGACGGCGTCGTGAACCCTGTCGGAATGATTTGTGCGAACGCGATCCGCGTGGAGCTGATCTGTATCTGCATCGGCAGCGTGGCCAAGATGCTCGTGCTGCCCTGTCGAATCGGCCGAGACGGCAAGCTCCCCGGCTTCGGGCGATTCCACTTCGACCTCGAAATTTTCAACATCCGCCGCTTCGATCTCGGCAATCTCAACTTCTGGCTCGGCTTGCGCCTGCGCGCCCTTTTCGAGAGCCGCCCGCAATGGCTCGAGAAACGCGGAGTTATGCGTCAGCGTTTGCAGCTTTTCAAACGCGGAGCGCGCCTGATCGACCATGAAGTGCTCAAGGTAGAAATGAATCTCGTCGACTGTTTCGACGATTTCAGGATTCGTACTTGGATCGACTTCTATTTCGGCGTCGACCGTCCCGCCGCCGACGCTGGCCGAAATCTCGTCTTCATCCTGATTCTTAACCCCGGCGATCGACTCATCACCAGTTGAATCGTCGCCGCCGGCGTCCACCATCAGTGTCTGCTCCCACTCGGAGGACAGATCCTGCGAGGTCGAGTCGGAGTGCACGTCCATCTCCTGAACCGAGAACTCCGCAGCCGCCGGTACCTCGAATGTCGATGCTTCGACCGTCGACACCTCGAACGCTGGAACTTCGTGCGCGCTCGCAGTCGCGGTCGGCCAGGGCGAAGCAGCCGCCAAATGGGGACCTGAAACTTCGGTGGCTCCCGCAGCCGCAGCCATTCCGTGCTCTTCACTACTCTTGCTTTTGCTTTTTTCGACAGTGCGGTTGGAGTTTGAGGAAGTTCGTGCGGCGATCTGTCCCGCAACCTGTCCGGCGCTCTGCGCACTCTGCTCGTAACGCGCAGCCAGTTCGCCATAGCGCAAGGCTTCGTCGGGAAAGCCGGCATCGTGATACGCGCTCTCCAGCGTGCGGCAACAGACTGCCGCATCCGCGAAGCGCTTTGAACGCGTGTGCAGCGCAGCCAAACGCTGATTCAAGCGAACGTCGCGAGGCGCCAGCGGCAACGCAGCCATGAGGGGAGCAAAAGCCTTGTCCGGCAGATTGTAGGAGAGGAAAAGATCCGCTTCCGTGACCGCTGATCGGACCGCGATCGCAACTTCATCCGGATACGACTGATCGACGGCCGGCGCGGTTGCTTCCATTTCTTCAACGATTAATGCGCCTTCTTCAGCCGTGATTGTGCCGGAGGCGGCACTCGCCGGCGACGATCCCGCGATGCGGTCGGCTACCTGCTGGAAATTCTGCATGTGGAGCGCATTCTGTGGCTCGCTCTTCGCCAGCATTCCGTACAACTCACGCGCGCGCTCAAGGTTGCCGCTCTTGACTGAGGCGTGCGCCAGCAACTCGATCACTTCGTTGACGTGCGTGCTCTCGCCCGCTTTCTTGAGCAGCTCCATCACTTTTTCAAGCGCGCCCGTATCATCGCGCACCTGCGTAATCAAGCTGTGCAGATTGCCAAGGAGCTTGGCCGAATCCGTAGCCAGCATGCGATCGGCGTGCCGCGAATAAATCTCCAATGCTTCGCCTGGATGACCGTACCGCGCGGAAGCTTCTGCCAGCAGAAACAGGCCTTCGGAGTCGTTGTGCACCGTCAACAACTTTTCCGCGAGAGGCGTAGCCTTCTCCAGTTCGCCCGCCTGCAGGTAAGCCTTCAGCAGGTCGCGCAGGCCCTCAGGATGCGAATCGATGTCGGACGCTTTTTCCAGGTACTCAATCGCCTTTTGATGATCGCCGCCTTCCAGCGCCGAGCGTCCGCGCAGCAGCAGAACATAACTATTCCCCGGATCAAGCGAAAGCATGCGCTGCAGAATGTCTTCGGCAGCCGCCATCGAACCGCGGGCCCGCAGCGCCTCCGCCGCCGCGCTAAAGATTTCCCAGGCTTCCTGCTTCTTGCCGCGCTTTAGGTAAACCTCGGCCAGCTTGATGCGCATCGGAACATTTTCCGGGTCCATCTCGAGGACCTTCTGGAAAAGCCGTATCGCCTGATCGAGATCGCCGTTCTTCATGAAATCTTCGGCGACCTGCAAATACTGTGCGCGCGCGTCGTTGAACAATCCCTGTTGCGTGTAGAGTTCGGCCAGCTTCAGCGTTCCATCGACGCTCGGCTGAAGCTTGGCAATCTTCTTGTACATCGCGATGCCCTTGACCGTGAAACCCTGCGCGGCATAGGCATCGCCGACCATTTTGAAGCACTCGATGGCATTGGCGGTGTCTCCCATGCGGGAGTACAGATCGCCAATCGTGTTCGCGACCGTGAGGTCCTTGTCGTCGTGTTTGCGGATCTTCTCGTACTCAGCAATGGCGTTCTGCAGCTTGCCCTGCTGGACAAACTTCTCCGCGGCGCTGAGGACCTTTTGTTTGTTAAAGCCAAAACCGAACGCCATAGGATTGAACCGACTCCAGAAATTGCAGAAGTAAGAAGTCAGATTGCAGAAGCGAGAACGCAGATTGCCAGAGCAACAGCCACGACCCGGAGACGACCCCGGACTTGTATTCCTTAGGCTTTTACTTCTTCAATCTGACTTCTTACTTCTGCAATCGATCTACTTCTGCGCTCATGCTCATTGTAAGGCTGGGTGCGTCGAGTCTTAAGGTTACCGACGATTACCGAGGTTTCCGAAAGGGAGTGTACGTTCGGGTTACGGAAGTGAACCCCGAGCCGGAAAACAGCCCTTTGCACCCGAAGCCCACCCCCGCATTCCCGTTGGCCGTTTTCCAGCCGACCTTGTCGTGAACCGCGCGATCTTGGCGTGAATCGAACCACACAGTGTGTTGCTCCAACAACGCGTGGAATCAACTTCCCCGCTCGCAAGTCCAGAAGAATCAATCATGTCCCAAATGGCGTTTACCTTGCCCCTCTATTGCCAGCTGCGCAATGCGCAGGGAGGTGATCGGATGGGAACCACTTGGGATTCGGGTAAGTCAGAAAGCAAAAATCAAGCTGCCGCGGGCAGTCCGTCGTTGACGAGCAACCCAGCGTCGGCGAGCAAACCACCGCATAAACAAGTATCGCGGATCGGGCGGGATGCCCGGTTAAGCTGGACGCGCGCCCAGAAATACAGCGCCATCGCGTGCTTCGTATTGCTGGGAATCCTCCTGGCCGTAAGCGCCTGCTCGAAACAAGACTCAAAACCGGCGCTGGCTGGGATCAGTGGTTCCGCGCCGAGTTCTACAACGTCGGCGGTTCAAATAGCTGCGCGGCCAGTTCCCGCCATGGGGGCGAATGAGCAAGCCGCCTCGACAACGGCAGCTCCCAAAAAGGTCCGCCGAAAGCTCGCCGCCAATGTCACATATAGCGATGCGAACTCCGGCGTCTCTTTCATGTACCCGAGAAAGGCTGAGCTGGCCTCGGCTGTGAAAGCGCTATCCGCAACGGCCGGCGCGAATGATCTGCCGACGAATGATCTCCCAGCGAACGATCTGTCGATGAACGACCTGCCAATGAACTTTGTCCAATCCGGCGGCACGGCCGTTGCGACGGTCGCACTTCCCCGCACCCAGTACGCGGGAACTGATTTCGCGGGCGCGCAGTTTCGCGTGAATGTGAATCGCAGCGTCTCAGTCGAAGAGTGTCCCCACTTTGCGTTCGTCGACACCAGCGATGCCGACGGCGAGCCGATCGACGCCGAGAAGGTCAAAGTCGGGTCGACCGACATGAACATGACCTCCGAGTTCGCAGGCGATGCAACCAAACAGCTCGAAACGCGCTATTACCACGCCTACGAAAACGGCGCTTGCTACGAGTACGTGCTTGGCCTCTCGACCGCGGGCTTCGGGCAAGAGAGCGTGCACGCAGTCGACCGCGACGAAGTCTTTGGGCGGCTGCAGAAGATTCTGGACTCAGTGAAGATTCAGCCGGCTTCAGAGGAGCAGGTCGCGCAGGAGCAAAACGTACAGAAGGAAAACACCCAGAAACAGACTCCGGTGGAAGCTGCCGCCGTCCCGGATTCTGACAAGTAGGCCTCTTGAAAGCTATCCGATGAGGCTTTCCTACCTCTGCGCTCTCTGCAGAGGTAGGTTTTTTTTTGCGCCGAGTTCAATTCTGATCCCTCGCCACGAGGTGCGAACCGGGCTACAATCCCAGTTGCATCCATCGGTTCACGTAAACATGAGGAGGACGCGATGACACAGAAAATTATCGACGTAGTGGGTACTTCTAAGCAGAGCTTCGCTAAGGCCGCGGAAGCGGCCGTAAAAGAAGCGGCCAAGACCGTGCGCAAGATCAAGTGGGCGCACGTCGAATCGCTCGACATGGAGCTCGACGGCGGCAAGGTTACGAAGTACCGCGCCACGACCAAGATTTATTTCGACGTCGAGGGCTGAGGTTGGTTTGTGGGACCAGACGATGGGATGAAACCCATTTCGTTTGACCGATTTCCACGGCGCACGCTAGAATAGTTGAGTTTGCCTGTACCGGCGGGCCCGTTCTGGGCCGTGCCGCGTTTCCGGTCAGAAGCCGCAGCGGGAAAAACAGCAAGCACATGTGATTTTGAGCGGAGCTAGCCTTCGCCGGGCGGATGAATTTTCCTGCCCAATGAGAGTTCTGGAGGACTTATGTACGCGGTGATCCGCGCTGGTGGTAAGCAATATAAGGTCGCCCCGGGAGATGTAATCCGGGTGGAAAAGGTGAATGGCGTGGACGGCGATGGCCACGTCAAGTTCAGCGACGTGCTCGCAGTTTCCGGCGAGGCTGGCAAGGTCGGGCTGCCCGAGGGCGAGGCGCTCGTCACCGGCCAGGTCGTCGAACAGGGACGCGGCGCCAAGATCCTCGTGTTCCACTACAAGAAAAAGAAGCAATATAAGAAGCTGCGCGGGCATCGGCAGGATTACAGCTCTGTGCGCATCACCGAGATTGCATTTGGCGGGCAGTCGTTCAAGGCGCCGGAATTGCCGAAGAAAGAAAAGAAAGTGAAGAAGGCAGTTGAGGCGCACGAAGAAATCCACCAAGCAGCAAAGGCTTCGGCGGTGAAGCCAGCCAAGAAAAAGACGGCAAAAAAGGCCGCCGCGAAGAAGTCGACGTCGAAGAAAAAGTAGCCGTCATCTGTTTGGCGGGTTAACTGAAAGCTGAGAGCTGAGAGCTATTTATGGCGCATAAAAAAGGACAGGGTACTTCACGAAACGGGCGCGACTCGAACGCGCAACGGCTGGGCTTTAAGGCATTCGGCGGACAGGTCGTCCCCGGAGGCACGATTATCGTGCGCCAGCGCGGCACGCGGGTTAAGCCCGGTCTTAATGTAGGCCGCGGCAAAGACGACACGCTCTTCGCCAAAATCACGGGCAAGATCAAATTTTTGGATAAAGGTTCCATGGGCAAGTTCGTCATGGTCGAGCCGGTCGAAGTTAGCTAGCGAAGTTAACTAGTGAAGTTAACTAGCGAAGTCAACTAGCGAAATCAACTAGGCGTCGGGCAACTTGACGTTCGCGTAATTCGCCCGAATCAACGGCGGACGTCTAACGTCACGAGCATGGTCTCGCCTTTGCAGGCAACGCAGATCGCGAGCCGTTCCCTCTTCTCCATACACGAAAGATGTGCGAAAGGGACCACACCCTTAAGTCCGATCGCACCGAGCGAAGGGCCATGGACCGTTATACTCAAGATCAATTTTGAACGGAGCTTCGACGAAGCTCGCCGTTGTTTCTATGTTTATCGATGAAACTATAATTCGAGTCAAAGCGGGCGACGGCGGCAACGGCTGCATGGCGTTCCGGCGCGAGAAGTTTGTTCCGCGTGGCGGCCCCTCCGGCGGTGATGGCGGCAAGGGCGGCGACATCTGGATGGAATCGAGCGAGCGCCACAACACGCTGGTTCACTTCCGCTTTAATCCCGAATACAAATCGGGCCGCGGAATGCACGGCGAAGGCTCGAACAAAACCGGCCGCGACGGTGAAGACATCCTTCTTAAAGTGCCCGTCGGCACGATTGTTTATGACGAAGAGACGGGAGAGAAAGTCCACGACTTTTCGCGCGTGGACGAGCGCGTTATCATCGCCCGCGGCGGGCGTGGCGGACGCGGCAACGCGCGGTTTGCGACCCCCACGCACCGGGCGCCGCGTGAGCACGAAGAAGGACGCGAGGGCGAAGAACGCAAGTTCCGTCTCGAACTCAAGCTCCTCGCCGATGTCGGTCTCGTCGGTTTTCCGAATGCCGGCAAGTCGACGCTCATCTCGCGCATCTCCGCAGCGCGCCCCAAGATCGCCGACTATCCCTTCACCACCCTTGAACCGAATCTGGGCGTGGTCGTCGTAGGCGAGAACGTCGTTGGCAAGAACAAAGTGGGCGACAGGAAGTCGGGAGGCAACAAGAAAAGCCCCCCGGTAAAGAAAGAAGAAGTCAGCTTCGTGGTGGCCGACATTCCCGGTCTGATCGAAGGCGCGCACACCGGGGCCGGTCTCGGCACGCAGTTCCTGCGCCACATCGAGCGCACGCGCCTCCTCGTTCACCTCGTGGATGTTTCCGATGCGAGCGGCCGCCCCGATGTCGTGAAGGACGTTCAGGTGATTCTCGACGAACTCAAAAGCTTTGGCGCGGGTCTGGAAAAGAAGCCGTCTCTCATGGTCGCGTCCAAGATCGACGCCGCCAATCCCGACAAGCTCAAAAAACTAAAGCAATGGTGTACCCGGAAGAAGCTGAAGCTCTATCCAATCTCCGCCGTCACCGGGGAGGGCATCGACAAGCTTAAATTTGCGATGGCCGACGAGATCACGAGCCTGCGCGAAAATGACGATGCCCTCTCGTCCGCCAGGTCCAACGACGACCAGCAAGTCCACCTATAACCTGGCGGCTAACTCGCCCGTCATCCTGCCACGTTTGAATTCACCCCCTGCCCGAGAAGTGCTAAGATCAACCGCACAAGGGTTCCGGGGCGAAACCCGTCGTACGTGTGGGAGTGATCCATGAAAAGCAACCGGAGAAAGCCCGAACCACCTCAGTTTCTCAGCGGCTGGAAAGAAATCGCGAACTACCTCGGCAAGGGTGTGCGCACGGTGCAACGTTACGAGCGGGAATTGGGTCTGCCTGTGCGTCGGCCCGCCGGCAAGCCTCGCGGTTCCGTAGTAGCGACCCGACCGGAACTCGATGCGTGGGTGGGCGCGAGCCCGATTCGTGAGGAATTCCACTTAGCGAGGTTGGCTCCAGATTCCCAGGTTTCAGCGCACGCGATCAAAAGCGGGATCAAGGAAATGTGCCGCCTGCGCGACGAGATGCTGCCTTTGCGTGCCGAAATGCTCACCTCACTCCTCTTGCTCAGGGAAAGCATTCTCAATCTTCAGGGAGAGCTTGCGCGCAATCAATGGCCTGAGCCGGCGCTTGCGGCTGTGTTCCAAAAACACGATACCGGCGCCAGTCGCACGTTCGGCCTCTTAGCCCCAAATTCCGGACAACGCAAAGTAAGTTAACAGAGTGAATAAAAAG
>JBAWBE010000058.1:0-3176 GCA_049589635.1 Terriglobales bacterium
ACTGTCGTCCTGCTAGGTCGAAGCGGTTCCGGCAAAACCACCACCCTCAAACTAATCAACGCTCTCCTCAGGCCGAGCGAGGGCGAAGTCCGCGTCAGCGGCCGCTCCACCGCCAAGTGGGATCCAATTCATCTCCGGCGAAGCATCGGCTACGTAATTCAAGACGGCGGTCTGTTCCCTCACTTCACCGTTGAACGAAATATCGCGCTCGTGCCGAGCATCGAAGGCTGGGATCGCCGGCGAATCGAGGCGCGAGTTCGCGAGTTGCTAACCCTGGTCGGACTGAACGCAGATCTCGCGACTCGCTATCCCCGCGAACTCTCTGGAGGCCAGCGCCAGCGCGTCGGAGTGGCGCGCGCCTTGGCCGCCGATCCCCCAATTCTGATTCTCGACGAAGCTTTCTCCGCCCTCGATCCCATCACCCGCTCCGAAATACAAAAAGAGTTTCGCACTCTTCAACAGCGCATGCGCAAGGCAGTCGTGTTTGTCACCCACGACCTTCGCGAAGCCCTGCTGTTAGCCGATCGCATTGTCTTGCTGGAGTCCGGCCGCGCGATCGTGAACCTTCCCGCAGAAGAATTCTCGCGTAACCAGCACCCATTGGTCCGCGCCTACAGAGAAGCCTTCTCGACTCCAGAAAATACGCCGGCAGAAACGCCAGCAAATATGCCCACAGAACCGTTACCAGCCAATACGAAGGAATCCTCATGAACTTCCTGCACTTCATCAGCGCCAATCGCCAGCAGGTAATCGAGTTGACGCTCGAGCACATCCAACTCGCCGGCATCTCCACTCTGATCGCGGCGTGCGTTGGAATCCCACTCGGCATCCTGATCACCAGAATTCCCAGCCTCAGCAAGCTAATCATCGGCGGCGCCAACGTGATTCAGACCATCCCCAGCCTCGCCCTATTCGGTTTTCTCATCCCTGCCCCGTGGATCGGAGAGCGCGCCAGCCGCCTCGCCATCCTCGCCCTCGCCCTCTATTGTCTGCTGCCTCTAATCCGCAACACCTACGCCGGCATTCGAGGAGTCGATCCGGCGATCGTCGAGGCAGGACGCGCCATGGGCCTTACCGATCGCCAATTGCTTTTTCAAGTCGAACTGCCATTAGCATCCGGCGTAATCGTCGCAGGCGTCCGCATCGCCGTAGTGCTTGCCATCGGCCTGGCCACCATTGCAGCCGCCATCGGCGCGGGCGGCCTCGGAGAATTTATCTTTCGGGGATTAGCCATGGTCAGCAATCAGGTAATTTTAGCGGGAGCTATTCCCGCCGCATTACTAGCCCTCGCAGCCGACTTCCTGCTCGGACTTCTGGAGCGCCGCTTGAATTCATTTTGGGTGAAAGCGTAGCGCGACGATGAGAATGTGGAAGACAGGAAGACGGGAAGTCTCTCAATTAAGGCGGACTGCACTTTCAATCTGCTCTTTTTTCTTAGCCCTCGCTCTGCTCCTGCCCATAACCGGCTGCTCCACTCATTCGGACCACATCGTAATCGGCTCCAAAAACTTCACCGAGCAACTCGTTCTCGGTGAGCTCTTCGCGCAAATTATCGAGTCGCGCACTCACCTGCCAGTCGAGCGCCGCTTCTATCTGGCCGGCACCTTCATCTGCCACCAGGCCATCCTCGCCGGAAGAATCGATATTTACCCCGAATACACCGGCACGGCTCTGACCGCTGTTCTCAAACAGCCGCCCAGCGCCAATAAAGAAGAAGTCTATCGTCAGGTAAAAGGCGCGTACGAAAACCAGTTCCATCTCACCTTAGGCCCACCCCTCGGTTTCGACGACACATTCGCCATCGTCATCCGCGGAGACGACGCGCGCACTCTGCATCTGCAAACCCTGTCCCAAGCCGCCGCCTACACGCCGCACTGGCGCGCCGGTTTCGGATACGAATTCATGGAGCGCCCCGACGGCTACAAAGGCCTTTCAGCCAGCTATGGTTTGCGTTTCGCCGAGCCTCCGCGCGTAATGGATCTCGGCCTCCTGACGCGTGCTCTCGTTCAGCGCCAGGTCGATCTCATCGCCGGCAACAACACCGACGGCCTGATTCCAGCCCTCGACCTGTTCGTGCTGCAAGACGATCATCACTATTTCCCGCCCTATGAAGCAGTAGCAGTAATGCGCGAAGAGATGTTAAAAGTTCATCCCGAAGTGAAATCCGCCCTCAATCTTCTATCGGGCCTAATTTCCGACGAAGATATGCGCCGAATGAACTACGCAGTCGATCGCCAGCATCGCGATCCGAGCATAGTGGTTCACGAATTTCTAACCGAACGCAACCTCCTCCAAAAGAATTAAGAAAAATCCGCGTGCATCCGCGCAAATCCGCGGAAAGAAGTGAAAACCGCCGCGAAGCATCCGGCTGATAGCCATCCTCAGCGCACGCCGCCCACAAATGCTTTACGATATCCCTGCGCCCCGCGCCCCATCGTGCGAATCTTAGGAGAAGCCGCCCGGTACTTCCTCATCACGGTAGCTATCCTCTACGCCCTCGATTTCGCCGTCTTCCAGGTCCGCCATCTCCGCGGCTCCGGCCTCGGCACCGTCTCCGTCGATCAATTCCTATCTACAACCCTCAAAGGCAACAAAGCCGAATATGATTACCTTGGCAGCGCCAACCAAACTTGTTCGCGCAGTCTCTTCCCGCAATACGCATCCTCCACCTGGAACCCTCCCTGCTGGTGGCTGCAACGCCACAACACAACCTGGCAATAACTGATTTCAAAAAACTCGCTGTAACCGCGCCGTAACATTCCCGCCAAACCCGTCTAGTACACTATCTACCGCATGGCCGCTACCCATACCGTCGAGCCGAAATCGGCGCCCACTCGGCGTAAGCGCCGCAGCGCCGATCCCGCGCCCGCCAACAACCGCGCCGCCCCGTCCACTCCCGCGCTTGATGATCCCTCGCTGTACATCAACCGCGAGCTCAGTCTCCTCGCATTCCAATCGCGCGTTCTCGAAGAAGCCGAAGACGACCAGAATCCGCTCCTCGAGCGCCTGAAATTTCTCTCCATCGTCAGCTCCAATCTCGATGAATTTTTTATGGTCCGCGTAGCCGGTTTAAAAAGTCAGCTCCAGAGCGGTACCCCCGAATCCGGTCCCGACGGCATGGCTCCTGCGCAGGAACTCATTGCCATCCGCGAACACGTCGCCCATATCTACAAAGC
>JBAWBE010000059.1:0-10543 GCA_049589635.1 Terriglobales bacterium
CGAATTAGCCGTCAGAATTCTGGTCCATCTGACGGCTGATATTTAGTAGCAGGGAGATGTTTTACTCGCCTCGATCAATTTGCGCCTTCTGCAACGTGTCGGAGTAGTCCACGTAGACCGACTTCCACTCCGAATAAAAATCAATCGCGCCAATGCCGCCTTCGCGATGCCCATTGCCGGTAGCCTTGGTCCCGCCAAACGGCAGGTGAACTTCCGCGCCGATCGTCGGAGCGTTGATGTAAGTAATCCCAGTCTCGAGGTCACGAATGGCAGAAAACGCCTTGTTCACATCTTTTGTATAGAGCGAAGACGATAACCCGTACTCAATGTTGTTAGCGATCTCAATCGCGTTCTCCAAATCCTCGCAAGGAATAATCGAAACCACCGGCCCAAAGATTTCTTCCTGCGCGATCCGCATCTTGGGATCGACATCGATAAACACAGTCGGCTCGATGAACCATCCATGCTGATATTCACCCTTGTCGAGCCGGTTGCCGCCCAACACGAGCTTCGCATTTTCGTTCCGGCCGATCTCGATGTACTTCAAGTCAGTATTCAACTGATTCTCATTCACCGCCGGTCCCATATCGACCGTCTCATCCAGCCCGTTGCCAACTCTAATCTTCTTAGCCCGCGCCACAAACTGGTCGACAAACTGGCGATACACGCCCTTCTGCACAATGATCCTGCTGGTCGCGGTGCAGCGCTGTCCAGTGGTTCCAAACGCGCCCCACAACCCGCCTTCCACCGCCAGAGCAAGATTCGCATCATCCAGCACAATCATCGGATTCTTCCCGCCGAGTTCGAGCGAGCAATGTTTGAAGCTCTTGGCGGCGGTTGTGCCAATAATCTTTCCTACTGCCGTCGAGCCGGTAAACGAGATGGCCCGCACCGTAGAGTGCTCCAGAAGAGGAGTGCCCGCTTCGGGCCCGTATCCCGCGACAACGTTAATCACGCCCTTCGGCACGCCCGCATCGGTCAGCGCCGAAACCAGATTAAAAGTCGAGAGTGGCGTATCCTGCGCGGGCTTAATCACGCAAGCATTTCCGCACACGATCGCCGGCAGCAGCTTCCACGAAGAAATGGCCATCGGAAAATTCCACGGCGTAATCATTCCGCAGACGCCAATCGGCTGCCGCACCGCCATGGCAAATTTATTCGGCAACTCCGAAGGCACAGTCGGACCAAACAACCTCCGCCCCTCGCCCGCGTTGTAGTAGGCGGCGTCGATCGCCTCCTGCACATCGCCGCGCGTCTCTTTCAGAACCTTCCCCATCTCGCGCGTCATATCGCGCGCGTACTCTTCCTTGCGCTCCATCAAAATCTCAGCCGCGCGAAACACCATCTCCGCCCTCCGAGGCGCCGGAACCAGCCGCCATTTCGCATAGGCGCGCTTGGCCGCATCCACTGCGGCATCAACGTCAGCTTTGTTCGACCGTTGAAAAATCGCCACTACTTCGCGAGTATCGGCGGGATTGCGGTCTTCAAAAGTCTGTCCGCTCGCAGACTCAACCCACTCGCCATCAATAAAATTCTTAAAGACCCGAGTCTTCAAAGTGCCGCCGTCGATTACTGGCTTGGTTAAGGTATCTGTCGCCATAAAACCTCCTGGGATGAGTGCAGATTCGTTCTGCCCACAACGCTGTGTTCTATCTATGCTAACAACCACACTGGAGGGCGACAAGGCGGGAAGCGCACGGGAATTCCCCACAGAGTCACAGAGAAAATCTCGAAGCTGCAAAAAACAAACGGGGAAGGTTTTATCAGAACTGATCTTCTCTGCGTCTCTGTGACTCTGTGGTGAAGAAAACCGGAAGCACTGAAAGAGTAAGCGAAACCTGATTTTTCAAACTTCACCGATCCGCACCCCTCGAGCACTTCGTAGCGCCGGCCCCCGTCGGCTGTCCGTCGGGCGTCCTGCCCGCTGCCCCGCGCGTGAATCGATGCCAACCGCAGCCCAGCCCTACTTCTCACTGAGAGCCCGCATCAAATCCGCCCGCGCTGTCATCACTTCAGTCCGCGCAGCGTTCACCGCTTGCGGATTCGGTGCCATGCTCAGCTCGACCTCACCCAGAGCCGCCCTTCTAGCTTGCAAGCCCTCGAGATCACTTGTGGCCTTCGCCGGCGGCTCCCGCAGCGCTCCCGCCACCGCCAGCATGTATGCCCGGGCCGTTTGGATGTCCTCGTTGGTTGGAGGCAGCCCCCGCTTGGGTGCGGGCTTTCCCATGATCGCCTCGTAGTCCGCGCCAGTATCGGACGCGGTCTGCAACTCATGAAGTATGGCTTCCATCGAAACCGATTCAATCCCCCATGCCGATCCCCAGTCGAAGGCATCTTCGGGTAGAGCCCTAACGGCGGCGAGTACCTCTCTCTTCTCAGCGTCGTTCAATTGGCCATTCCGCGCCGCCTGCGCAAGCAAACGTAGATCCGGCATGAGAACGTTCTTCGCCATCAGCGCAAAAATCAGTGAGCCTCCCCGCGTCAGGTCTTGTGAAAAGCGAACTCCCGCAAGCCATGTATGCACGGCCGACTGCGAATCGCCCTTCGCCAGTTCCCGCATTCCCTCTAGCGTATTCAAGCGCGCAAGCGCGCGCGCTCTCGGCGCATACGCGATTGAGGCCTTCCAGCCTCGGCCATATTCGAGTCCCCAGTCGCATTCGGGAAGCTTGGTGGCGCGCTGCATCACACCGATTGCATCGGCGTTCGCGTCCAGAATCGGCGCCAGCTTCGACTCGTCCCAAGCTGCGTCGCCGGCAGCGGTTTTCTCTAACAATTCCTGCGTTGTTTTATCGGCCCATGTGTCCTGCATCTCGGCAAAGGCCATCCAGTAGCGAAGCGCGGCATTTTTCGTCTCCGCAGGATATTTCACGGTCGCGTGCATCCAGTTGGCGCTCGCCAGCGTGATTACAAGCGTGATTAGAATCGTTGCGAATGCTCGTGATCTCATATGGTCCTCGCTTTCATTCCTTATTGTGTTCGCGGTCTTCGCTCACTGCTTGGCCAAGACCCGTAGTGCGCTCTGTTCCCCTTGCATGTTGGGAAACATGGCTCGCGATTCATCCGCCAGGACTGCGTCGAATGCCTTGCTGTCATCGAGAGCAAGCTTGGTCAAAGCCAGTGTGTTGATTCGCGTTGGTGCTCGAAACTCGCTGGAGCGAACCTCAGAAGTTGTGCGTGGCTCAGGTGAACTCGTTTGGCGAGCGCCGTACCACAGCACGAGGCAAGCTGCAAAAACCACAACAGCTACCGCCGCCAGCCACCGAAGCTGCCGACTCCTCACGCGCCTTGGTATTTCCAGCGGCCCGATCGCCCGAAGCTGAAACTTTCTCAGGTAGCGCTCGATATCCTCGTCATGTCCATGCTGCTGCATATTCCTCCATCAATGTCTGGCGACGGGATGCAATCTCTCCCGTAATTTCTCGAGCGCATAGCGGTAGCGCGACGCGACCGTGCTGATCGAAACTTCAAGCAAGCTCGCAATCTCCTGAAGAGTCATTCCGGCCCAAACTTTCAGAAATACCGTTTCTCTCTGCTCATCGGGCAGGTCTCGCAACGCCGCCTGCACCGCCAACGCTTCGTCCCCATTGCCCTCGCCACTGACCAGCCACGCCTCGTCCCCGGCTAATTCAACCTCGTGGCGAAAGTCGCGTCGCAGATTGAATGATGCGTTGCGCACGGCTCGATAGAGATACGCGAGTGGCGCGTCGAGCGGCGCAGCCCGACCTTCCAGAAGCCTAAGAAATACCTGCTGCACCACATCTTCCGCCGCGGCGAAGTCGAGCCCGCAACAACACACGTAGGCGGCCAGAGCAGAGCCATGCTTCTCATACAGAGACTTCACCTCTGCGGCTTTGAGCGCTTTAGGCGTCAACCCCTCATGTCCTTACTCGTTCCATCAACGATATGACACTCAAATCGGCCGATTTTGTCTAAATTGTTGTGGGGATACCCCGTCCATGGCAGACGCTCTTTTTTGATGCTTCTTCGGCACCGAACCTCATCAGATCGACCCGATCAGTGCTGGAGGTCGCCGCAACTCGCCGCAACAAGGGACTAGCCCGAGTCCGCGGTATGTTGGCCGTGGCCCATCTGTCCGCAATCGTCCAAAGGACTCCCACTCAGTCACTTTCGTAACCTTTCCCCCCATGACCCACTCCGGATACCGCTCTAACCGACGATATGATGTTTAGAGCTTGAGAATCTCGCAGATTCTCCGAACTCCAGATTGAGGACAGTTGGCCCTTGTCCAATCGAGCCAAGCCGGGTGTCTACGTCGCGTGGAAGACCGTGACGTATCGCAGCGTCGTCCTCATGCTGATGGGCGCCGCTGCGATCTTCTTTGTCCTGTTGCACGTCATCTTTCCGCAATTCACCGACTCAACCGTAAAGGCCGCTGGGCGCCTCTCTTCCAACCTGCTTGAAAAAGTTGCCGGCCTCGCGCCTCCGCTCAAGACGCCATCTGCGCCGGTCGCGCAGCAGGCGCACTTCACCGCGCTCGATGGCACGGTACGCGTTCGCAAAGGCAACAGCGCCTCCTGGATCAATGCCGATTACAGCGTGCCGCTTGAAAAAGGCGACGTAGTTCAGACCGGCGCCGAAGGCATGGCCAGGGTCGTTTTCAACGATGGCACGAACTACATGGTCAAACAGGATTCGCTTATCGTGATCGAAGAGAACTCGGCAAACGATCAGCAGCAGACCAACGTCGCCGTCGCCGTCACCACCGGCACAGTCGATTTGACAACCGCGACCTACGTACAAGGTTCAAAGTCGCAGGTGATTGTCGCCGGAGCAAAAGCATCACTTGCGCCCGATTCCTCCGCCATGGTGCATAACGACCCCAAGGTTGACCAGCACGAAATCCTCGTCAAGAAGGGCAGCGGCGACATCGAACGCAATGGCGAAACTGTTCGCCTGGCGAACTGGGAGAAGGTTACCTTTCAGGACGCTTCTAAAAAAATGGATCGCGCCACCGAGATCGGGCCGCCTACGCCGATTTCGCCTGGCAACATGATGCCGGTATTTGCCAACGTGGGCGAGAAGTCGAAGGAAGTTGAGTTTACCTGGTCGCCCATGACGAACGCAGCCGGTTACCGCCTGCGCATTGCGCACAACCCATATTTTTCATCGGTGCTTCTCGACCGCAAAGTCGAGACGCCGAGCGTGGTTGTCACGGGATTGCCCATCGGCGCTTATTATTGGTCGATCCAATCGTACGACGCTGGGGGCAAGGAATCGGTTGAGAGCGAGAAAAATCGCTTCACCATCATCGCTAAATCAAAAGAGAAGATAGACATCTCGCTCGATATCGATCCGTTTGTGCAGCACGGGCATGTGATCGAAGTGATCGGGAAAACTGAAGGTGGAGCGCGCGTAATGGTGAATGGCATGGAGGTTCCGTTCGTCGGCGACGATGGCGGCTTCCGCTATTTCACACCGCCGCTGCCGGCAGGCGAAAACTTGATTACAGTGACAGCGCAGAATTCCAAAGGCGGTGTCAATACCCGCCAGGCGAAAGTAGTGATTCAGTAGCGGCTAGACTTCTATGCCGCTGGATTTGTATCAAGGTGTCGTTTTAGCGACACAAGCTTTGTATCAGGGTATCGCTTTACCGATACCGTAGCTGGTCGGAAAGACTGCCTCTTTAGGGGCAGTTGGTGCCGGTGCCGAGTTGCAAACTCGTTTCCCCGCCCTAAGCAAGTAGAATAGAAAGACACTAGAAAAGCCTCCTGCAACAACTGCCCGGGGTCGGGCAGGGAGATTTCCAAAAGAGAAAGAAATATTGCCATGTCAAAGAATGGTTTTTCCAACGGATCCTCACGCTCTCATAATCTGCGTTCGCTGTTCAGCATGTTTTCGAGCGACCTCGCCATCGATCTCGGAACCGCCAACACACTCGTCTATGCGCGCGGCAAAGGCATCGTCGTCAACGAGCCCTCCATCGTCGCCCTGAACAAGAACACCAATGAGGTCGAGGCCGTCGGCAAAGAAGCCAAAGAAATGCTGGGCCGCACCCCGGGCAACATCGTCGCCATCAAGCCCATGAAGGACGGCGTCATCGCCGACTTCAAAGTCACCGAAAAAATGCTGAACTACTTCATCCAGAAGGCGCACAACCGCAAGATGCTGGTGCATCCGCGCATCGTAATCGGCGTGCCCTCGGAAATTACGCAGGTAGAAAAACGTGCCGTCATGGATTCCGCCTATCGCGCCAAGGCCAGCGAAGTGCATCTCGTAGAGCAGGCGATGGTTGCAGCCATCGGCGCCGGTCTTCCCATTACCGAGCCGAGCGGCAACATGGTAGTTGATATCGGCGGCGGTACCACCGACATCGCGGTCATCTCTCTCAGCGGCATCGTCTATTCGCGCAGCGTGCGCATGGCCGGCAACCAGATGGACGAAGCCATCATGAATTATTTGAAGCGCAAATATAATCTGCTGGTCGGCGAACGCACCGCCGAACAAATAAAGATGGAGATCGGCTCCGCCTATCCGCTCGACAAGCCGCTCACCATGGAGATCAAAGGCCGCAACCTGATCGAAGGGGTTCCAAAAACCATCACGGTCGACGACAGCGAAATCCGCGAGTCGCTCAGCGAATGCGTTTCGACCATCATGAATGCAATCCGCGTCGCGCTGGAACGCACACCGCCCGAACTCTCAGCCGACATCAGCGACCGCGGCATAGTCCTAACCGGCGGCGGCGCGTTGTTAAAGAATCTGGACAAGCGCATCCGCGAAGAAACGGGCCTGCCAGTCTCAATCGCCGACGATCCGCTTTGCAGCGTGGTGCTAGGCACGGGCAAAATGCTGTCCGACTTTAAGCTGCTCCGCAAGATTTCGATTGAGTAGAGCTTAGAGCTGCGAGCCACGAGTTGCGAGCAACCCAAACAAGTGCGACCCTTTACGCAGGATTGTCATTGTGAGCGCAGCGAAGAGTCTGGAATTGCCAACTCGAATCTAGTCGCTCGAAACTCGCAGCTGCTCTTACTGAAAGCTGACAACTGATAGCTGAGAGCTGTACTTATGGAATCCGTATTCGGCCGCTATCGCAATCTGGTCGTACTCGTGGTCGTGCTCTTCGTCCAGATCCTCGGCCTCGCCGTGCAGGTACGGCGTGCCAGAGACAAAGACAGCGAACCGACACGTCTGATTCGCGTCTGGGCGGTGGGCGCCGTCACTCCCCTTGAAAAAACTCTCTCGTGGATGCGGACTTCCTCGGGTGGCGTCTGGCACAACTATTTTTATCTGCGCGGCGTGCGCGCGGAGAATCGCGAACTCAAGCGCGAAATCGAGCAGATGCGCCTTGATCAGGCCCGCATTACACAGGATGCCGACCAGGCCCACCGCCTGCAAGCTCTTCTCGGCTTCAAAGAAAAATTTATTTCTCAGACCATCGCCGCCCAGGTGATCGGGGGCACTGGCAGCGAACTCTCGCGCTCGGTCTACATCGACAAGGGTGAGCGCGACGGCATCAGGTCGGACATGGCAGTCCTCACCAGGGATGGCATTGTCGGCAAGGTTCTCCACGTCTATCGCTCAACCTCGCTCGTGCTGCTCATCGACGATCAGACCAGCGGTGTCGGTTCCATCCTTGAAAAGTCACGCCTCCAGGGCATTCTCCGCGGAACGTCTTCCGGCACGGTCGTTCTCGAAAAAGTCATGAGCGATGAAACTGTGCCGGTCGGCGAGCAGGTGCTCACCAGCGGCGGCGACGGAGTTTTTCCCAAGGGCCTGAACGTGGGCACGGTCACCAAGGTATCCGCAGGCAGCGATCTTTTTCTTAACATTCACGTGCGGCCCGCCGCTGACCTGAATCGCCTCGAAGAGGTGCTCGTGGTAACCAAGGTCGATGAGAAGCAGTCCGCGCCCGAATTGGCAACGACCGTGCGCGCCGCCGACATTCTGGCGCAGCGGCTGCCGGGCGTTCCGCCCAAACCGGAACCCACGGGGGCTGGCGGCCAGAGTGCACCTCCGAAGAATTCCGCAGATCAGAATTCCACCTCCGCCGCAGTGCCGAAAACAGCGCCGCAAGCAGTGCCGAAAACAACGAAGCCAAATTCCACCACGACTCCCGGCGTTCCAAGCGCTCAGTCCACGCCCAAGCCCCAAACAGCGAGCCAAGAGCAAATCAGTGGAGCCGGCGCTCAAATCACTTCGACTCCAAGGAAGCCGGGTTCCGCCGGAGCGCCGGTAGCGGCAAGGCTCAGCGCAACCTCCGCGCAAAATGTAGTGGCGAATCCTCAACCGGCGGTGGAAAAGAAAAACTTGGAAAAGAAAAATTCGCCTGCCGCTTCGCCATCGGTCCCAGGAGAAACCACAACCGGCACATCAGCCAACAAAACGTCGGTTGCCAAAACGGCGCCCCCCAAGTCTCCCGCGTCAGGAACCGAGACGTCCGCGACCAACGGCGTAACGAAAAAACCAGCACCCAAGCCCAACCCTCCCAACGCCGCCGCGACCCCGGCCAAACCGCAGCCCACATCCCAGGACCCCCCACAATAACGTGGCCATCACATACACCTCGGGGGAGCAGGTTGAGGTTTATCGCTTTAGCCTGCCCGCCACTATTCTCATTCCGCTAGCCGCCATCTTTCTCCAGGCGTGGCTGCCGCTGCGCTTTCGCTTCTTCACCATCTTCGATCTTCCCCTGCTCGTCACCATCGGCTTCGCCACCGCGCGCCGCAATCCGCTGGCCGGGCTTTTCACCGGAGGCCTGATTGGGATTCTCCAGGACGCCCTCACGCATCAGCCCATCGGCCTCTACGGAATCTCAAAAACGGTCGTCGGATTTGGCGCCTCATCGCTCGGCATCAAACTCGACGTAGAAAATGCCGGCGCTCGCTTCCTGCTCACCATTCTTTTCTATGTCGTCCACGAGATCGTCTATTTCTTCATCGCACGCGTACTCGTTAGCCTTCAAATGGCCTGGAGTTGGCCCCACGAAATCTTTTCCGGTGTAGCCAACGCCGCCCTGGGCCTGGTGATCTACGCCATGCTCGACCGCGTAAAACAAAGAACTTGAGAGTGTCGTACGGCGCCCTGCCGGCACGGGGCATACCTTATCCATCCAAATGATGATCACAAACTTCTAGTAGAGACGGGGCCTTGCCCCGTCTCCGGTTGCGCCACCGAATGCGTGCGCTCAAAGACGCGCCAACCCACGTTCGAAGGCGGGATTGAAATTTCACTTCGCGGCCATGAAAATCCCATACCCCGTGGCCGCCGCGATCACCGTAGCCACAAAATTCACCCCTTGGTTGCTGATCCACCCGCGCCGCTGGATCGTGCCGCCCATCACGCTATCTGCCAGCATTCCGACGAAGCCCGCCACCACAGGAATCCACATCTCACGCCACCCGACGATCCCGCACCCCACAGCTACAAGTGCGGTCGCCAGCCCCGCGGCCAGTCCGGCAATCGTGCCGGAAAAAGTGATTCCCCCATCCGTCCCTGCTGGTACGCGGGTGCCGCTCGTGATCATCCACGCGTTTCGCCCCACCGATTGCCCCACTTCGCTAGCCACGGTGTCGGTAGCCGCTTCCGCCAAGGTGGCGGCGATAATCACCAGCCACGCCCGATTTCCGGTTGCGCCAAAAAATAACGCCGCTCCCGACGCTACCGCAAGGTTCGCCAGAACTTGACTCGCACTTCGCCCCTCGCGCCGTTCCGCCACTCCCAGTTCCTGCTTGCGGCGATACCCCAAGCGAGTGCTCGCCCAAGTCGCCGCAAAGAGTGCGCCCAGGGCGGCGAACGCTCCTGGGCCAGCGTTCGCAAACAGCGCGAAACAAGCAACTCCGCCAGCCCAAGCTCCCGACCGCGAAACTCCCCGCAGGATAAGCGCAAGCAAGGCAAAGCAAACCGTGACGGCAGCTGCCACAGCCAGCCGCTCCGGACTAGAGGCCCAAGCGTAAGTAAAAAACATTGCGGACATTGACAAAACCATCGTAGAGACGGGGTCTGCCCAGTCTCACTGCGAACGCCGTTCCAAGATGCCGCGCTCGAATTAAATGAAGATTCTACCGACAACTGAAAACTGAAAACTGAAAACTGACGACTGACAACTGAGGAGCAGAGAACGGAGAACTGATCCTGCACCGTTCCCGCCAACACCACATCCAGTGTCCTAGTCAGCCCGACCGCGTCATCTAGTGCTTGGCCTTTGGATTCACCCCGTAATCTGGCGGCAGCAAGTCTGCACCATTTACGCTACACTTTTGTACGTTTGGCGCGATCCGGGCATCTCAAGAATCGCATTTGTGCCGCTACCGAGACGAGGCAGGCCTCGTCTCTACTCAAGGTCTGTTTGCAAAGGTGAACTAAAGGTGAACTATGGCAGCTTCCGTCTGGTCCGGTTATCTGACTTTTGGATTAATCTCCATGCCGATCCGTCTTTTCTCCGGCGCGCGCAGCAGCGGCATCTCCTTCAATCAGCTTCACCGCACCGATCACCATCGCGTGAAGCAGCAGCTCGTCTGCCCGCTGGACAATCAGGTCCTCGAACGCAGCGACATCGTTAAGGGCTACGAGTACCGCAAAGATG
>JBAWBE010000060.1:0-1841 GCA_049589635.1 Terriglobales bacterium
AAACATCTAGAAGACTGGGTTAAAAAAGAGTTGGCGGACGGGCGATCCAGAAAGCGATTCGAAGAATTGGCAAAGAGAAAAGGGAACATTCCACGAAAAGCCCCGCCACGGCCAAAATCAGAATAGCATCAAAAGTCAGTGAAGTATATTATTGCCCTGCAAAATTACTGTTAACTGATCACTTACTGAGAACGGCAGCTGAGAACTGAGAACTGGAACTGATTTATGTCCACCGACCGCACTCTGCTCCGCCACACACTAGCCACGCTCGCCTATCGTGGCGGCAAGACTATTCGGGACGCGACGCCCGACTTCGCCACCTACGGCTCGCCCGACGCCAAGCGCACGCCTGCCAAAATCCTCGCCCACATCGGCGACCTGATGGACTGGGCTCTCTCCATGGCCGAGGGGAACCATAAGTGGAACAACTCCCCACCGCTGCCTTGGGACAAAGAAGCCGAGCGCTTCCACACCGCCGTAAAAAAGTTCGACGACTTCCTCGCTTCCGACGCGCCGCTCCAGGCTCCGCCCGAAAAACTCTTTCAAGGCCCAATCGCCGACGCGCTAACCCATGTGGGCCAGCTTGCTATGTTGCGCCGGCTCGCCGGCTGTCCGATCAAAGGCGAAAATTATTTTGCCGCGGAAATTACCACTGGCCGCGTGGGCGCCGACCAACCCGCCCCTCGAAGTCCATTCGGCTAGCATCGGCTATCGCTACGCTTCCAGGGAATGCAAGGCCAGCTGCTTTCGGGGATTTGGAAATGGGTCCCAGATGCAGAGGAAAGGTGCGATCGCAAGGCAGGAACCGCACCGCGTGGAATCATCACAGTCCGCCCGTGATCTTCGTCACAGTGCTCTCGGGTCGGCCAAACGTTATACTGGAGCGTATTTTTCCCAAGTTTTCAGACGCCATCCAGTCTTCGGGGGGACCACCATAGATGTCGCAAGGACGATCGGCGCGACGATGGGAGCGGCATGCCGTTACCATTCCGATCACGATTTCACTTCTATTAGATGGCCAGCCCAGTAAACTTCGCGCACAGGCCTCTGATGTGAGCAAAGGCGGCCTTTCCCTGTTCATCACCCGCGAAATCCCCATCGGCGTCAGTTTGCTGGTTGACTTTGTTCTCCCCTATCACTCGACTCCGCTCGCGCTACGCAGTGTCGTCAGAACCCGCAGCGGATTCAATTACGGGATCGAATTCCTCAGTCCAACGCCCGAGGAGCAGGAAGTCATCGAGCGCACCTGCCGAGTATTTACCCTGCTGAGCTGAGTTCCGCCTCGTATCAGGGTATCGCTTTAGCGATATCGTAATCCGCGAAATCTGAAGCCCGTTCAGGGGTTTTCTGCAGCCGGAAACAAAAGTACGAGTCTTGATAAAATGTCACATTAGATATATTCTAAATACTCAATGCACGCCGAAGCGATTAAGCAGTCTCTGGAGGGCAGCGGGTTGCGCTGCACCCCGCAGCGCTACGCCGTGATGGCATTCCTGATGGAGTCCAAGCGGCATCCCACGGCCGCGGAAATCTTCGAGGCCGTGAATCGGGTGGATCCGCGCTCTTCCAGGGCCACCACTTATAATAATCTGCGGGACTTGGTGCAGGCGGGTTTGGTGCGTGAAGTGGCCGTGGAGGGCCGCGCCGCGCGATTCGATGCGAAGGGCTTACGGCATCACCACTTCATTTGCGACCGCTGCGGCAACGTCGAGGACATCGAATGGTGCGACGTGCCCAAGCCTGCCACTGGATCGCTCGGTAAGCGGATTCTCCGCGAATGCGAACTCATTTTCCGTGGGCTGTGCACTAAGTGCGCTCCGCGGCGTGCTTCCCGATAAACA
>JBAWBE010000061.1:0-1753 GCA_049589635.1 Terriglobales bacterium
AAAGCGCCGCGTTAGGGCCAGCAATCACGAAGGCAGCCTCGCGCTTTGCGGCTTCCAGCAATTCGCGGTCGCGAATCAGATTCGCAACGCGAAAGCTGGGAATGCCAGCTTGCTTCGTGCCAAAGAAATCTCCCGGCCCACGCAGCTCGAGGTCGAGCTCGGCGATCTTGAAGCCGTCATTATTCTTAACCATGGCGTCGAGGCGCCGCTCGCCTTCTTCGGAAACTTTACCGCCATGCATCAGCACGCAGTACGACTTCGCCGCCCCGCGCCCAATGCGTCCGCGAAGCTGGTGCAGTTGCGCCAATCCAAAACGATCGGCGTGCTCGATGACCATGACGGTCGCGTTTGACACATCGACGCCGACTTCAATGACCGTGGTCGCGACCAGAATCTCAATTTCTCCCCGCTGAAATTCCCGCATGATCCGCTCTTTAATATCGGGATCGAGTCGCCCGTGTAAAAGTCCAACATGCAGGCTAGGGAAAATTTTCTCGCGCAGTTGCCGGTACATCTGTTCAGCCGCTTTCAATTCGCGTTCTTCGTTCTCCTCGATCACGGGATAGACGACGTAAGCCTGATGCCCAGCCGCAATCTCACGCCGAATGAACTCCCACACATCAGCTGCGCGTTCGTCAGGCACCGCTTTGGTGATGATCGGAGTGCGCCCCGGGGGAAGCTCATCGAGCACCGACACATCCAGATCGCCATAAAGCGTCAGAGCCAAAGTGCGCGGGATAGGAGTCGCGGTCATGACCAGTACGTCCGGCTCTGATGCGACCGAAGAAGGACCTCCACTATCTTTCTTCATCAGCTTAAGGCGCTGCATCACGCCGAAGCGATGCTGCTCGTCGACGATAACCAGTCCAAGCTTTTCAAATTCGACGCGATCCTGAATCAGCGCATGCGTTCCGATCACCAGCTGCGCATTGCCCTGCGCAATGTGCCGTCGCACCAGCCGCTTGCGATCCTGTTCCATCGATCCGGTGAGCAGCACGATGCGATAGCCGGCCTTTTCCAGAATCTGCCGAGCCGAAAAATAATGCTGCTGCGCTAGAATTTCTGTCGGAGCCATGAACGCGACCTGGCATCCGTTTTCGATTGCGATGATCGCCGCCTCAAATGCCACGATCGTTTTGCCAGAACCCACATCCCCCTGTAGCAAACGCCGCATGGGATAAGGCGTTTGCATGTCGGTTGCGATTTCTTTGAGCACGCGCTTCTGCGCCGCTGTCGGATGAAACGGCAAAATTTTCTTGATTGCCTGCCGGACGCCGTCGTTGATCTGGAAGGTGATACCGGTCTGCGCCTTCTGCTCACGCCGCTTAAGTTCAATCCCCAGCTCAATGAAAAAGAGTTCATCGAAGATCAGCCGAATGTGCGCCGGCGTGCGCGACGACTGTAAATCCGTAAAACTCTCGCCCGCTTCCGGCCAGTGCACTCGCCAGAGCGCTTCCCGCGGAGAAACGAGACTAAGGTGCGCCCGCACCGCGGCCGGAACCGGATCGGGCAGATCGGGATTCAGGTTCTCCAGCGTCCAGCGGATGATCCGCCGAAACCAACGCGGAGTAAGTTTCCCCTGGCCAGTCGATTCATAAATAGGAACGATGCGCCCGATTTCCAGCGACGCGGCAGCCTTCTTCTCAGCCTCGTCTGCGCCTCCTTCTTCATTCACGTCGCCGAGAATCTCAAACTGTGGCTGAATAATCTGCAAATTTCCGTCGCGATCTTCTTCGACCTTGCCGTACAAAGC
>JBAWBE010000062.1:0-12681 GCA_049589635.1 Terriglobales bacterium
GATGTAGAACTAGACGCCGATGTAGGCGACGTTGTGTATTTGTCGAAGCTTGCCGAGGTTCTGCCGAATGTCCTCGCCTTTCGTCCTGAAATCATCTTCTACCAATCCGGCGTAGACGGCCTCTCCCAAGATCGTTTGGGAAAACTCTCGCTGACGATGGCGGGACTCAAAGAGCGCGACCGTCAAGTAATGAAACTCGCGCGAGCGGCAAACGTCCCGCTGGTCATCACCCTTGGCGGAGGCTACGCAGATCCAATTCAGCTCACCGTCGAAGCGCACGCGAATACGTTTCGCACCGCTCTTAAGATTCTTTCGTGAAGTATTGCGCCCATTGGGGCCGCCTGAAAAGAAAGAAGGTAGGATGACGGAAAGCGGAGGCGCGAAAAGAGGATATCGAGAAGGCCCGAAGTTCGAAAAAGAGTTTGAGCGCACGATGCAAGAGATTCTCCGCGCGCCAAAACCGCAATACGGGAAGCAGCCGAAATCAAGAACCAAAAAAAGAAGACAAGCAGAATTAGTTGCTACAGGTCTTCCGGTCTTAGGCCGGTGTACTTCCCAATCCTACGCAACGCCCCGGGCCCCAATTCGACATTATCGTGCCATGCCCATGTAAAGTCTTTGTAACCTTCACGCTGCAACTGGATGTGTGACGAGCCGGAGGACCGATGTTTAGGCTTCCATCCGATCCTCAGCAATGCCTGATATACGCGTTTCGATTTACTGCTCGGCCATTGGCTCACAAGAACTGTATAGACCTCGGTGGCTTCTTGCGCTGCTCGGTTCGATCAGCAAGCACGCGCAAGGCAAGAGCAACAGCAGCAACTTCGGCGTCACCTTTCGTTGGCCCATACGCCATTACTCCGGGAAGTTCTGGAATGTCGGCCAGCCAACGTCCACCCTCTTCTTGCTCGTATTCGACCTTGAAAGATTCGGATTCGGAAGGGGGTGGTGATTGCGGTGGTTTTGGTGCGGTCGCCATGAGGACACAACTCCACGATGGTTACGGTGGGAAAATGTAACCTGTCGCAGAGAAATCTATTCGCGCAGAGAACTCAAGTCAATCCCACTCGAGGAGTTTTTACAAGTCCTTAGTTTTGTTCACTCAACATGAGGGGCTGCCAGTCCCCCGTCCCTCTCGTTTCGTGGCGCGGCGATTAGCTCCTATCCGTCGGATTGGCATAGTTGAGTTGCGCAGCTTCGCGGCGCTGCTATTCTCAGCATCTCCTCCGCTTTTTTTCGAGCAGAGCTAGCTACGAGAAAGACTCCCGAACCTCAATCCCGATACAATTCCCTCCAGACATCTTCACAGGTCAGAATCCTCAGGCCACAATCCGATGGAGCTCATCCTTACCGCTGCCGAAGCGCGCGTCCTCGGCGCGCTGATCGAAAAAGACATCACCACGCCCGAGTACTATCCACTCTCCCTCAATGCGCTCGTGAATGCCTGCAATCAAAAGTCGAATCGCGACCCGGTCATGGAGCTCGACGAGAACACTGTGCGCGATGCGATCGAAGGCCTTCAGCAGAATCGGCTGGCCGGCCCCGCCGGTGGCGCCGACAGCCGCGTCACCAAATACGAGCACCGCACGCAGGAAGTCTTCAACTTCACCCGCGCAGAAACCGCCGTCCTCTGCGTCCTTCTCCTTCGTGGTCCGCAGACTCCGGGCGAACTACGCGGGCGCACAGAACGCATGCACCATTTTGAAACGCTCGACGACGTGCAGTCCGCCCTGCAAAAGCTGATGCAGCGCCCGCCTCCGCTGGTGAAAGTTTTGCCGCGGCAGCCGGGAACGAAGGAGTCTCGCTACGTGCATTTGTTATCCGGAGACGTCACCCCGTCTGAAATCCCTCAGATAGCGGCCTCGATCCATCACGCCCACGATGGCGATCGTATTGCCAGGATGGAAGAAGAAGTTGGTAGTTTGCGGAGAGAGGTTGCGGAGTTGAAGCAGCAGCTGGAGGGATTTCGAAAACAATTCGAATAGAAGTGTCTAGGCAAACTCCCACCGCCGCGCCACTCGCCGCGCTATCGCAAACAGCACCACCCCAATTCCCAGGAGCACCGAAACCTGCGGCCAAAGATCGGAAACCGGCAGGTCACGCCAGAAGACTTTCGTAAATCCATCGATCGCCCACGCGTTAATCGTCAGTAGCCCAGCCTTCTGCATCGCTTCCGGCATGAGGAAGCGCGGAAACATACTCCCGCCGATCGACGACATAACCAGGATGATGAGCGTCGAGAGCGCCCCAAGCTGCGCCCGCGTCTTGCAAACGCTCGCCAGCAACATGCCAAACGCGGCCACGGCCAGCGCGGTACACACGCCCATCACGATGAACCCCGGGATGTGCGACCAGAAATCCAGCTTGAACACCGCCCATCCCCAGAGAAACATCACCACCAGTTGCACGAAGGCCAGCAGCGAGTTGTAAGTCAGTTTGCCCAGCATAAGGGAAGTCATGGTGACGCGCGAGCTTAGCACGCGATCAAGCGTTCCGCTTTCCGCTTCATCGAGCAAAGCCCCGGCTGCCCCACTCGCCGTGAAGAGCAGGAACATCACACCGATGGCCGCCGCATAAAACGAAACCATGTCTTCGTGATTTTGTCCGACCACCGCCCGCGTGGTAACGGGAATAATCTCGCCCCCTCCCACGCCCGCAGTTCCGCGATCCGGATGCTCGCGCAAGTATTGCAGTCCCCGGTCGAGCCGTTCCCGCTGCTCTTTCGTGAGCCCACCCATAAACTGGTCCAGGCTCTTCGATCCTTCCTCGGCCATCACATCCGGCATCGCAGTCATTCCGACTTTCTGCAAAAGCCCGGCCACCACCTCCGGCCCAATCATGTCGCTCGGATCCTTCAGTAGCTGAATGGTCGGTCGGCTCGCGTCCTGCGGCCCAAAAGAAATCGGATGCTCGCCAAACCCCTTCGGAATGACCAGAGCCACTGACGCAGTTCCGGCCTTGATCGCGGCTTCTGCGCCGGCGCCCGTGTACTCGGGCTGCTCCACACCTTTGACCGCATCCGGCCGCGTGCGGACCGCGAGCGAGCCTTCACCCTGCAGTCCCTTCACTAACAATTCGGAGGCCCGGCTGCGATCCTCGTCCGCAACAATCACTTTGACCTTCCGCGCAGAACTCCCTCGTCCGCCAAATATGGTCGCGAAAATACTGAAAAACACTACCGGCAAAATAAAGCTCAGTGCGAGCGCAGCCCGGTCGCGTTTCAGCGAGACGAATGCACTGCGAACGATTGGAGAAATCGTCATAAAAAGGCCACCGTCAGCAACTCAGTCGCGTAGCTCTCTTCCTGTCAACTGCAGAAACACCGATTCAAGGTTTGGCTTGCGCAATGCCAAATCCTGGAGCTCCAATCCTGCGTTCGCCGCCTCATCCAACAATGCGGCAACTTCGCGCGGATGTTCGATCGTGAACTCCGCCGAACCATCTACCACGCGCCCGCCTCGCGAAACCACCCACGCTGACACGCTCCCATCCACCCCGGTAAAACGCGCCGCGACCTGGCTGCGCGAGCCAAAAGCATTCTGCACAAGTTCGGCATTCGTGCCGAGCGCGATGATCTTTCCATGGTCGACAATCGCAACCCGGTCGCAGAGCCGCTCGGCCTCTTCCATGTAATGCGTCGTGTAAATAATTGACATGCCCTCGTCGCGCAGCTTCTCGATCATTTCAAAAATATGATTGCGCGACTGCGGATCGACGCCCACTGTCGGCTCGTCCATCAAAACCAACTTTGGCCGATGGATCATTCCGGCCGCCATGTTGAGCCGCCGCTTCATCCCACCCGAAAGATCTTTCACCAGGTCACCGGCGCGATCTGTAAGTGTCGCCCATCCCAAACAAAACGCGACTGCCTGCTCAAGCGCGGCTCCGCCCAGCCCGTGATACCTTCCGAACGATTCCAGATTTTCCAGGCATGTCAGTCTCGGATAAAGCGCGAGCTCCTGCGGAATCCATCCCAGCGCATTGCGCGCCGCCATCGAATCTGCCGGCGCTCCAAAAACAGAAATCGTTCCAGCGTCCGGAATCACGCGCCCGACAATAGCTCGAATCAGCGTGCTTTTCCCTGCGCCATTCGGCCCAAGCAAGCCCAGGCACTCTCCGCTATTCAACTCCAGCGTGATGCCGTCGACAGCCGTAACCTGGCCAAAGCGCTTGACCAGTGCTTCAACCCTCAGAGGCGTCGACGAGGTGGAAATGGCAGCAGTAGACAACGCGTGGTTCTCCGAGGCTTTACATCATACTAAGAATACGAGCCTCCCTCGGAAAACGTTCCGTGAATGGAGATCTCTATTACTAGTTCAGACTAGTTCAGAATCGCGAGTTTTTACTTCTGCAATCTGACTTCTGCATTCTGCAATTGTTCGAAGGAACTTTCAGCCGCCATTCTTCGTTCAATGCGCATAGTCTTGGAACGGCGAGACGTACTGAGAAGAGTAAATGCGGAAGAGTAAAACGCGGAGGATTGGCCCTTGAAGCTAAGCATCGAGCGCGTGAGCAAGCAGTATCGCGGCAACGTTTGGGCGTTGCGCGAGTTCAGTCTTGAACTGCGGCCAGGCGTCCTCGGCCTGCTCGGACCTAACGGCGCCGGCAAGACTACGCTGATGAGCATCCTCGCCACCATCACGCGCGCGACTCAAGGCAGAATAATGTGGAATGACACCGACCTCGCACAGAAGCCCGACACTATCCGTAGCGTGCTCGGCTACCTGCCGCAGGACTTCGGAGTCTATCCGAATCTCAATCCCGTGGAATTCCTGGAATACCTCGCCGCCGTCAAAGGGCTCGACGCCGCCACAAGTAGCCGCCGTATCGACGAATTGCTCAATCTCGTAAATCTCAGTGACGTCCGAAAGCGCCCGCTAGGCGGCTTCTCCGGAGGCATGAAGCAGCGCATCGGAATCGCACAGGCCCTGCTCAACGATCCCCAACTCCTCATTGTCGACGAACCCACCGCTGGTCTTGATCCTGAAGAACGCGTGCGCTTCCGCAACCTGCTATCCGAGCTTTCGGGCGAGCGCGTGATCATCCTGTCCACTCACATCGTCTCCGACGTAGAGGCGACCGCAACCGACATCGCCCTCATCTCGAGCGGCACACTGGTAGCGCACGCCACGCCGGAAGAACTCTTGCGACGAGTAGAAGGTAAAGTCTGGGAAGGCGTCGTCCCGAGCACCGAATTACAGGCGATCAAGCAGCAGTATCTGGTGAGCGGAACTGCGCGCCGCGCCGATGGCGTACACGTCCGCATGTTAGCGCCCTCGGCTCCCACGGGAGCGCAACCGATCGCGCCGACACTCGAAGATGCCTACCTCTACTGCCTGAACGCGCATCGCGTGGGAGCGGCGGCATGAAAATGCGCATGCTCTATCACCTGGTTCGCGCCGATTTTCTTGAGCGCGTGCGGCGCTACAACTTTCTCGTGACGCTCGCGTTCGCAGTCTATCTCGGCTACTGCTGCGTCACCGGCAAGGTCGTCGTTCAACTGGACGACTATCGCGGTATCTACAACTCCGCCTGGGTCGGCTGCCTCATGGCGCTGGTCGCGACCATGTTCCTGAGCCTCGTCGGCTTTTACATTGTGAAGAACACCATTCAGCGCGATCAGGAAACGCGCGTCGGCCAGATCCTTGCAACCACGCCGATGACGAAAAGTTTCTACACGGTCGCCAAAATGATCAGCAACTTCGCCGTGCTCGGCTCGATGGTCGTCGTCATGGCAATCGCCGGCATCGCCATGCAATGGCTCAAAGCGGAAGACCCGCATGTGCATCTTTGGCCATTGCTCTCGCCCTTCGCGACCTTCGCCCTGCCGGCGCTCGTATTCACGGGCGCGCTCGCAATTCTTTTCGAGACGATTCCGGGTCTGCGCGGAGGCGTCGGCAATGTCATCTATTTTTTCGTTTGGATAGCGCTGATCGCCGCGCCGGGAAACTCCATGAGCAATGGTGAAGGGGTGAAAACGTCCGTATACTTCCGCGACTTCACCGGCATCGTCTCCATCATGGGCCAGATGCAGCATGACCTGAAGGCAATCGCTCCCGATTACAAGAACGGCGCGCAACTAACCATTGGCGATAAAGTGGCTAGCAAGAGATTTCTCTGGAATGGATTGCGCCCGAGCCTCGCGCTCTACTTAAGTCGAGCAGTTTGTCTCGCGGCCGCCGTCGCAATCGCCCTCATCGCAGCACTCTTCTTCCATCGCTTCGACCCGGCGCGCGAATGGGGCTTGAATTCGAAGAAGTCGCCACGAAGCCCGGTGTCCGCCACGGTGTCCACCACAAATGGAGAACCGGCCGTTGCCGCCGCATACGCCGCGCCGGTCGCCACCCCAGCACCCGTCCACATGACGCCCTTGTCGCGCACCGCCCGCAGATCCTTCCCCGCTCTAACTCTGCCTGACACGGTTCTCGCCGAGTTGAAACTGATGCTCAAGGGCCATCGCTGGTGGTGGTACGTCGTCGCGGCCGGGCTCTTCATCGCGAGCTTGTCATCACCGCTCAATGCGGTGCGCGGCGGTGTAGCCATCGCAGCCCTGATGTGGCCGATCCTGATTTGGTCGCAGATGGGAACGAGAGAAGCTCGCTTCAACACCACCTCGCTCATCTTCTCCTCGGAGCGTTCGCTCTGGAGACAACTCCCCGCCGTCTGGATCGCCGGCATCATTGTCGCCGCCGTCACCAACGGAGGCCTCGCGATTCGTCTGTTGATCGCTCGCGACCATCCGGCTCTGTTCGCCTGGGTGGCCTGCACTCTTTTTGTGCCGTCCCTCGCCTTGGCGCTCGGCGTGTGGGGCGGGACCAGCAAGGTGTTCGAAGCCGTCTACACCGTCTGGTGGTATATCGGGCCGGCGCACCACACACCGGGCCTCGACTTCCTCGGCACCACGCCCGAATCTGCCCGAATCACGCTCTACCTTTTAATGACGGCAGGCCTGGTCGCAGCTTCGTACATAGGAAGACGAGCGAAGCTCGCCTATGCCTAATCCCTCGCCGCTTTTAGCGCCTGAGGATCACTTCTGCAACCGGTTACCAAATGATGTAACGCAAGTACGAACCAAAGTTGGACCAAGGGCGTAAGCCGAACCGGTCCAAGTTCGACTTCCGTCATGTACCATCCGCCCCTCCCCTACGTCCTTTCGAAATCTGTCCATCTGCCAGAACGCCCGTCAGAATGGGGCTTTAAGGAGTTCAACCCCTGGGACTCATGAGCACGACAATCATTACCGCCCCTGCCCCCGTTCTCGCAAGCCACCGTAAATCCGCTGCCCGTGTCGCGCTGTTCGATTTACACGGATCTTCACACAGCTTGCTGGCTGAATGTTTTCGCCAATTTGGTGTCGAAACAATCCAGCTCCATCGCGATCACGCGGAGCGTCTGCGAAAAGAAAAATTCGAGGCCTGCGTTCTTCCGCTCGACCCGACGGCCGGCGCCATCATCGAGATGGCCCGTGCCTCCAGTTCGAACAGCCGCATCATAATTTACGGTCTCGGCGGCACCGCGCAGGATGCGCTCCGCTATTCCAAATTGTGCCTCAACGCTGTGTTCCACGAGCCGCTGGAGCGCTCCGCCGCCATCAAGCTGGTCCGTTCGAGTCGCACGCTCATCCTGCACGAATTTCAACGCTACGTCCGCGTACCGGTGATGACGGAAGTCCGCGTGACCTTGGGTGACGGCGCGCGACTGACGGCCACCAGCCAGGAGGTCAGCTGCGGCGGAATGTCGATGAAGAGCGCTCATCCCCCCGAGCTGGGAAGCACGGTAGAAGTATCCTTTTCGTTGCTGACTCTTCCTCGCGTTTGGGTTCGTGGCAACGTTGCCTGGAAGAAAAGCAACAAGAGCTTCGGAATTCGCTTCGATAACACTGACGACCGCCGCCAGCGCCTCAAAGAGTGGCTGGTTGCCTACCTCGAAGCATAACCACGAAATCAGCCACGTCACCTCAAGTTGACGCTCTTTGAAACGTAGCATCGGTATCCCGCCGGCACGGCATTCCCTAGCGCAGTCACGTCCTCGCCGCCATACCTCTTCTCTCACTCTGCACCCGGCTACAATGGCAGCGTGAATTCCGCGCCCGCGCTCGAGCCAAATCCGCCCTCCGCGTTGGATCCGCGTCGCTTCGCCCTCCGCCAAAGATTTTCGTTGTGGCTGGTCACTTGGGCCAGTTATTTCGCAATCTCTCTCATCGGCCCCACTCTCCGCTATTCCATCTCCTGGGAGGAGCCGCCGTCGCCGCCCGACGCCACTTACGAGCGCCCGGTCATCTATTCCTTCTGGCACCGCGCCGTTTTCGCCAGCGCCTGGCTCTGGCGAAACATCGGCATCGCCGTCATGGTCAGCCGCAGCTTCGACGGAGAATTTATCGCACGCACGATCGAGAAACTCGGATTCGTCGCCGTGCGGGGATCCAGCAGCCGCGGCGGAGCACAAGGCCTGCTTGGGCTGAAGAGCCAATTGGAGCGGGGCAACCTGGTGGCTTTCACCATCGACGGACCCCGCGGACCGAAATATGTAGCTAAGCCCGGGCCCGTCCTGCTCTCCCGCGCCACCTCGATGCCGATGGTCGCGTTTTATGTCGCCGTAAAGGATCCCTGGGTGCTCAACACCTGGGACTCGCTCATCATCCCGAAACCATTTTCGAGGGCTCTGGTGCGCTTCAGCAGGAAGATACGAGTGCCGCAGGACGCCGACGACGAGCAGATGACGGAGTTCCTTGGCCAGCTGCAATCCGCGCTGGACCGCGTTACCGCCTTCGCCGAAGCAAACGTAGCCGGCGTCGGCTCGGACGAATTCCCCACTTTGACAAAAGAGAGAGGAGCGAACGGGAGTGACACCAATGGGAAGGGCACGAGTTCCACTCGTGCCATAAAGCCCTGAAAACTCGCAGCGCGCTTTGAGCGCCTGAGGGTCACCTTCGCGTTCTGAAAAAAAGACCTCCGATGCAATTCACGCGTATTAAACATCGAATTGACTTCCGCCCTCTCCACCCGATAGATTTGCAAGCTGTAGTTTTGCTCTTTCTCAAAATTAGGTTTGCGCAGATCGTAGCCCGGCCCCGCGCCGGAGCTATGGGAAGCGGGTGCAAATCCCGCGCTGCCGCGCAACTGTAAGCGAGGAAACTCGCGGCCGTTCACTGGGAATCAACTTCTCGAAATTTCGAGAAGCCCTGGGAAGGACGCCGCAATCCACCGAACCCGAGAGGGTTCTCACTCGCAAGCCAGGAGACCGGCGCAAACCATCCCCGATAACCCTTTCGCGTGCAAAGGAGAATGGTATGCGTTCATCAGTCATAGGCTTCTCGCTTCTGCTTCTCTCCACCGCGGCCTTCGCCGCCGATATCAAAGTCAAAGTTCTGGACCCGCAATCCGCCGCCGTAGCCGGCGCGGAAGTCTCACTTCAACGCGCGGGCGAAAAAAACATCATCGCGACTCACACCACTTCGGCCGAAGGCCTCGTCACATTCCACACTGAAACCTCTGCCTCGTTTCAAGTCAGAGTTCTGGCCCCCGGCTTTGCCGAAGCAACCGTCGACATCTCCAAGCAATCTGAACTCAAGCAACCAGAACTCACGGTAAACCTGCACGTCGCCCTGGCGTCGGAAACAATCATCGTCAGTGCAACCCGCACGCCCGTCCCCGGAGAAGCTGCCGGCGCTGACGCAAACTCTCTCAGCAATCTGGAACTCACCACGCTCCAACCGATCGCCGCCTCCGATGCCATCCGCGTTCTTCCCGGCGCTGTAATCAACACCGCGGGCCAGCACGGCGGAATCGCATCTTTATTCGTTCGTGGCGGCGCGTCCACCTACAACAAAGTGATCGTCGATGGTGTCGCCATAGATAATCCCGGCCTGACATTCGACTTCGGCACTCTTTCCTTGACCGAAGCCGACCGTCTGGAATTCGTCCGCGGCGCGCAGAGCACGCTCTACGGCTCCGACGCCATGACCAGTCTGATACAAGTCTGGAGCCGCACCGGCAGCACTACAATCCCAGAGGTCCGTCTCGCCGCCGACGGCGGCAACTTCGGCACCGCCAACGGCAACGCATCTCTCTCCGGCGCCTATCGCCGCTTCGACTACAACGCATTTGCCAGTCAGTTCAACACCAATGGTCAGGGAGTAAACGACGCTTACTCCAACTCTCTCCAGGGAGCGAACGCCGGTGTAGCCATCACCGACCAGGTTGCCCTGCGAGTGCGAGTGCGCCATTCCAACAGCTACTCCGGCGTACCTGGAGAATGGGATTTTAACGGCGATCGCGTTCTCGCCCCCGATCCCAGCGAATGGTCGCACCAGAATAATCTTCTCGGCAGCGTCGAACTCAGCGTCAACGCTCCCTCCGGCTGGCAGCATCGACTCATCGCCTTTGACTCGCTCTACCGCTATACGGATACGAATTTGAACAGCAACCCTGCCAGCTACGACGACTTCCCCGATCGCTATGACACGCACGACAATCGCGTGGGATTCGAATATCAGGGCGACTACTCGGAGCGGACCTGGGCCCACACCACTTTCGGATATCGCCTCGAAAATGAAAACGGCTTCGTGAACGATGCCGACTTCCCGCCCGAAGCCGCTGGCCAGCGCCTTGACCAGGAAGCCTACCTCCAGCAGCAACTCACCCTCGGCCGGCTATCCATAATCGCGGGCGGGCGTTTCATCCACAACAGCGCCTATGGCAATACCGGAGTTCCGCGCGTTGCCTTGACCCTCCTGGCCGCGCGCGGAGGCGAACTCTTTTCCGGTACGCGCCTGCGTTTTTCCTATGCAACCGGATTCATGGAACCCGCCCTCTATCAGGTTTTCGGCGAGGCAGGCTTCGGTTACGCCCCAAACCCAGCCCTCCTGCCCGAGCGCACGCGCTCCTTTGAGGCAGGTTTCGAACAAAAATTTCTGGCCGGCCGCTGGGCTCTCAACGGGACCTACTTCAACAATCTTTTCCACGATCAAATTGAAGCGATCCCGAATACGACCGGCGAGTACCAGTTCTTTAACCTCGAACAATCCTTCGCTCATGGCGCGGAGTTTGAAGTGCAAGGCCGACTTGCCTCGAAATTATCGCTGACGACGGCCTACACCTACACCTCAAGCGAGATTCTCGACAATCCCAGCTGCACTACGCCGGGCCTTTGCTTTCCTTACGATCCCGGAGACGCGCTCATCCTCCGCCCCAAGCATTCGGCAACCACGCTCCTGACTTACCTCGGAACAAAATGGGGCGCCAACCTCGGAGGAAGTTTTGTAGGTCGGCGCGCCGATTCCGATTTTGACGGCCTAGGCATCGATCACGCCGCCGGTTACGCTCGCGTCGACTTGGGCGGGTGGTACGCCATCAACTCACATATCACCGCCTACGCCAGCGTGCAGAACGCACTCAACGATCACTACAACGAAGTCCTCGGCTATCCCGCTCTGTCGGCAAACTTCCGCGCCGGCTTCCGCTTCCGATTTGGAGGCGAGAGATAAACAGAGATTCAGTCGGAAACGACAAGTGTGGCGCGGGCGCCCTCGCCCGCGTAACTCTTTGGAAATCTGAAGGGAAAAGAACAGGACGAATGTAAGCTTTAGTCGTGCGGTTAAATCAGTGAAAAGTCGGCGCGGTTAGCGCCTTATCGCAATCTGTTTCGCTTCCTCAACCACCGAGTCATCGCACTGCACGCTTTTGCGTGCCCCACTCGCGTGGTTATAACGCAGCCGGACCTCATGCAGCTTCTCCACTTCCTTCTCGCCCAGAGGCTGCGCCCGCCCGAGCAGATGCGTCACTAGCGCGATTTTGGCGAAGTGCTCCACCGTCTCCATCTTCATGAACGCGCTCTCGAGCGACGTGCCATAGGTCACTACTCCATGGTTCGCCATCAGGATCGCGTCGTGATTCGGGATCAGCGGCTCGAGCGCATCCGTCAGTTCCGGGGTCCCAGGCGTTCCATAGCGCGCCAGTGGAATCGACCCCAGTCCGACCACCACCTCACAGACCAGCGGGCTGCTCAGCCCCATCCCGGACGCCGCAAAGCCCGTGGCCGTCGGGGGATGCGCATGCACGATCCCTTCCACATCCGGCCGAAGGCGATAGATCAGCAGATGCATGCCAATCTCGCTCGATACCCGGCGCTTCCCAGCCAGGCGGTTTCCATCCATGTCAACGATCACCAGGTCGGAAGGACTCATCCGTCCCTTGCAAATGCACGTAGGCGTCACCAGCACCCGCTCACTGTCCAGGCGCACCGAGAGATTGCCATCGGTGGCGGCAACGAATCCATTCGCGTGCAGCAATTCTCCGAATTCGACGATGGCGACACGATGTTCGCGTTCACTGCTCATGAGCACACCCTTGCCCGGCCATGTTAACCCACCTGTGCAAAAGCTGACAAGAAAATGCTTCGCTTTGCTACACTTTTTGTGCCCTCTTAGCCAGCATTATTAGATCCAGTATTTTCAAAGGAGCCCAGTTGTCCGCTCAGTCCTATGCTCACCATGCTCGCTGGGATCCGCCTTTTCATTTTTTCGTGCTTCCCGTGTTCGCCATCGCAGTAATTGTCGCCATCGTGCATTTCTGCCTGCACATCCACCATCATCCAATCCAAGGCGCACTGCTTGTTTTGTTGGCTCTAGCCGCCCTGGTCGCCGTTTTTAAAATCCGTCTCAACGCACTCAAAGTGCAGGAT
>JBAWBE010000063.1:0-3000 GCA_049589635.1 Terriglobales bacterium
CGCAGACTTGGTAGCTCTCGATGATGCGCTGGACGCGTTGGCGCGGGTCGACCCCCGCAAAGTGCAGGTCGTCGAAATGCGATTCTTCGGCGGACTCAGCGTGGAGGAAACGGCGGAAGTGCTCAAGATTTCTCCAGTGACTGTGATGCGCGAC
This sequence comes from Terriglobales bacterium, assembly GCA_049589635.1. Classification (GTDB taxonomy): domain Bacteria; phylum Acidobacteriota; class Terriglobia; order Terriglobales; family Acidobacteriaceae; genus Acidiflorens. The sequence goes on from JBAWBE010000063.1 coordinate 155, forward strand.
TGGAGCACCGCCAAGGCCTGGCTCTACCGCGAACTGACTGACGGAGCGACCGATGGACTCTGACCGCTGGCAGCAGATCGACAGCCTGCTGCAGTCGGTGCTGGAGCACCCTCTTGGTGAGCGCGAAGCTTTTCTGCGTCAGGCATGTGCCGGCGACCAGGGGCTGGAACGCGAAGTCCGCTCGTTGCTGAAGGCGCAGCAGAAAGCTGGAAGCTTTCTTGAAAGTCCGGCAATCGAAGAAGCCGCGATGGCGATCGCCAAGCAGAACAGAGATACGCAGGGGAACGAACAGTTTTCAGGCGGCCGCATCGTCTCCCATTACCGCATTGTGGATAAGCTCGGCAGTGGTGGGATGGGAGACGTTTTCAAGGCTGAAGACACTGACCTTGGTCGCTTTGTCGCCCTGAAATTTCTTCCTGAGGGAATGTCCCACGACCCGCAAGCTCTGGAACGCTTCCGCCGTGAGGCCCGCGCGGCCTCGGCTCTCAATCATCCCAATATCTGCACCATCTACGAAATCAGTAAACAGGACGAGCGCTCATTCATCGCCATGGAGTTCCTCGACGGTGCGACTCTGAAGCACCGCATCGCGGGACGTCCCATGGAGACTGATTCGATCCTGTCGCTGGGCGTCGAGATTGCGGACGCACTAGACGCCGCTCACGCCGCCCGCATCGTGCACCGCGACATCAAGACCGCGAATATCTTTGTGACCCAGAGTGGACACGCGAAAGTCCTCGATTTTGGCCTGGCCAAGCTTTCCCTCAAAGGCGAAGGCATGAATATGAACGCTTCGACTCTGGAGGAATCTCTCACCAACCCGGGCATCGCGGTCGGCACAGTCTCATATATGTCACCGGAGCAAGTGCGAGGAAAGGAACTGGACTCTCGCTCTGATCTGTTCTCGTTCGGCGTAGTGCTCTACGAGACCGCAACCGGAACACTGCCCTTCCGTGGCGAGACTACAGGATTGATTTTTGACGCCATTCTGAACCGCGCACCGGTTCCTGCCGTGCGATTGAACGCCGATCTGCCGGCCGAACTGGAGAGGATCATTGGCAAATGTCTGGAGAAAGACCTGAATCTTCGCTACCAGCACGCCTCGGAAATCCGGGCAGATCTCCGCCGGCTGAGGCGCGACACGGATTCAGCGCAACTCCCGGCGACAGCCGCCTCTGGAATCTCGGCGCGTAAGAAGAAACGCGGGATATCAGTTGTTCTTGCCGTTTCGGCGGCGTTGGTCGTGTGTGCTAGCGGATATTTGTATCTTCATCGTCCGCCGCCCAAGCTTACCGATAAAGACACGATCGTTCTGGCGGACTTCGCGAACACAACCGGCGATCCGGTGTTTGACGGAACCTTGCGGCAGGGCCTGGCGGTGCAGCTCGAGCAGTCGCCGTTTCTAAGTCTTATCTCGGAAGAGCGCATGCAGGCCGAGCTCCGCCTGATGGGCCAGCCATCGGAGGCTCGTCTAACGCCCGCGATTGCCCGCGACGTATGCGAACGCACCGGCAGCGCTGCGGTATTGGACGCCACCATCAGCAGCCTTGGAAGCCAGTATGTTGTAGGTTTGCGCGCGAAGGATTGCCGCAGTGGCAACGTCTTGGTGGAAGAACAGGTTCAAGCGGCGAAAAAGGAAGATGTACTGAACGCCCTCGGAGAGATTGCCAGCAAGTTCAGGAGTCGGGTGGGCGAATCGTTAACCACGGTTCAGAAGTACAACACGCCGCTTGCCGAAGCGACGACCTCTTCCATGGAAGCTCTGAAAGCCTACAGCGCAGGATGGCAGGTTACGTGGTCGAAAGGGTCTGGTGCAGCCATCCCGTTTTTCAAACGCGCCGTTGATCTCGATCCAAAATTCGCCAGCGCCTACGCGGCCTTGGGACTGATGTATGGCGACGGCGGGGAGTCGGCGCTGGGAGCAGAAAACATCAGCAGAGCCTACGAATTACGAGAGCGGGCCAGCGACGCGGAAAAATTTTTTATTCTCGCTTACTACGACGGGCGCGCCACAGGGAATCTGGAGAAAGCGGAACAGACCTGCAGTTTGTGGGCGCAGACCTATCCCAGGGAGAGACTGCCCCACTCCTTTCTCGCGGGATTTATTTATCTCGCGTCCGGCAGGTATGAGAAGTCGATTGAGGAATCACAAAGGGTAATGGAGATCGATCCGGACTCGATATTCCCTTATGCCGTTCTGGCCAGCGATTACATTGCGCTGGAACGCATGGACGATGCCGAAAATGCCATAGCGATGGGCACCGCGCGGAAACTGGATAGTCCCCAATTTACGGCACTGCGATACGACATGGCATTTCTCAAAGGTGATGCCGGTGAAATGAAGCACGAAGTCACCGTGGCCAAGTCCGGTCCGGGAGGCGAGGCCCGCATCGCGAACCACGAGGCGTTCGCGTTGGCGTATACCGGGCACTTGCAACAGGCGAGGCAGGTGTCTCGCATTGCGGTAGACGCAGCTCAACAGGCGGCGCATCGCGAAAGAGCGGGCCTGTTTGAGGCGGGCGCCGCTCTCCGGGAAGCCTTCTTCGGAAACGCGCTTGCTGCCCGCGAGCGCGCCAAGGCAGCGCTGTTACTGTCGAATGACCGCGAAGTAGAGTATGGCGCGGGGCTGGCGCTCGTGATCGCCGGAGATACATCGCAGCCCTCAACCTTGGCCGCCGATCTGGAGAAACGATTTCCCGAAGACACGTCGGTGCGGTTCAGTTACCTGCCTGCCCTTCGAGCCATGATCGCACTCAACCAGGGCCAGCCATCGAAAGCGCTTGAATTGTTGCAGCCCGCGGCTCCTTATGAACTGGGCGCACATCGCACCAGTTTCGCCGGATTGT
>JBAWBE010000064.1:0-11968 GCA_049589635.1 Terriglobales bacterium
GCGCCTGGTAGCGGCGACCAATCGCGATCTCGACAAAATGATTGAGAGCCGTGAATTTCGCAGCGACCTGTATTACCGCCTGAACGTCTTCCCTATTCGGATTCCGCCCCTGCGTGAACGCCCGGAAGATATTCCGCTGCTGGTACGTTACTTCGCGCAGAAATACGGGCGCCGCATGGAGAAGAAAATCGAATCGATCCCCACCGCGGCTATGAAAAAGATTTCGAGCTGGCACTGGCCGGGAAATATCCGCGAGCTTGAAAACTTCATCGAGCGCTCGGTGATTCTTACGCAGGGTTCGGCGCTCCAGGTGCCGGTCGGAGAACTCGGCACGAATAACAAGGGCGTTCCGATGCAGGATGCGCGCGCGACTGATGACCGCAGCGAAATCCTCCGCATTCTCAAGGACACAAGAGGCCGGGTCGCTGGCCCCGATGGCGCTGCCGCGCGCATGGGCCTCAAACGCACGACCCTGATTTCACGTATGAAGAAGCTCGGAATCGACGCGCGCCAAGTCGTCTGACTTCATTCGTCTGAGTTGTTCTGTCTGCCCCCGCCATTTACCTTCGCTATCCGATTTCTTTCTTCCTCTGGTTTTCCGTTCTAGTCTCGCGGGTTCAACTTCGTCGTCAACGTCGCCCCTCCGGACATCGTCACCCTTCGACATCTGTCGAAATAGTCTTCGACATTTTTCGACACTACTGATTTTTGCATTCTGTTTTACTCAATCCAAATCAGTCACTTATCGCGAAAATGCCGACACTCTCCGTTTGGCATGGGCATTGCACTGTGTCTATGCATAAGAAGCCCAGCAATGTTCAAGATTTCAATTGTCGAGACTCATGGCCAGCGCAGGCTCGTTTTGCAAGGCAAGCTGGTTCCTCCATGGACGGCGGAGGTAGAGAGTGCCTGGCGAAGCGCTGGCGAGCAGCTCAGCGGTCGCAAGTTAGTCATTGACCTCAGCGACGTCACGGTCATCAGCGCGGATGGCGAAAACACGCTGTTCAAACTGATGAAAGATGGCGCGAAGTTCGCTTGCGACGGCGTTTTGACGAGGCACGTTCTGAAGCAACTAGCGCGGCGATGCCGATGCAAGGCGCAGTGAGGGGTCGGCCGAAAAACAATTGGGCGACAAAATGGGGCAACAGACAATGGGCCAATAAAAATTGATTGTCGATTTTCCGAAGGTTCAAACGACAACCAATTAAGGAGAAGTCGAAGATGCTCGGGACAAATCACATCGCACATCAAACGGCACATCACAACTCCACAGCGTACGCAACCAGTACAGACTTCTGCCGGATTTTCGAGAGCGATATGAACCGCTTGTATCTGCTCGCGTTTCTGCTGACGACCGATCACGCATCCGCAGAGAAGTGTTTTGTCTCGGGATTGGAGGATTCGAAGACCGGCAGCGTGGTCTTCAAGGATTGGGCACAATCCTGGGCCAGGCGCACGATTATCGCGAGTGCGATCCGGATGATCCATCCGCGTCCGCAACTGGCAACAGAGAATCACCAGCCCGCGAACGGGACTGGGCTCGGAGAGCATGCCGGCCCAGTCCACGTAGCGGTCGCGACCCACATGGGGACTTTCAATGAAGAGGTGACGGCGATTATCGCGCTGCCGGTGTTCCAGCGCTTTGCGTTCGTGATGTCGGTCCTCGAAGGTTATTCCAATCGCGAGGCATCGCTTCTGCTGGACTGCTCGGTCACCGAGCTCATCACGGCGCGGACAGGTGCTCTCGAGCAAATCGGTGGACGCCCAGAGCTGCATCGCAAGCTCGCGGGCATTGATGCCACGGAGGCCTCGCTGGCCGATGCCGGCGCCGCCTACGTAAGTAGAGTGATGTCGCTTCTCGCGACTCCGGCATAAAACAAACCTTGCAACACGAAGAATGGGGATGGCAATGAAAGAACAAAAAAGGGTGGGGATGATTGTGAAGATGAACACGTTCCGGAATCGAAATCTTATGTTAGCGGCCACGGCGCTGGCGCTTGGAGCGACGCTCGCATGCAGCAAAGGCAACGTGCAGGCGGCGCCAGCCATGCCGCTGCCGCTGGTCACGGTCGTGAAAGCCGCGGCGCAGGACGTGCCGCGATATCTCGACGAGATCGGCCACAATGCCGCATTCGAAGCGGTTACGGTGACGCCGCAAGTCGCAGGCCGAATTGTCGAGCGCCACTTTCAGGATGGCGAGAATCTCTCCAAAGACCAGCTACTCTTCGTGATCGATCCTCGCCCCTACCAGGCGCAAGTCGACGCCGCGAAGGCGGCCCTGGCTCAGGCCAAAGCGGCGCTCGATCTGGCGAAGATTCAGTTTGCTCGCGACGAGGAGGTGATCGGCGAGCACGCAATCTCGAAGCAGGATTACGACACGAAGAAGAACGCCGTAGATGTCGATCAGGCGCTGGTGGAATCCGCCCAGGCGGCGCTTGAAACCGCTCGGCTTAATCTCGAGTACTGCTATATCCACTCGCCCATTAATGGCCGCGCCGGCGCGCGCCTCGTCGATGTCGGCAATGTGGTCCAAGCGAATACGACGTCGCTCTTGTCGATCCAGCGCCTTGACCCGATCTACGCGGATTTCACGATCACGGAAAGCGATCTGCCCGCCGTCCAGAAGCAGATGTCGAGCGGCAAGCTGACAGCGGCCGTTCGTCTTCCTTCCGACCCTGAAAGCGCGGCGCGGTTGGGGCGCGTCGAATTTCTCGACAACTCAGTGCAAAACGGTAGCGGCACCGTCAATTTGCGCGCGACTCTGACCAATCCTGATCATCACTTCTGGCCGGGGCAGTTTGTCGACGTGAAGCTTGTTCTCGCTACCGATAAAGGGGCGGTACTGATACCAAATCAGGCCGCGCAAATCAGCCAGCAAGGCCCGTTTGTTTATGTTGTGAAGGCGGATGACAGCGCTGAACTGCGACCTGTGAAACTTGGCCTGCGCCAGGGAGACAACGTCGTCGTCACAGAAGGAATCGCCCCGAACGAGCGCATTGTGCTCGCCGGCCAGATGCTGATTCGTCCGGGCGGCAAGGTGCGCGTCGGTGGGGAGTCTTCCGCGTTGCCCGCAACTAATCCGGACAAGTCGAATCCCGGCAAGTCGAGCGCCGATAACCAGGCCAAAGCCAAGCAGGGAGGCCAGTCGTGAATCTCTCCGAAGTCTTTATACGCCGTCCAGTAATGACCGTCGCGCTGACGGTCTCGGTCTTGCTCTTCGGATTGTTCGCGTTTACGCGGCTGCCCGTAAGCGATCTGCCCGCGATCGACTATCCCGTGATTCAGGTGCAGGTGAACTATCCGGGTGCGACTCCGGACACGATGGCCAACAACGTGGCCACGCCGCTCGAGCGCCAATTCATGCAGATACCTGGGCTTGAGCTGGTGACCTCAAACAATCTCCAGGGCCATTCCAGCTTCGTGCTTCAGTTTGATCTCTCGAAGAGCCTCGACGGCGCAGCGACTGACGTGCAGGCGGCCATCACGCGCGCGCAAGGACAGTTGCCCGTCGATCTCCCAAGCCCTCCCACTTTCACCAAGACGAACCCGAATGACCAGCCGATCATGTACATCGCGATCGTGAGCGACACAGCGACGGAGGGCCAGCTTTACGACTACGCAAACACGCAGATCGGCGAGCGCATCAGCATTCTTCCCGGCGTGAGCCAGGTTGCTATCTACGGAACGCAATCGGCGGTTCGTCTCAAAGCTGATCCTTCGAAGATGGCCGTCCGCAACATCACGCTCGAAGATCTAACCAACGCGGTCAAAAACGGCACGGCCTATACCGGCGCCGGGCAATTCGATGGTCCGCATCGCAGCTTCCTGCTGCAACCGCAAGGACAGTTGATGACTGCCGACCAGTACGACAACCTCATCGTCGGCAATACCAACGGCGCCCCCGTTTACCTCAAAGATGTGGCGACATCCAAAGAGGGAGTGCAGGACGAACGCATCGACATGCGCGTCTGGGTTCGTGGTTACCCGCAACCGGGCGCAAACGTTTTCATCGGCGTGTTTCGCCGGGCGGGAGTGAATGCGGTAGAGGTAGCGAAGTCGGTGCGCGACATGTTGCCGTCGATTCAATCGCAACTTCCCGGTTCGGTTCTGCTGTTTACGGCCTACGACCGCTCGGAGACCATCGTCACCGGCATCAACGACGTCAAGACGACGCTCTACCTCGCGTTCGTGCTCGTGGTCATGGTGATCTTCATCTTCCTCGGCCGCGCCACCGATACCTTGATCCCCGCCGTCGCCTTGCCGCTCTCGCTGCTGCTGACGTTCATTTTCATGGACCTCCTCGGCTACAGCCTCGATAACCTTTCGCTCATGGCGCTCACGCTCGCCATCGGCTTCCTGGTCGATGACGCCATCGTGTTCCTTGAAAACACGGTGCGCCTGATGGAGCAGGAAGGCATGAACGCCTTCGAGGCTTCCATCGAATCGGCAAAAGAAATCAGCTTCACCATCTTGGCCATGACGCTCTCGCTGGCAGCAGTCTTCATCCCGCTCGTCTTTATGAGCGGCCTGATGGGGCGTATCTTCCGCGAGTTCTCCATCACCATCGTCATCTCGATTCTTGCCAGCGGCATCGTTTCGCTCACGCTTACGCCGCTGATGACTTCGCGCCTGCTCGGCGAACGCGGCAAGAACGCCAAGAAGACCTGGATGGAGCGCGTCTTCGGCGCCATCGAGCGCCGTGTTCTCGATCTCTACGGACGCCAGCTCTGGTTCTTCCTTCGCCAACGCTGGATCTCCGCCGTCATTTGGGTCGTCTGCCTGATTGGGACTGGCTACCTTTTCTATGTCGTTCCGAAGGCGTTCCTCCCCGTCGGTGACAGCTCCTTCATCCGCGGCATCCTGGTCGCGCAGGAAGGTAGTTCGCCCGACCAGATGCACGCTTACCAGACGCAAGCCGAAAAGATCATGAGGGCGAATCCCGCCGTCCGCAGCACTTTTACTATGAGCGGCAACGCTGCGTTCCTCGGCTCGAACCAGGCGTTTCTGATCGCTTTCCTCAAACCTCCGTCCGAACGTGCGCCAATCGCTCAAGTTGCCGGACAGCTCATGGGTGGAATCGCCACCACCATTCCTGGCACCGTCGCGTTCTTGCAGCCGAATCCTGCGCTCGAAATTTCTACCGGAGCGACTGCGAATGCGCAGGGGCAGTTTGCTTATGCGCTCTCGGGGATCGATCCGAATGAGGTTTACGAAACTGCCGGCAAGATGATGGCAAAGATGCACGAGTATCCGGGATTCCTGTTCGTGAACTCCGATCTCTACAATCACACGCCGAACTTGCAGGTCGACATTTTGCGCGATCAGGCGAAGCTGTATGGAGTTTCAGAGACGCGCATTCTCACCTTGCTGCATGATGCCTACTCGCAGAACTACAGCTACCTGATCAAGAAGGCAACCGACCAATATCAAGTGATCCTCGAGGTCGCCGACGATAAGCGCTCGGGCCCCGAAGATCTCGGTAAGCTCTACATCAAGAGCGATGATGGGCAGCGCATGATTCCGCTCAATGCCGTCACCAGCTGGCATCCGGTGATTGGGCCGCAGGCGGTCAACCACATCAACCAGTTCACCAGCGTGACCATGTTCTTCAACCTGAAACCTGGCTTTGCGATTGGACCGGCGACTAACTACGTGGAAAACACCGCCAAGCAGATTCTGCCTCCGAGCGTTCAAGGCGCGCTGCAAGGCGAAGCGCTGGTGTTCCAGAACACGGTTCGCGATCTCGCGATCCTGATGATCGTCGCCGTGTTTGTCATGTATGTGATTCTGGCGATTCTGTACGAAAGCTATCTGCATCCGATCACGGTGCTCTCGTCGTTGCCGGTCGCGTTGCTCGGCGGCTTGCTTACGTTGTGGATCTTCGGCGAGGAAGCTTCCCTCTACGCGTACATCGGCATGTTCATGCTGATGGGAATCGTGAAGAAGAATGGAATCATGATCGTCGACTTCGCCGAACAGCGCGTTCGGCAAGGTATTGCTGACGATCAGGCCATTCACGATGCCAGCATGGAGCGTTTCCGTCCCATCATGATGACGACGGCGGCGGCGTTGCTGGGTGCAATGCCGATCGCGCTCGGCTATGGCGCGGATGGCTCATCGCGCCGTCCGCTGGGCCTCGTAGTTGTCGGCGGTTTGATCGTCTCGCAGTTCATCACGCTTTTCGTGACACCTGCGATCTATCTATACCTGGAAGAGTTCCAGCAGAAGGTGCTGGATCGCTTCTCGTTCTTCCGCTCGCCTCGCGAGCACGCGCCTGAGCCGAGTTTCGCGTTGCAGGAAGGACACGGAGACTAATTGTATGAATAGCGCTGTGAGTCGTCCTTATTTACCGCTTGCGGGAATTATGCTCGCAATTGCCGGCACGATCGGCTGCGCTGTGGGTCCAAACTACAAGCGTCCGACCGTCGACGTTCCGGTCACATATCGCGGCGCGGAAGCCGAGCAACAGCCCGCGAGTTCCGACACGCAGCAGCCGGCGCAACCGAACGCGCCAGCGGCGCAGGCGTCCGCGCAGTCATCTCCTCAGTCGTCTGCTCGACCTCTGGGTGACGAGAAGTGGTGGGAAGTTTTCCAGGACCCGCAACTTCAGAGCCTGATTCGCACGGCGCTTAAGAACAACTATGACGTTCGCATTGCGGCGACGCGCGTGCTCCAGGCACAGGCGCAAGTCGGCATCACGCGCGCCAATCAGCTCCCAACACTGAGCGTGGGCGGCAACGTCACCAGCCAGCAGAGCCCGCAGCTTGGACCGATTCCTGCCTATGAACTCACGCAGGGACAAGTCGCGGCTTCCGCGGCGTGGGACCTTGACTTCTGGGGTAAGTATCGCCGCGCGACGGAAGCTACGCGCGCCACCCTGCTCGCCAATGAGTGGGCGCAAAAAGAGGTTATGTCATCGCTGGTCGCTAACCTTGCTACTGCTTACTTCCAGTTGCGCGAGGACGACCTCGAACTCGAGATCTCGCAGCATACCCTCAACTCGCGCCACGATTCGCTCAAGCTGACGCAAACCCTCGAGCAGCACGGCATTAGCTCGCTGCTCGACGTGCGTCAATCCGAGCAGCTTGTCTATACCGCGGCAACCGAAGTCCCTGACCTCGAGCGTCAGGTTGCGCAGGAGGAAAATGCCATCAGCATTCTGCTCGGACAAAATCCAGGAGACGTCCCGCGCGGACTCAAGCTCACCGAGCAGCCGCATTCTCCCGAAGTGCCCGCGGGAATTCCATCGGCGCTGCTGGAGCGCCGTCCGGACATCCACCAAGCTGAAGCGAACCTGATCGCAGCCAACGCGCAGATCGGCGTTGCGCGCGCAGCATACTTTCCCGACATCGCGCTCACAGCAACCGCGGGCTACGAAAGTCCGGCGCTGACCGACCTTTTCACCGGTCCTGCTGGAATCTGGAACATGGCCGCATCTCTGACGCAGCCGATTTTCCAGGGAGGCCGTCTGAAGAACAACGTGCGTCTCGCGCAGGCCGAGCGTGACCAAACGGTGCTGACTTATCAGCAGACGATTCAAGGCGCGTTTCGCGACGTCTCAAATGCGCTGGTCGCTTACCGCAAGGATCAGGAGACGAGAGTTCAACAGGAGCACTTGCTGGAATCGGCACGCGATGCAGCACGGTTATCCGAAGTGCGCTTTAAAGCCGGAACAACGGATTATCTCGAAGTGCTGACAAATGAAACCAATTCGTTCTCGGCAGAGCTAGCGGTAGCCCAAGCGCAAGGCAACGAACTAATCGCGCTGGTTCAGCTCTATCAGGCTTTAGGTGGGGGTTGGGAATGAAGTTCTCGCCCGAGAATATTCTCTCAGGCAAACTCGTTTAGAGCCGCGCGCAGTCTCCGACGGGGAAACTATTGCAGTCTGCCGTACTCCGTTTTCGCTTGCTGCAAGAGTGGAACATCGGCGTCGGAGTGTTTCCAGAGCGTAAAGAAGTCCTGATAGGCGGCATGGGCCCTGGTTGTATCGCCCGACAGGGCGTAAGCTCTTCCCTGCCCCAGGCGCGCGAGCGCACCGATCAACTCGTTTTGAACCACGCCGGGATGATCAATAATCTTCTGAAACTCACCGACGGCGGCCGGACCCTGCCTGGCGGCGAGATACGCGTCGCCGCGCACGTAGACCGGGTAGAGACTGATACCGGCATCCAACGCCGCAGTTCCCAATTCGTAGGGCGCTGCGGGAGCGAGCGTCTGTATCGCCGCATCAGCGTCACGAGCCACCACTTGTCCGGCAGCCCGAATCGTTGGTAGATAATTCAGCTGTACGATCGTGTCTTGCGGAAACCGTTTGGCGAGATCGTCGCTAAGAAACTTAGCGTGAGCTGAATCGCCCGCCATGGCCATCGCGATCGCAGCCATGGCTTCAACATCCTTGCCATTGGAGAGCGCGAGCGCCAACTTCGCCTGCTGCTTTGCCAAAGCCGCATTGCCTCCCAGCGCCTCGCGGATTGCCGCGTCCGCTTCGTAGATCGCCGCCGACTGCTTATTATCGGCTTTTTGCGCGGACTCCGCCGCACGGCGCGTAAGCTCTCGTGCCTTGGAGAACTGCCCGCCGTAACCGGCCGTGGCCGCTTCGTAGTAGAGAACGGCGTGGCCCCACGTCGGATTGTTCACCAACCCCTCCGCCTCGCGATTCATGCTGGCAACATCATGTTGAAGAAAATCAATGATGTAAAGATTGAGATGGAAGGATGGGTCGTCCTGATTATTGCTTTGTGGCGCCAGGGCTGTGGCCTTGGCTTCGTCTAAACGGTTAAGAAAAATGTAACACCAGACATAGTTTGACGAGTGTGACTGCGACGGGGAGTGGGACAGCTTCTCCGCCTCGTCGGTCATAGCTAATACTTTTTCATAATCACCCAGGAAGAGAGAGACGACACCTAGATTGGCAACCGGACCGGCATCACGTGGGTAGATCTGTGTCCACAATTCGAAATCCTTGCGCGCGGACTCCAAATCACCTATGACCTGTTCGTCATAGTGCGAAGCGATGTAGAACTTTTCTCTCTCGCTGACTCGCTCTCGCAGTTCGTACGCCTTTCTGATGTTGTCAGCCCCCCTGACGGTCTGGCCCCAATTGAAATAGAGGACCCCTAATTGCGCATACGCCATCGCGAACTCGGGATCCAGGTCGATCGCTCTCTGAAACAATTGCCGGGTCAGAGTTAAATCGCTGTTGGGCCGGTTGCGCTCTTTCATGGCGAGGCTGTAGGCCTTCAGCGCTTCCAGCGACGGCGTTGTCACGTACTCAGGAGGGACGTCATATTTCTGGACCGACGTGAGCGACTCACCCAACTTGCCGCGAATTGCGGAGGCAACGCTCCCGAGTGAATTGAGAACGTGATTTTTGTCGCTGGCCTCTGCCTCCGCGCTGGCAAGGGCTTCGCCGTTTGAGCAATCCAGCGCACGCAAAGTGAGAAGGTAACTCGTACCAACCTGTGCAATCGATCCGTCCAATACGGCCGCACCAGCCGTGCGCTGGCAAACCTCCAGCGCCAATTCATGGGTCAGCCGCGCATCCTTAGGCTGGTCCATCAGGGCGAGCGTCTGAGCGGTGCGACGGTCGGAAAGCAAGTTTAGAAATGGAGACTGCTCCAGTTGGGCAGAAAGCCCTTGCCGCAGCGCGCCATCGAACACCGGATCTCCGGTCGTATTGGCGAAGTCGGCGATCACGACCGTGTCTTTTTCAGTGAGCTTCGATTCAGAAAACCTCGGCGCTTTGTCCGAAGACCGGTACCAGACGGCAGCAAACACGGCTGCCAGGATGATGGCGGCGACTCCAGCCCAACGCCACCAGTTGCTCGAACTTTGCTCGTCTGTCAGCTCGTCGTCTGGCAGTTCGTCGTCTGTCAACTCATCGGTCAGCTCATCGACGACGACGCGAGTGATCGAATGGCTCTCGACAACGACGTCTGGCCGTCCGGGAACCAGCCGTACTTTCTCGGTAAATCGGTATCCTCTGCCTGGAACAGTAACGATGTAGCGATGGTCGCCCGCGGCCTCAGCCAGAGTCTTGCGCAGGACAAAGATGTTTTGCGCCAGATTTGACTCCTCGACGAAGGTGTCGGGCCAGATCGACTTCATCAGATCGTCTTTGAGTACCACGGTTTCGCTATGCTGGATTAACACAAGAAGGGTTTCAAAAGCCTTAGGTGGTAGCGGAACTGGTTGGTCATCCCGCAACAGGAGCAGTTTGTCCGGGTCGAGGCGAAAAGGTCCAAACTCGTACAACTGCTTTGTTTCCATCGCCATAGCCTGATCTAATCAATCCTAAGAACTTTTGATGGCTTCCTAAAGACTTCCCCGGCCTACTTGGGGCAGAGTGCATTTCCGGCAGGTGAGCGACCGGAAATCGCGCCGGGACTTGGCTGGACTTTAGCACGAGATGCGCGCCGGGTAAAGGTTTCAGAGGAGGCCAAGACGGGACATAAGAGGGCACATAAAAGGATAGAGATCACCATCCAGACCGACCAGACTTTGACCATCCGGCGCGGCGCTTGCGCGCGCATGTGGTGCCGGCAGTGTGGGTGCGAGGTCGATGTCGTACAAGCCGAGATTTTGTCGGGTAAGGGACGGGTGCTCGATACCGGCACTGGGACCAGGCAATGGCATTGCTTCGAAGGGCCGGACGGGACGACGCGGGTGTGCCTTGAATCGCTACTGAAGGGTTGAGCGCAGCAACCGCACTACTACCACGAGCGAAGGGCGAAAGCTCTGGCCGTGCAACCTAAGTGAGCGGGCATCGGCAACCGGCTACTCGGCGTGACGGTCAAAAATCTGGGCGGCCCTTATACAGGCCCGAGCTGGCGCAATTTCTGACGGCTCTCGTGCGAAAATGCGCGCTCGCGATTGACTCAATCGCCTTTGTTGGTGACAGTCAGCTCTGCCGGTTTGCGATGGTTCTTCAGGATTTCATCCAGTAAAAACAAGTCGGTGAGCAGTGCGCGGAGATGAATAGAAGCGTTCAGATTATCAATCAACTGCGAACTGATAGCGGGTTGGGCCAGAACCAATTCAATGGCGGCCAGAGCGTCGCGGGAGTCGCGATCGAGAACGGCAAGAAACGCCGTGTATTTGTCGGCTGGCTCAAGACCTTCCACGCTGATTGCTGCTGCACAAGCCTCGGTCAGCCCGGTCAATGCTTGGATTGCGCGTTGCAGGAACTCACGAACCTGCCCGCCCGATTTGCTGCCTTCGTCCGTGCGGAGACCCTGGGCTGCGTAGGCGAGCATGAATTCGTAGCACTCTTCAATGGCCTCACAACGATTCCCCACTTCAGACGGCATCGGTTAGCCCTCGCCCTTCCAAACGTTCGGAATTCGATGCCGAAGAAGATGGCGAAGATGGAGACGAAGGCGTCTCCACCACCCATCGCTTGGGATCATGTTCTTTTAAATAAAAGTCGCGGCTCATCCAGCCGAAGATCATCGACTTAGTGATGGGGCGTTTTTCCGGGCGCAGTCCGAAGTAGACGTGGACCATGATCAGTGCGATCAGTCCCACACCCGCCAGGCCGTGCAGCACATACATCATGCCCCAGGTCATGTCGCTAAAGAGATATGGATTGCGGGGAAAGAAGGCGGTGCGCACCCGAGACATCATGAATACGCCAGTGATGATCGCGGAGAGACCGGCGGCGATGATGGCGCCGTGGTAGAGCTTGTTCTCCAAAGGATATTTGGCGAATTTGTCCGGAGGTGGCTCAGGTCTTCCGGCCGCCCTCATCACTCTTCGCCATGCATCCCGCACATCGATGCGATCAGGCCAGATCGACCAGAAGTCCAGAAAGAAGGACGCATGGACGATATGAAAGAGAATGGAAGCCGTCAGGACGACGCCCGCGATCCAATGATAGGTCACCCAGGGAAACTGGACGCCGACCTTCGGCAGGAAGGCGGTAAACAGCAGCGTGAACATGGCGGCGGCCATGACCCAGTGAAATAGC
>JBAWBE010000065.1:0-24905 GCA_049589635.1 Terriglobales bacterium
CGAACCACAAATTTCTACTCGCTGCGCGCCCCGTCGGAATGCCAAAGCGCAGCGACTGGACCTACACGGAAGAATCAGTCCCGGAGCCAAAAGAAGGCGAGCTAGTCGTCCAGTTGTTGTACATTTCGCTCGATCCCGCCATGCGCATGTGGATCAACGAGGCGCGTTCCTACCTGCCGCCTGTGGGCATCGGAGAAGTCATGCGCGCCCTCGGCCTCGGAGTAGTAACGGCGTCACGCAATCCCCGCTTCGCAGTCGGCGATCATGTGTCGGGAGCATTTGGGATGCAGGAATATGCCCTGACCGACGGCCGTGGATTAACAAAAGTCGATGCGAAACTCGCTCCGCTGCCAAAGTATCTCAGCGTATTAGGCATGCCGGGCATGACCGCATATTTCGGCCTTCTCGACACCGGTCAGCCGAAGTCCGGAGAGACAATCGTCGTCTCGGCAGCCGCCGGCGCCGTCGGCTCGATCGTTGGGCAGATCGCCAGGATCAAAGGTTGCCGCGTGATCGGCATCGCCGGCGGCCCCGAGAAGTGCAGCTACATCGCGCAGGAACTCGGCTTCGACGCCGCCATCGATTACAAGAATGAAGACGTGAAGAAGGCATTGCGCAAGCGTTGCCCGAACGGCATCGACGTTTACTTCGATAACGTCGGCGGAGCAATCCTGGATGCCGCACTGTCGCAGATCGGAATGCGCGCGCGCATCGTAATCTGCGGCGCGATCTCGCAATATTGCAGCACCGTCCCGGTCGCGGGGCCCAGCAACTATCTATCTCTAATATCGAATCGCGCCACCATGAAAGGCACGCTGGTCCTGGATTATGTCGACCGCTACGCCCAAGCCGGAGAAGAAATGGCCGCCTGGATGGCGGCGGGCAAACTGAAGTCCCGCGAAGAGATTGTGGAAGGACTCGAAACCTTCCCAGAAACTCTGCTGAAACTCTTCAAGAGCGAAAACTCTGGAAAACTCATGCTCAAGGTAGCTTAATCGAGCTTCAGGAGCGCCTCCGTGTCATTTGTCGAAAACCAAGGCACAAAAATCTACTGGGACGAACAGGGAAAGGAACAGGGACAAAGCCCACCCATTCTGCTGATCATGGGTCTCGGCTATGCCTCACTTCTCTGGCACCGTATACGCCCCGCCTTGGCGCAATATTTTCGCACAATCGCCCTCGACAATCGCGGCGTGGGATTAAGCGAAGTGCCCCCCGGCCCTTATTCAATCGCGACCATGGCGTCCGATGCCGCAGCGGTTCTCGACGCGGCCGGCGTGCCCCGCGCCCACATATTCGGCATTTCCATGGGCGGCATGATCGCTCAGGAATTCGCCTTGCAATATCCTGCGCGAACGCGCGCGCTCATCCTTGGCTGCACCTCCCCGGGCGGGCCGTCCGCGGTGCGTGCCGAGCGCAAAGTCGCCGACGTTCTATTCGCTCGCGGCATGACGTGGACGCAAGCGCGCGAAGGCGCCCTGCCATTCATTTACGATGCAGCAACGCCGCGAGAAAAAATTGATGAAGACCTGCGGATCCGCCAGCAATGCCTGCCAACTCCTGAAGGTTATATGGCGCAACTCCAGGGCATTCTCGCCTGGGAAGCCTATAGCCGGCTCGATCAGATCACTGCGCCCACCCTCGTCCTGCATGGAGAGTCGGACGAACTCATCCCCCCAGGCAACGCGCATTTGATCGCGAATAAAATTCCAGGAGCAAAGCTGGTCATGCTCCAGCGCGCCAGCCACCTCTTCCTTACCGACCAGACAGAGGCCGCGCACAAAGAAATCCTTGATTTCCTCTTCTCCGTTTCGCCTTTCGTTTCGCCTTCCAATTAAGGCGGTTCGAGATCGATTTCCGCCCAAGATCGACCCCGGTCGGCCCGTTTCCTCACGCACAACTTGCCGCAATCGTCATTCTTCTCAGGCATAGATCATCATCAAAACAATTCATTTGATGAATTTTGTTAAGGCGGATACGCTCACGGCCATCATGAATTTGTGGCGCTCTGAAGAGGCGAGAGCGTGGAGAGTGCCGGTACGTTCCCAGGCACCGGAGTCGACAAAACAGAACATTTCAGGAAGTATCCGACCAGGCAGTAGTCGCCATGTGGGAGAAACGCGACTGAATGCTGTCAGTTGATTGCCGTCAGATAACCGTCGACGTTTGTTTGCCATTGTCTTAGGATGTGCAACGCAGGGGATATGCAACGCAGGACATGCGCGCAACATCTGCGCGCAAAAACGCGCGTGCAATACGTGGGGGAATCATGGAATTCGAAAAGAAGAGTCTGAACGGCCACGCAGCTTCCCGAACCGTTTCCGGGAAATGCAGCTTCGCCATTTCCGGCATCATCCCAATCGCAGCAGCTCTTCTCGCATGCTTGTTCCTCGCAGCCTCTCTATGTCATGCGCAGGGCGTAGGCACCTCCGGGCAGATCACCGGGACGGTCACCGACGCTGCCGGAAGCGTTGTCCCCAAAGCCACGGTTGAGGTGGTAGACATTGAGACAGGCGGCAAGCGCACCGCGACCACGAATGACAGTGGCCAATATCGCGTCACTGGCCTCGCCCCGGCCACCTACGACATCAGCGCGCAGACGCCGGGATTCGCCACAGAAATTCGCAAAGCCATCCCGGTGTCCGTCGGCCAAACCCTTGTCTCCGATTTCAAACTCAAGCCGGCAGCAGTGGCAACGGTCATCGAAGTAACTGATCAGCCGCCCATCGTCGAGACAGAGCGCGGCAGCCAGGCCGACACCATCGCGCAACAATACATCACCGATCTGCCCATTGACCGCCGCGATTACCTGACCTTTACATTGCTCGCGCCCGGTGTCTCCGATTCCTCCAGGTTGGCGGGAGATCAGGATTTTAGAGTCAAGCAAACACCACAAAGCGGCTTGTCGTTCTACGGCAGTAACGGTCGAGGGAACAGCATTACGGTGGACGGAGGCGAAACCTCAGGCGATAGTGGAGGCGTGCGCCTGACTGTCAACCAGGACGATGTTCAGGAATTCCAGATCAATCGCAGTAACTACGGCGCGGATCTTGGCTCTGCCACCGGCGCGTCAATCAACATCGTCACCAAGTCTGGTACCAACAATGTCCATGGCTCCGTCTATGGTTTCTTCCGCGACGATTCGCTGGATGCGCGCGACCCATTCGCTTTCAGTTCGGCACTCGCCAACGATCCCACCTACTCGAATTTCAACACCACCTCCACCGGCGATCCCATTAAGAATTCGCTCACCCG
Organism: Terriglobales bacterium; assembly: GCA_049589635.1. GTDB lineage: Bacteria > Acidobacteriota > Terriglobia > Terriglobales > Acidobacteriaceae > Acidiflorens. The sequence goes on from JBAWBE010000065.1 coordinate 3,256, forward strand.
CCAGCAATACGGTGCAAACATCGGCTTCCCCATCGAAAAAGATAAAACTTTCCTCTTCGCTTCTTTCGAGGGCCTGCGTCAGAACTCACAGAACTCCGTTCCTCTTCTAACCGACAGTTCGATCTTCGCCGGACCCTCCGCCGCAGCAACCTCGAACCCTTTTGACCCAAGTGACCCCAGGTTTGCACAGCAGGCGATTATTTCCGCACTGGCGGCATCCTCAAATCCGAGCGTGCCGTGCCTGGCGCCCGGTGGAGTGGTGCTCGACGAACCCGCAGCGGTCTGCGCTTTTGCCCTTCAGGGCCTTCTGTCGATCTACCCCCTTCCGAGCGGGAACCCGTTCGTAATGCCGGGTCAGACCGCGGTAAACGCCTTCCTTGTAAGCCAGTTCGAAACCGAGGGCGGAGTTTTTCCCTATAACACACGGGAATACTTGGCATCAGGTCGCCTCGATCACCGTTTTGACGCGAATAATGAGCTCTCCATAACCTACAGATATGGACACGATCTCGAAGAGTCGCCCGATGTGCAGTCCTTGACTGCTTTCTCGGCGGGCAGTTCGATTCACACCTACGACCACAATCTCCAGGTCAGCTGGTATCACCAGTTCACCCCATCCACACAGAATGAGGCCCGCGTGCAATGGGATTACAACAACTTCAACGTGGTTCCGAATGAACCGGGAGAGGCGGGTCTTCAGATTCCAAGCTTTATCAATAACCTGGGAACGAACATTTTTCTCCCCAACTTCACCATCCTGCGGCGCTATGAATTCGCGGACAACTTCTCGTTGATTCGCGGCCATCACTCATTTAAGTTCGGCGGCTACGAGCTGGTCCGCGGCAATCACACCGAGTCGCACACATTCTTCCCAGGGCGCTTTGTGTTCGGCTCGCTTCCAGGTGTCGCAATAAGTCCTTGCCTGGGCGTGGACCCGAATACCGGCGTCAACGACTGCCTCGGGAACCAAGCCTCGGCCGCAGTCAATTCGCTGCAAGGAGCAGGTTTGGGTCTGCCCGAAATTTACCAGCAGGGCTTCGGCGATCCCACATATGGCTATTACGCCCGCCCCCTCACTGGCTTGTATGCGCAAGACTCCTGGAAGATAGCCTCCAATTTCACTCTGACCTACGGCCTCCGCTGGGAACTCGACACGCAATTCTCCCCACTGACCACCTACAAAAAAGATTTCGCTCCGCGCGTCTCCTTCGCTTGGGATCCCTTCAAAGATCACAAAACCGTCATCCGCGGCGGTTACGGAATTTTCTACGGCCCAGTTGACGCCCAAATCCCCGATGTCGACTTGAGCCTTGGCGTCCTTAACGGCAACAAGTCTGCCGTCGAAAACGCGCCCGGAGGCGGCCAAGTTGCCAACGTCTCCGGCATCTGCGGAGTCTCCCAGTTCGGAATGACGATCATACCCGGTAGCGGCTCCAGCCCTTGCAACCGCGAAATCTCCATCTACGCGGATGGCATTAACGGAGTTCCGCAATTGGGCATCGCCGGTTCGGCCACTATTTTCGCGGCACTCTTCGGGCAGGGATTGATTCAGTGCACCACCCCGACCCCAGGGAATAACGCCTGCATCACGCCCGCTTCTGTAGCTGGCCCGTTTGCGGGCAGCCAGCCAGTTGGCATCGACGTTACAAATACCGGTGCGCTCTCGCCACTACAGGTAATTTTCGTCAATCAGCCGGGCTTCCGTCCTCCGATCGCGCAGCAGGCTTCCTTCGGAATCGAACGCGAAATCTCTCACGGCTTCTCAATCTCTCTAAGTGGCATCTATTCTCATACCCAGAGACTCCCGGTAGCCATCGATACCAATCTGCTGCCTGCGCCGTTCACCCCGGTAACCCTGGCCAATGGCCAGACGGTTTCCTATCGCAACTGGAACACGACCGACCCGACTACCGGCTTCACCGCGGATCCACTAGGCGGGGTTGAGGGGCAGCCATGCAATACGCAGGCATGCTTCATCAATCCGCTGATCGTGCAGAATAACCAATACACCTCCGGTGCCTACGCTCTTTACGAAGGTGGAATCGTCGAAGTCAAGAAGCGCTTCAGCGAGCACTTCACCCTGTTCGGCAATTACACCTACGCCAAAGGCTTCGATACATCCACCGATTACAATACCGACTACGGTCCGCAGGATCCAACCAACCTCAATCTGGATCGCAGTCTCTCCGAGTTTGACGAGCGCCACAAGGTCCTGATCGCAGGAGTTATCGACAGTCCCTGGAGAGAGAGTATCTTGTCGGGCTTCCAGTTAGCCCCGATTTTCCAGGCCCATAGCGGACATCCTTTCAACTTACTCGCCGGCGGAGAGGTCAACGGCAACAATCACACCACCAATGAACGTCCCATTGGAGCCCCGCGTGACACCGGCCTGGGTCCCGACTACGTCGACTTCGACATGCGCTTGAGCTGGCGGCACAAACTCGGCGAAAAAGCCGATCTGCGATTCACAGCCGAGGGATTCAACCTCGCGAACCGCACGAACTACGCCAGCGTAAACAACGAAGTCAGCCCTCTTTTCGGCTTTGAACCGGGCTTCACAACCTTCAACGTAAGTGGGATGAAACCCGGCACACCGCTCACAGGTGGCGGCACAGCGACGTCAAGCACGCCGCTGGCTTTTACTTCGGCGTTTCCAAAACGCCAGATCCAACTTGGCGTGCGCCTCTCGTTCTAAGACGGCGGGGGCGCCCGCGCCAATAGCCGCGAGGTTACTGAGAGCAGGGGAGAGGGAACTGAAAAAAGGGAACCAAGAAAGAAGAGACCGTCACTCCAAGGCCGAGTCCTAAGCTCTATATTTCCCAAGTTCCAGCCGAGCAATCAAGGCGCGGTGCACCTCGTCAGGCCCGTCGGCAATCCGCAGCGTGCGGATCTTCGCAAACATGTCCGCCAAGGGAACATCCGCGGAAACGCCTGCCCCTCCGTGCATTTGAATCGCCCGGTCGATAATCTCCAGCGCAATGTTGGGAACCGCGACCTTGATCTGTGAAATCTCGCTCCGCGCCCCTTTGACGCCCGCCTCATCCAACATCCACGCCGCCTTGAGCGTGAGTAGCCGAGCTTGCTCCAGCATGATGCGGGCATCGGCAATGACATCGCCGTTCGCGCCCAGTTCAGCCAGAGGTTTGCCAAACGCCACTCGCTGAAGCGATCGCCGGCACAAAAGTTCAAGCGCCAGTTCAGCCGCGCCCAGCGTGCGCATACAGTGATGAATTCGCCCCGGCCCCAGCCGTCCCTGCGCGATTTCGAAACCGCGCCCCGGTCCGGCAATAATGTGGTCCAGCGGCAACCGCACATTCGTGAATCGGACCTCGCCATGACCAAAGGGCGGATCATAAGATCCAAACACCGATACCATCCGCTGAATCTCGACCCCCGGCGTATCCAGTGGCACCAGCACCATCGAATGCCTCTGATGCTGACTGGCCGAGCGATTGGTAATCCCCATGAAAATTAGTAACCGGCAATGGGGATGGCCCAATCCCGAACTCCACCACTTCAATCCGTTGAGAACAACCTCGTCTCCCTCAATCAAAGCCGTAGCTTGCATGTTGGTGGCATCGGAAGACGCCACGTCCGGTTCCGTCATGCAGAAAGCCGAACGAATCTCGCCCCCGAGCAACGGCATAAGCCATCGCGCCTTCTGTTCCGGAGAGCCATATTTAACCAGCACTTCCATGTTGCCGGTATCGGGCGCATTGCAGTTAAAAACCTCCGGCGCAATCGGAGATCGCCCGGTAATTTCCGCCAGCGGCGCATACTCCACATTGCTGAGCCCCGCCCCATACTCTTTGTCCGGAAGAAACAGATTCCACAGCCCGGCGGCCTTTGCCTTCGCCTTCACCCTCTCCATAATTGGAGGCTGCTTCCATCCCCGCCAGTCCGGAAGATTCTGCAACTCGGCGTGATATTCCGCCTCGGCCGGCAACACATGCTCTTCCATGAATGCCGAGAGGCGCTGGACATAAGCCTTGGCCGTGGCCGACAAAGAGAAGTCCATTGCGTGCCCCCACACCGCAGGCATCAAGCCTAGTGATTCCGCAAGAATTCTCCTAATGAATCTTACGAATCCTGTAATATAGGCGGCGTGCATCTGAGCCAGGTCGACCTGAACCTGTTCGTGGTCCTCGAAGCCATCTACCGCGAGGGCAACATCACTCGCGCCGGCCAGCAGCTCAACCTCACTCAACCAGCCATCAGCCACGCGCTAAAGAGGCTGCGCGATCTTCTACAAGACCCGCTCTTTGTCCGCCAGGGTCCTCACATGGTGCCCACACCCTTTACCAGAAACATGATTGAAGAAGTCCGGCAAGCGCTTCAGATTCTGGAGACCAATCTCAGCCAGAGCCGCAACTTCGTCCCCGAGCACACACGTCGCACATTTCAAATGTCGCTCTGGGAATATGCCGAGGCGCTGATCCTTCCATCCCTGCTGCAACGCCTGGCGCACGCCGCCCCAGGCATGTCGATCACGACCTCACGCGTCAAACGCCGAGACCTCGAGACTGAATTAGCCAGCGGCTCGATCGACCTGGCCATCGACATTCCCATGACGACCAGCGATCGCATTCGGCATAAGCAGCTTTTGAATGAACCGTTCGTAGTCATGGCTCGGCGTGGCCATCCTGCCATCCGGCAACAGCTTGATCTGGATACCTACGTGGCGCAGCGTCACATTCAAATCTCTTCCCGCCGCCACGGTCCCAGCCTGATCGATATCGAACTCGGTCGGCATGGCTTGCGGCGCGAGATTTTTCTGCGCAGCCAGCACAACCTCACGGCCAGTATGGTGGTCGGCCAAACCGATATGCTGCTCACCCTGCCCGAGCGGCACGCCCAGTTGCTGAACAAGGTTCTAACCAATCAGGTTTATCCATTCCCACTGCCGGGACCGCGCCTAGAAGCACACTTGTACTGGCATGAGAGCGTCGAGAACGATCCCGCCAATCGCTGGCTCCGGGAAGAAATCGAAAAAGTTCTCGCCCCAGACTCCAAGCGGCGGGAATTGCCCCATAAACCCGGCAATGGCCGTCGCCGGAATTCAAAAGCGGCCTGATCGCAGACTCGACTGAAAGAATCAAGTTGAAATCGGCTCGACTCACATTCGTCGTCCTCTTGGCCATCTCTTTAGCGTTCGGGTGGCGCCCCTTGCTCGCTACGCTCACGCTGGCGCTGCGAAATGATCAATACACGCACATCCTTTTAATTCTTCCTGTCAGTTTGGCCCTGATATTCCTTGAGTCGCCCTTCCTTGAGTCGCCCTTTCTGGAGTGGCCTTCTCCGAAAGAAATGTCCACTCCAAACACTCGCGCCGGTTTCGTGTTTCTGGCGATCGCAGTCCTCGCCGCCATTTTCACGGTAGTGCGCTCCGCGACTCTTCCTCAGGATGTCCAGCTCTCGATTCGCATGTTCGCGCTGGTTCTGTTTTGGATTGGCACTTGTATCGTTTCACTCGGATCGCGAGCCGCGCGAGCTTTGCTTTTTCCGCTTTGCTTTTTATTTTGGCTCGTGCCATTTCCATCGTCACTCTTGAATGCAGTAGTAACCCTCTTGCAGCAGGGCTCCTCATTGACGGCGCATGCCCTCTTCTCGGCCGTGGGTGTTCCGGTCTCCCAGGACGGCGTCGTACTCAACATCCCCGGCCTCACGGTCGAAGTGTCGCAGGAGTGCAGCAGCATTCGTTCAAGCTCGATGCTGCTCGTCACCACCATGGTGCTCGCGCAGGTGCTCTTGCGCTCACCGTGGCGTAAGGCTCTGGTCATCGCCGTCGCCATACCGCTCTCGATCGCAAAAAACGGCTTGCGCGTCTTCACGATTTCGATGCTTGGCACTCACGTCGATCCGGGCTATCTGACAGGAAGGCTGCATCACCAGGGAGGAATTATTTTTTTTATGATCGCTCTTGCAACCGTATTCTTACTAATCTGGATCTTAAGGCGCGGAGAGGACAGCGATGTGCCAGGCGCAGCACTCCTTCCTGCGAGCTTAGACAGTTAGACTGAAGCTGCGTCACCAGATTCGACGCAGAAAACAGTAAGGCTGTATGCCAGCGAAAAAAGGCGGTCGATTCATGACTACGCCGAGAATGATTGCTCTGAGCATGATTGCCCCGAGCATGATTGCCCCGAGAATGAGGGGACGGCTCGCGAAAGCCAGGTCCTCCGCGCTCCTCGTAGCGCAAGTTTTCGTGTTCGCAGGCGCTCTTCAAATCGGCTTCGCAGCCGCCCAAGCCCCTCCTGTCTTGGAAGCCAATCACGGGGTGGCCAACAACGGAGTGGCCAACAACGGCATGGCAGACAACTCGATGGCCAATGATGGGAAAGCCAACGGTCAGAAGAAGTCCACCAAGCCGGCTGTTTCGTCGCCTCCGCAACCCATAAAATGCCCGGTCACCGGCCTTTCAACCCCCGTAATACCGCCGCAGTCGACCGGGCACCACACAGTCATTCTCACCTGGAAGCCATCGCCTGATACCGCAAAGACCGTGGGCTACTGTGTATACCGACGCAAGCAGCCCAGCATTCCATCAAAGGTTTCTCAGTGCACGGACTGCCAGATAGTGAGTGAAGTATCAATTTCCGGCACAGGATGCATCGATGATCGCGTCGAAAACAACAACACTTATTACTATGTGGTCACAGCAGCCAATCAAGCAGGCGTGATCAGCTCCGCTTCGAATGAAGCAACCGCTGAAATTCCACTAAAAGAGAATCCGAATCCACCCCTGGCATCGTCCTATCCTTTTTGCAAGCTGAAGTAAAAAGCTCACCGCCGATGGTGTCCGCTAATGGACGGCAAACTCCAAGCCCGAACACTCCCTGGCCGCGCAGCACTGTCTTGCCTCACAAACTTCGTTAGTCCTGAATTATTTAGCCCTGTTTTCCCGATGGCACGAAAGCTGCAGACTTCGGTCATTTGATATTCAGTTCTTAGTTCGCCACACGAACAAATAGGTGCAATTCATGAAAAACCTTCTCCAGGATGTGCGCTACGGTGTTCGAATGCTGCTCAAGAACCCGATCTTTGCGGTGGCGTCGGTTCTAACCCTTGCCTTGGGCCTGGGAGGCAACACAGTTATCTTTACCGTCGTCTACGGAGTGCTGCTCCGGCCTCTGCCTTTTCCGCAGCCCGACCGCCTGCAAACGCTTTGGACCGGATTCCCAAATGGAGATCATGAAGGCGCGTCGCTGCCTGACTTCGTCGACTGGCGCCAGCAGGCGCAGTCCTTCGATGGCATGGCGGCATTCACCCTGAGCAGCGCAACTCTCGGCGGCGTCGATCAGCCAGAACGGTTGATCATGGGGCTTGCATCGGCGGATTTTTCCAAAATCGTCAACACCTCTCCCACCCTTGGCCGCTTCTTCAACGCCGCGGAAGCTCAGCCCAGTGCTGCCAAAGTAGTGATGTTGAGCTATGGATTCTGGCAGCGCCGATTCGCCGGGCGAACGGATGTTGTCGGACAAACCCTTCAGATCAATTCGATTCCGTACATGGTGATCGGAGTGACTCCTCTCGAGGTTGACGCACTTCGAAAAATCGATATGTGGGCGCCCCTCGCTCTGCAAGTCGATCCCAACCGGCGCCGCGCAGATTTTCTTCGCGTCATCGGTCGACTGAAGCCGGGAGTCTCCACCCAACAGGCGCAAGCGGAGATGTCGGCCATCGCACAACGCTTGCAGCAGCAATATCCCGTAAGCAACAAGAACATCGGTATTCTGACCGTTCCGTTGCAGCAGGATCTGGTACAGAACGCCCGCCCAATTCTGATATCGCTTTGGGCCGCTGTTGGATTTGTTCTCCTCATCGTCGTAGCGAACCTCTCCAGCCTGCTGCTCGCGCGCAACGCGGCGCGGCAAAAAGAAATGGCGATGCGCGTCACGCTCGGTTGCAACGCGAGTCGTCTCGTGCGTCAGTTGCTGACCGAGAGCGTGCTGCTAGCGCTCCTCGGCGGCGGCCTGGGTATTGCGCTCGCTGTAGCTGGACTCGATGGTCTGGTCAAAGTCGTACCGCAAAACTTTTGGGTGAGCGGACCTCCCAGGATCGACGCTCCTGTATTTCTGTTTTCTTTCGTCGTCACCCTCGTAACCGGATTTCTCTTTGGACTTCTACCGGCGCTGAGCGCTGCTCGAGTCAATTTGAATGACTCGCTCAAAGAGGGCAGCCGAAGTTTCAGTGGAACCCGTCAAGGCTGGCGCCGCGCCCTGGTAATTTCCGAAATCTCGCTGTCCCTTGTGCTCCTTGTCGGCACGGTTCTGATGGTTCGTACTTTGAAGAGATTGCAGGAAGTGGATTTGGGCTTCAATCCAGATCGTCTTCTAACCTGCCGGCTCATGCTCCCAGCCGCTCTTTATAAAGACCAGCAGTCCGTCGCGTTGTTTAACGAATTACTCGGACGCATTCGATCCCTTCCGCAAGTGCAATCGGCATCAGCCATCAACGATCTTTATCTTGGAGGCGGTACGGACTATCTCAGTTTCGTAGTCCAAGGCCTTCACGAAAACGACAACACCGGCGAAGGCATCGATGCCGAGCCACGCGCATTTACGCCCGAGCTCTTAAAGACCATGGGCATTCCGCTCCTCCGAGGCCGCCCGTTCACCGACACCGACAATGCGCAGGCCCCGCCCGTTGCTCTCATCAATCAGCGTTTGATCAACCGCTATTTTCCGGGACAGGATCTCGTCGGCAAATACATAGCCTTCAGCAATCCGGGAGGCCAGTTCCAGTGGCACCAGATTGTCGGCATCATCGGCGATGTGCGCCAGGACGGCGTATCAGCGGCTCCCTATCCGGAGATCATCTACCCGTTTGCGCAATCGCCCGATACAGTGATGACGCTCGTGGTTCGGTATACCGGAGATTCTTCGATCCTGCTCGGCGCCATTCGCCAGCAAGCCAAAGCTCTTGACGCGAGCGCTCCCATCTACGCGGTACGCACCATGGCGGAAATCACCGCCGCTTCGACCGCCGCCCCAAGCATGCAAACCTACGTCCTGGGAGGCTTCGCGGCATTGGGGCTGTTGTTAGCAATGCTGGGAATCTACAGCGTAATGGCGCAAACCGTAACTCAGCGTACCGGCGAGTTCGGCGTTCGCATGGCCCTCGGTGCCTCGAACTCTGAGATTCTGAAATTGGTGCTGTCGAATGGCTTGCGCATGACCGCCGCCGGTCTGCTCTTTGGAATGGCCGGTGCCTGGATCGTAGCCCGCTTCGTAGCCAGCTTCCTCTACGGCGTAAGCGCCCATGATCCGCTGACTCTAGCAGGAGTCGCGGTGGTTCTGTCCGCAGCCAGCGTGCTCGCGTGCTACATCCCAGCCCGCCGCGCCGTGCGCCTCGATATCATTAGCGCACTCCGTTGTGAATAATGCCTGTGTGGCGCGGACATTCCTGTCCGCGTGCGTGCAGCGCCGGTACACATGGTGTAGACAAGACTCCCCGCGCCGCTCAGAATGCACCCACGCTTCCGCTCACACTCTTGCCCCAAACGCGTTTAGAATAGAACAAGCATGCCCCAGGAACGAAGCTTCGGTCCTTACATAGAAATCGAAAAAGGCAAACGTGTAGTCAAAGAACTCGTCTTCGGCAACCCGATCCCCGAAGGCATCGTGATGACCACGCTCGATTCCACGGTCAACTGGATGCGCAAGAATTCCATCTGGCCCATGACCTTCGGCCTGGCCTGCTGCGCAATCGAGATGATGTCCATGGGCGCGTCGCGCTTCGATATCGCGCGCTTCGGCGCCGAAGTCTTTCGTCCATCCCCGCGCCAGTCTGACCTGATGATTATCGCGGGACGCGTCTCGCAAAAGATGGCTCCAGTAATTCGCCAACTCTGGGAGCAGATGCCGGAACCGAAGTGGGTCATCTCGATGGGCGCGTGTGCGACGTCAGGCGGCGTCTTCAATAATTACGCGCTCGTGCAAAGCGTGAACCAGGTTATCCCGGTAGACATTTATGTCCCCGGATGTCCCCCGCGGCCAGAGCAACTGATCTACGCGATCACGCTCTTGCAAGACAAGATCATGGCGGAGCGCGGCACGGTAAAGAAAGCTCTGAACCTTGTTCCAGTCGAAGAAGTCCCCGGCCCAACCTTCCCCTAACGACTCTATCCGAACGAACTCGATTTTGTTCTCATCCCGATCGCGAGCGAAGCGAGTGGGCAAGCGATCTACATTCCCTCGCAGCCGATACGCTGCCCGCTACTTATTTCTCGCCGTCATCTGCCGCTCCGGCGGCGTCATCTGATTCCACACGGCGGTTAGATCTTTGGACAGGATCTGATTATTCGGGTCGACCCGCAACGCCTGCGCGAACCACGAATATGCAGTCGGCAAGTCATGCGGAACACAATGCCCAGTCGCATACATCGTTCCAAAGGTGCTGCGCGCCTTGGCATTTTGCTTGGCCGACGCCTCCTTCAGATTTCGAATCGCTTCATTGCAGTTCTCCGGCATACCACGGCCATAGAGATACGCTTCGCCTCTTTTGAACTCCGCATCTCCCTTATCGCCCGAAGCCGCGACCGCCGCCGACGGGCGACTCGCAGGCTTGATGTCGGCACGCGCTACCTTCTGTCCGCGCGCCGCGCGATTCGATTCCGGAGAATGCGTTCTCTCAGCCGCCTTCGCTGGCGCAGGCGGATTCCGATCGCTCTTGGGCTCGACCACCGGCGGAGGAGTCGAGTTAGCAGACTCAACGCTCGAAGCCGCTGGTTGCGACGACGCTACACTCGCCGGAGTGCCAGCGTTCACCGGCGATCCCGCATTCGGCGGACCCGAAGCCGTAGACGCAGCCGATGAAGACGAAGCCTCGGCTTGCTTCGCATTCAGATTTGCGTTCGGCGCTGCGTTCTGAGTTCCGTTCGAAGCCGAGTTGTCAGCACTCTCATTGCCGCTCGCCGCAGCTCCCGGAGTCTGCCCAGCCTGGGCGTTCGCTTCAGAGGCCGGGTTTAATCCGTTGTAATGCTCGTAAGCCCACCATCCGCCCGCTCCGAGCGCCAGCAGCAGCACTACCGTCAAAATAATTCCGCGTCCACTCACGCCCGACTCATCCTGCTCGAAAAACGAATCGAGTCCCGAAAACGACTCGTCTGGCGATGTTCCACTCGCTGAACCGCTTCCACCGCTTTCTATAAACGGTTGGTTTAATCCAAGAAACGAAGGACCCGCCGTGGCAGAACTGGCGCCCATTGACTGTGGCACGCGCCCCGCGCCGACGGTCGCCTGCGCCGGTACCCGCGCTTCGAGAGGCTCACTTCGAAAAGTAGGCTGCACTGCTCGCGAGGCGTCGGACGCGCTGACCGTCCTCGGAGCACCCGCTGGCCGCCGTATTTCCAGCGAAGTGCCGCACATTCCGCAAAAGCGAAAATTTGCCGAATTGTTTTCACCGCAGTTCGGGCAGATCACGATGGCTTCTCCAGATCTCCACTCTCCAATTGTTCCAATAGTCTAACTCTTGCGCCTTCGTTCTCTTGTCGTATTAGAATTCCGCGAATCGGGTTTGTCATGGGGAAACCGTCTAAAAGTCGTAATGCGGCTGGTGCCAGGCGTTTTAAGGCCACACTCGAGCGCATGCGTTCCCGCCTTAATTGGACCATTATCCGCGTTCCATTTGATGCATCCAAGGCGTTCAGCGTGCACGGCCAAATAAGGGGTCAAACCCGGGCTCAAATCAGTCAAATCCGAGGCCAGATCAACGTTAGGGGCGAAATCAACGGATTTCCGTTCCGCACCTGTTTGTTCCCCAGCCGCGACGGCGGTCATATCCTGCTGGTGAATAAGAAGATGCAGAAGGCGGCCAGAGTGCAGGCCGGTATGCCAGCAGAATTCCTGCTTGAACTGGATACCGAGAAACGGATCGCGAAAACGCCCGACTCCCTCAAGCAGATACTGGCCGAAGACCGTTCCCTTCGACGCTGGTACGAAGGACTCAATCAGTCCAGGAAGAACGACATCGCCAAATGGGTCAGCGACCCGAAAAGCGAAGCCGCCCGCTCGCGCCGCGCCGAACAGCTTGCCGAACGGCTGCTCGCGGTGATGGACGCTGAGCGCGAACTGCCGCCCATTCTGCAAGTCGCATTCGCGCGCAATCCACCAGCGCGCGATGGATGGGAGCAAATGTCAGCAGCGCGCCGCCGGTCGCATCTATTTGGCATCTTCTATTACCGGACGCCGGAAGGCCGAATGCGCAGGATCGAAAAGATGATGGAAGAAGCCCAGAAGATGAACAAGTAGCGCGGACACTCCTGTCCGCGTCCGCCGCCGCAAACGCTACCGACCATGTGAATAACTCGCGGGAAGTCTTATTTTCCGTTAAGCAAATTCCGCAACACAGCCACCTCGGCGGCAATTCCCGTATGCAGCGCCGGATCCACATCCGGCGCAAACAATGGCGAGTGATTCGAAGGCAGCATGGTTCCCGTCTTCTTACTTTCCGCGAACTTGTCGGGATCGGCCCCTCCCAGGCTGAAGTAGAGCGACGGAATTCCGAGTTCAATAAACTTGGAGTAGTCCTCGGATGCTGTAATCGGCCCCGCCGAGACCACATTCTGTTTCCCGAGCGCTGCCTCGAGCACTCCGCGCAGACGCTCCGCCAGCGCGGGGTCGTTGTAAACCGAATCCGTCCACTCATACCGCTCAATCAGCGGCTCTCGTGTCGCCCCGCCAGCCATCGACTCTCCCTTGACGACACGCTCGATCGCCGCCAGAACCTGCTTTCTAATTTCCGGCTTGTAGGTGCGGACGGTTAGCCCCATCTCAGCCTCATCGGGAATGATGTTGTTTTTCGTCCCCGCGCGAATGTATCCGACTGTGATCACCGCAAACTCCCCCGGCTTCACCTCCCGGGAAATAATCGTCTGGAGCCCAAGAATTGTTTTGGCGGCGATCACAATCGGGTCCACCGTCGTATGCGGCGCAGAACCATGTCCGCCTTTGCCATAGATCGTGACGCGCAGCGAATCGGCGTTGCTATCGTAAATCCCAGGCGTGACACTGACGGTGCCGGCAGGTTCGGCATTCCCAACGTGCAGCGCGATCCCGACGTCAGGTTTCGGAAAGCGCGTCGCAAAGCCGTCGGCGATCATGGCCTTGGCACCGGTAATAGTTTCTTCAGCGGGCTGTCCGATCAGCATCAGTGTGCCGTGCCACGTCTCTTTGCTCCGCGCCATAATTGACGCCGTGGCAAAGAGCGCAGCCATGTGCAGGTCGTGACCGCACGCATGCATCACCGGGACTTCATGCCCGCCGTCATCCTTGCTATGAACTTTGCTGGCGTAGGGAAGGCCGGTTTTTTCCTCAACCGGAAGCGCATCCAGTTCGGTGCGCAGCATCACCGTCGGCCCAGCTCCATTCTTGAGAATGGCGACAACACCGGTGCCTCCAACATGCTCGGTAACGTCATAGCCGAGAGATCGCAAGCGTTCGGCGAGTTTGGCCGCCGTCTGTGTTTCATGCGACGAGAGTTCCGGATGCTCATGCAGATCGAGATAGAAATCGTGTGCAGCCGGATAAACGGCATCGACTTCCTGAGAGCCAGGTGTGCTTGAATTAGATGTGATCGAATTAGGCGTGGTCGAAGTCTGCGCGACCGCGAAGCCTGTCGTGACAACAAGAACGAAAAGAAGAAGTGTTATCTTCGCCATGAGCGGGCATCATAGCATGGAGGCACGGGCGCCCCGCCCGTGCGTGTACCGGCCAGGTTTCTGGAGACACCGGTGCGGGAACAAATAAGGTAAAAAAACAAGCTTAGTAACTCCCAAAATTCGTCGCCCCGGCCCCCTGAGCTAACTCCCCCCACCGCCATTGCTCTTCACTCATTCCTATGCAACAATTCGGACCTATGTCGTTGCGTCGCCGTGTCGCTTATCCGTGTCTTCTGATCTGTTTGCTTGTCGCCTCCGCGCAGGCCTTCGCCGATGACGCCGGCGTCGTGCTCTTCTGGCCAGACAAAACTAGACCAACTCTGAAGCTCACCTTCCAGAACTTTCGCACCGAAGGCGGCGATGCCGGCCAGGGTGCTTTCATCTCCGAAGTCATCATTCAGAATCTTTCCGCAAGTCCCACACCCCACGCCTATCTCACCATCAACCTGCTCGACAAGAATCACGTCCGCATCGGCAGCGGCCTGCTTTCCATGGGCGACCTCGCTGCTGGTGAGTCAGCCAAATTGGCCTTTCAATGCGCATCGATGGGCATGCCCACCGCCCTTTCCATTGCGTCCACGAATGGCGGCGGTCTGCCGACCCCGCCGAAATCAATTTCCATGCGAGTGATTTCCGAGCCCGCCGGCGCCAGCCTCAAGGTCGACGGTAAAGATATGGGCCTGACCCCAATCACCGTCAATCTGTCGCTTGGAAACCACGATCTCGAACTCCAAAAGGAAGGCTACGCGCTGACCACGACTCCATTCGACGTTGCGCCCGACGAAACCGCAGGCGGCAGCATCAAGGTCACGCTCGGAGGCTTGTCCAATGATTTGCTGATCCTGCGGGACGGAACCAGCCTGAGCGGCGATATCCTCTCCATGACAATCGACTCCATCACCATCCGCGTCGATGGCAAAGACCGCAAACTCGACCGCAATCTTGTAGGAAAGATGTTCTTAGTGGAGCGCATCATCACTCAGCCAACGACGGCAAAATCTGCGAAGGCTCCTGCTTCAACTACGTCACCAGCACCCCAGCACTGACCACATGGCGTAGTACCTGCGCCGCGCCGGATTGCGTTTGTCAAAGCGACCGCTTTCACTGCGCACCATCAGCATGGGAATACAAAGCCCAGGCGCTTGCCAGATCCTGCACCACATGCCCCAGCGATTTGTACACAGTAATCTCCTCGACCGTTCGTCTCCCTTCGATCTTGCCGCTCAAAACCTGGCCAATCTCTCCCACAACGTCGTCATCGCCAACCAGTCCCGCCGCCTTGGCCCGCAGAAACTCCGCGCCCTGCTGTAGAACGCCTTCGCGGCTGTCGGCAATAAAACGCGAACGGACGACCAGCTCATTGTCCACTTCCACCGGCCCCGCATAGCCCGAGCCCACTACATTCACATGCGTGCCCGGCTGCACCCATGCGCCTTGCAAGATAGGTTCGGTCGCCGCAGTGACAGTACAAACAATGTCGGCCTCCGCGACCGCTTCGCGCGCGGTTTTCTCCGCAAAAACCGGTAGCGCAAGCTCGCGCTGCATCCGCTCCGCGAATGCCGCAGCTCGCTCCTGCGAGCGCCCCCAAACCACAATCGATTCCAGATGCCGCACTTTGCCGATGGCCCGCGCATGCGTCCCGGCCTGTTCGCCATAGCCGAGCAACGCCAGCCGCCGCGCGTCTTTGCGCGCCAACACGTCGGTGGCGACGGCGCTTGCCGCAGCCGTGCGGATCGCAGTAACCTCGCCGGCATCGACGACGCAAACCGGCGCACCGCTCTCAGGATCGAACAACACGACGAGACCCTGGTGCGACTGGATTCCCCGAGCAAAGTTCCCCTGGAAGACGCTGATCAACTTCGCGCCGAATGGCTCATGCGCGCCCATAGCCCCAGGCATCACGCCCAGCAAACGCCCCTCGGACAGCGGAATGATCGAGCGCAGCAGTTGCTTGGTCTCGCCCTTCGAGAGTGCGATCATCGCCCGGCGCACGATCGGAATGCAGACTTCGTAAGTAAGCCGCCGCGCCACTTCTTCGCGGTCAATAAATCGCATTGCGCCCTCCCTTTCGTTGTCGTGAGGATTCCGTATCAGCAGCAAATCTGTTTCTTGTGCCAACAGTCGTCTTTCTGTATCATTAGAACGAACGTTCGAACCATGTCCTCCCCGTCCAAAACTCGCACTCCCCGAGCCATTCAGCCGGACCCGGAATCGCGCTTCGAAAGCCGCCTCAATAAAATCCTCTCCCACGCTACCGATGTCTTCTGCGACAAAGGGTACGAAGGCGCATCCATGCGCGACCTTTCCCGCGCCTCCGGCATGTCGCTCGCCGGACTTTATCACTACTTCGGCTCCAAAGAACGCCTGCTCTATCTAATCCAGAAAAATACCTTCTCCACCATCGTGGATGAACTGAAGGAACGCCTCGATGGTGTGATGGATCCCGAACAACGCATCCGCATTTTTATTCAGAACCATCTCGAATATTTCGTAACCAACCAGAGCGGTCTCAAAGTCCTCGCGCACGAAGACGAAGCCCTGAAGAATGGTTTCAACTCCGAGATTGCTTCCATCAAGCGCGAGTATTATCGAATTTGCCTGCGCCTGATGGAAGACCTCAAGCGCGAGCGCAACCTCGATTTCAATTCCCGCACCGCCGTCATGAGCCTGTTCGGAATGATCAACTGGATCTACACCTGGTACAACCCGCGCCAGGACGGCACTGCCAATGACCTCGCCCAGCAGATGAGTGCAATGGTCTTGTCCGGCGTAGGATGCAGCGCTGTCCGGAACGGCGCAGCCGCAAAGCGGCGAAAGATTACAGCCCACGGCGCAAGCCGTGGGTTAGCGGCCTCACACGTCAAGCCCCGCCGGGGCGAAAGAAAACTCGTAAAGTTCGGAGCTGCAACGCGCCGCACAGCGCATAGCACTCGGTAAGTACATTTTAAGGAGCAACTATGGCAACTACCATGCAACCGGCCACCGCCGAGACCACGAAACAACTCATCAACTATCGCACCGACCAAGGCCTAGCCGTCATCGAGATGAACGACCCGCCCGCCAACACCTACACCTACGAAATGAACCGGCAGTTCGACGACGCCATCCTCAAAGCGCGCATGGCGAACGATATCCACGTAATCGTAATCACGGGAGCCGGCGACAAATTCTTTTCCGCCGGCGCGAATATCAAAATGCTCGCCAGCGTTGATCCAACTTTCAAGTATTACTTCTGTCTCCAGGCCAACGAAATGCTCTTGCGCCTCGAGCACACGCCCAAGCTCGTGATCGCCGCCATCAACGGCCACTGCGTTGGCGGAGGCCTTGAGATCGCCATGGCCGCCGACATCCGCATCGCGAGAAAAGATGCGGGCAAAATCGGCTTGCCAGAAGTCAACCTCGGAGTCCTGCCCGGCACGGGCGGAACGCAGCGCCTCTCGCGCATGGTAGGAAAAAGCAAAGCCATCGAGCTAATGGTCACGGGTAACACCTTCTACTTCGAAGAAGCGAAAGATTTGGGAATCGTCAACGACATCTTCGAGCGCGAAGGCTTCATGGAGAACATCATGGAGTATGCCCGTCAGTTCACGCCGCCAAACAAGGCCGCGAAAGCCGTGGGCCGCATCAAGCGCGCCGTTCAGACCGGCTGGGAAATTCCGATGGAGTCCGCGCTAGCTGTCGAACGTGAAAATCAGCAGATCCTCTTCCAGAGCGAAGACGCAAAAGAGGGCCTGGCCGCCTACGTAGAAAAAAGGCCAGCCGAATTCAAAGCAAAGTAGAAATGATGGAGGTACGGACGCCAGTTGAGAATTCAGAAGAAGATTTTCTCGGCGTCCTCCGCGTCTCGGCGGTGAAAGGGTTTGACCTATGCCAGGAAAAGTACCAAAAATCGGAACCTTCAGCGAATGGGAAGGACTGTTCAACGAGTGGCGCAAGGAAGTCGGCGTCGACAAAGATGATGTCGAAGCCTTCCACTTCGATACCCTCTACGGCGCCATCGAAACCGACGACATTCAGTTCGGCTCCTACAAGGGCCGCCGCAAGTGGGAGAACCTGCGCCAGGTGCCCACGCAGCAGATGCGCGACGCGCTCATGAACATGATCGTCTACCAGGGCGACACCGAGTTCGCGAGCGTCGAACAGCAGCGCAATCTTTTCGAGACTGCGCCCACCGACTGGGACCGCCGCGCCCTTACCCGCGTCATGATCGAAGAGATGCGTCATGGCTGGCAGATGTGCGCTCTGCTCATCGACTTCTTCGGGTCTTCCGGAAAAGTTGAAGCGCAGAAGATGCTTGAACGCCGGGCGTTTGAGAACAAGCGCCTGCTCGGCACCTTCAACGTTGATGTCGACAACTGGCTCGACTTCTTCACCTACACCGACTTCGTAGACCGCGACGGAAAATTCCAACTGCAAATGCTGAAGTACTCGTCGTTCGCGCCACTCGGCCGCTCAACATCGTACATGCTGCGCGAAGAAGCCTTTCACATGGGCACGGGCAACGACGGCCTCCGTCGAGTAGTCGAAGCGGGAGTGATCCCGCAGTGGCTCCTCCAAAAATATCTAAATAAATGGATATCAAGCTCCTACGACCTCTTCGGCACCGACCACTCGTCATCAGCGCACTGGGCCTATGTCTGGGGAATCAAGGGACGCTACGACGAACCGCAAAATGAGACGACCGTAGACCTCGACGATCTCAACGATTACAACCGCCATCTCTATCGCCAGGAAGTTTCGGGATTAGTCGAGCGCCTGAATTCGTTCCAGCGGCCGGGAGAAAAAAAGCTGTACGCGCCCGACATCACGTTCAATCGCAGCATCGGACGCTGGGCAGGGAAGAGTTTTCATTCCGAGACGGGCGAGGCTCTTGACGAGCGTGCCTACCAGGAGCATGCTGCCGAGTGCCTGCCGAGCGCGGCGGACAAGGCGACGCTCCTCGACATCATCCGGAATGAGAAGAAGTGGATTAAGGAGAAGGAAGGCGCACGTGACCCCTTCTCGACCATCGGCGAGCCCCGCCGGTCGGCCATCAACCTCTAAGCGGGATATGTTCCACGTGGAACATATTTCGTGTTATGCGAAGTGTTCCACGTGGAACAGTTGACATGGTTGTAGGTATATATATGTACGTACAAAGCCGTTAACCGGTTTGGTTGCTTGTGGTTGGCAGCTTTTTTGCACATACTCGCCTGATCTGCAGAAAAGTGGAGTGCCACGGCATGGAGGCGTGGACGGGGCCAAATCTCGATTTGGCGGGCTTGGTCAGGCGGCTGGGCGGATCGGGAAGGCTTCGGAGGCGGCTATCGCTGACATTGGACACGTTGTTGTGGATGTTCGGGGGAGCGTGGGGCGAGTTCGGCTTACAAATCCTCCCCTGAACATTCTTGAGATCTCCATGATGCGGGAGATGTCTGCGGCGCTGGAGGAGTTGGAGGCGCGGGCCGACGTTTCCGTTATCGTTTTTCAAGGAGATGAGAGGGCATTTTCGGCTGGGGTTGATATCAAGGCGCATGTTCCCGAGCTGGTTGGGGAGATGCTCACCTCGTTTCACTCGGTGATTCGGGCAGTGGTTGCTTCGCGCAAAGTTACGATCGCGGTTGTGCGTGGCGCTTGCTTTGGCGGAGGCGCGGAACTGGCTCTCGTCTGCGACATGGTTTATACCGCACGGGATGCTTCGTGGGGATTTCCTGAGATCAAGTTGGGGTGCTATCCGCCGGTGGCGGTTGTGGGCCTGCCTGCTCTGGTTGGGCAGAAGCGCGCCAGCGAACTGATTCTTACGGGGCGGCAGATCAGCGGAGATGAGGCTGTGGCGATCGGAATCGCGAACCGTTCGGCGCGGGCGGAAGAACTGGATTCGACGGTTCAGGAGAAGCTTGATGAGCTGGGCGGGTTGAGCGCGGTGGCGCTGGCTCACGCGAAGAAGGCGCTCTATTGCTGGGACGCGATTCATTTCGACAAGGGATTGGCGAGGGCGGAGAAGATTTATCTGGAAGAACTGGTCTCGACGGCAGATGCGCGGGAGGGTATTATGGCTTTCCTTGAAAAGCGGCCGGCGCGGTGGGAGAAAAGTCAGAAGTGAGAAGTCAGATTGCAGAAGTAAATTCATTGTCCCTCGGACCGTCGATCAGGTCACTCCCTCCGGTTCGGAGGGACGGCTGGCATTTGTCAAAACCGAATTCATTGAGGTGAGTTGTAGCAACTCCTGCTCAAAATCCGCAAAGGGACGGGCCTTATAATTCCGGCCACCTGATGTGCCGGGCTTCGATTTGGGGCGGGGCGGGAGCTGTGGCGTGCGCTTATTTCGCTTGGGTATCGTTCAGCCATGTGGTCCGTAACTCCTACGATTGGCCGCATGATGCCTGGACGGCGGCTACTTATGTGGTGTGGATTGTCCTGCTGACGGCTTTGACTGTGGATACGCGATGCTGGCGGGAGCGACTGTTTTTTGGCGTGTTGGTGGTCAATTTTCTGGTTGGGTTTGGGTTGACGTTGTGGCGGACGATTCCAGTGGCAGATGTGCGGATGGCGCGGGTCGGGACCGGCGCGCTCTGGGCGCTGGCGGGCGTGCTCAGTCTGACGACGATAGGACGAGAGAAGACAAGTTAGAAGTTAGATTGAAGTCAGAAGTCGAAGTTAGATTGCAGAAGTGAAAATCGTGCGCGCCGGATTTGTCATGGTGCGGTATAACGGAGTCTACGTTCGAAGGGTTCCATCTAGTTGACTTTGCTTCTATCTCGTCGTGTCATGACATGAGTTTCTGAGGCTCCAGCCCACCTCCCCAAGACAATGACCACCTGCAGGCGCTCAGGAATGGAGTAAGCTCTGCGGAACCGAGGAGTTGGAAGAACTCGTAGGATAGAGAAGCGTCGCGGGCGGAATTCTTCCAGGCGATTCTTCAGTCCAATAGTTATCGCCATACTTGATTGGTGAGACACCCCATTTCACGAACAACCCTGCAGACCTCGACAATTTCTCGGTTAGTGAAAGCGCCTGTGGCTGTAGAAAAAGTCTCTTTCCCCGAAAAACGGCCTCAAATTTGGGGATAGAAAACGTCTACACGCATCGAGAAAGTCGCTTGTAAGTCATCCTGGCGCAATCTAGTTTTCGCGGATTTCAGGAAAAAGACTTTTTCAACAGCCACGCCTGTTTGCAAAAATTGACGGTGGCCTCATAATGACTACGTGAAGACCAATCGCGGAATGGCGTATTGGATCGTATTCGCAGGCGTGCAGATGGCGGGATTTGTCTCCTTTTCTTTTTTTAACGTTCACACGAGCATCGCCCCATTATTCACCGGCGTTTTCTTCTTGTTACCGGGTGGAGTTCTCACTCTGCTCGTTGACCTCCCATTTGCTGCCTTGGCGTCCATCATCGTTGTGGTCAATTTCGTTGCATGGTCGGGTTTGAAGAAATGGGGTGGAGCAGAATGGAAGTGACGCGGGTACGCCCGCCAGCGTCGATGAGCGCTAACGCCTGTTAGCGTCACCTGACTAACGGCAGGTGCTGAAGGAAGGCACGCATCTCGCGGAGCACATCGCCTTCATTGCTGAAGAACACGTAATGATCCGCGTTATACAACTCTATGATTCGAGCTTTGGGGACTTCGGCTGTCAACATTTGTTCCAACTGCTTCGTGCAAGCCCTATCCGTGGCGTATATCTTCTTAAGCGCGTCACGCTCTTCGTCCGTCATAGGTTGAAACCGATAGTATTCTGACCACCCGGTCGATTGATCGGGCGGACTCGGGACAAACGCGAGAATGGGCACTTTGATCTTGGAATAATCTCTCTTCTTTGAGCCTTGGGCGATGGCTTTCCTGACAGACCCCGGAGCCCGGTCGAAACCCACTGATCCGTTCGGCTCTTGATCGTACTCACTTCGTAGGTCCGACTCTGGGAAAGCAAACTTAACAGTGCGCCTTTTCCAATAGCCGTAAAACGCCTCGAAGGATTTCTTGTCGGCATCAGTTGGTGGGGCAGGATTTGAT
>JBAWBE010000066.1:0-3035 GCA_049589635.1 Terriglobales bacterium
CTGAATACGAGGTGCGACGATCACCACTCGCAGAGGATGCGAGGAGTCTTCTGTTGCGACCCGTCCTCGCGCGCTACTTGGAGATGGCATCAAATCGCAAACGTTTAGTGCTGACGAGTCTACCGAATGGAGTTTTCATTTTCAGCCATTCTTTGAGGTCGAAAAAAGCGGGATACAACCGCCTCATGAGCGCCGGTGAAAAACCTCGATGCTGCTCCTCCGGAAACTCTAATTCATAGCCAAGCTCTTTAAGCAGCGGGCCAGCAGCACTCTCAATCTGAATCACCTCCGCCTTGGAGAGCTGCATCTTCCAGCGTCCGACGGGATCGGAAGTCGGCTTGCCATCGGGTCCTTTGAACGTCGAGTTTGGCGTTCTGACCACACCGATCGGCGCTTTCTGAATCTGGTCGTAGTCGAGATCATGTCCGATGAACCGGCCAATTTCTGCGACCGTCTTCTTCGGTCTACAAACGAGATCTTCGAAGTGGATCTCCAGATAGCGATGCGGGATTTGCCGTCCATACTGCCGTCCGCGCTCAACTTTCCATTTCCAATGCATCGTAGCAACCAGCAGACTCCGCTGCTTATCCCACGGAAAGGGCCGAATGAAGCCTTTCGTGTTCATCGAATGGGCGACATCGCGACCGTCTCTGATGATGTGAAGAAACAATGCGTTCGGCACGGTGCGGGCAATCGCCGGTATGTGCAGAAGATTGTCCGGTCCCCACACGACCCAACGCTCCGCGCCCTGAAGACGCGCGATTTCGCTCATGACGATGCTCAGGAAGTCGCCGGCGTTGTGGCAATCTTTCAAAACTCTTTCTTCTATCTGAGTTCGGTCTAGCTTCGACAGGCGATACTGGTGGCTCTGGAACCAGACCGATAGCAGCCGCTCTCGATTTCCGCGTTTGCTGAGGTCTCCGAATTTCGGCAGCAGCAAGTCGAATACGACAGGTTCGGTGCGATAGATGGCGAAACCTCCGGAAGAAAGAAGCGTGTCATGGAGGAGGTTGGTACCGGAACGTGCGGAACCAACTACGAACACCGGGGCATTGGAGACAGGCGTCGCGTGAGGGCTCGACCCCGCATGATCGGGCGAAGAGTCTTCCTGAAAAGATTGTTTCACGGCCTGTGACCATTCAGGCTGGTCCGCAAGTATTCGAACGTCTCGCGCATGGCCTCCGCGGTCGGCACAATCTGCTTCCAGCCCAGCGTCTTGATGTTTCGGTTATCGAAGCGATGTCCCTTGCACATCGCGCTCGTTTCATAACGAGTCAGCACAGCGGGGATTTGCCCATGCGAGCTCGCGTGATACTTCTCTACGACTTCCGAGAGCAGCAGAGCGAGCGGGAATGGAAGGTCAATCGCTGGAACTTTCTTCACCCTCTGCTTGTATCCCTTCACATATTCCCTCCCGGTCGGCAAATCATCGTCGACCACGTTGTAGCTCCGTCCTGACGCCAGTGGGCTCATCCCAGCCACGACCACCGCCTCCGCACAATTAGTCACATGCGTAAGCGGCAGCGTGTGACTGCCACCGAGCATCAGGAGAAAATTCCCAATGGTGAGGCCGACTCTAGAGGGAAAACCCTGGCTTGGGTTGCCCTTGCCATAAAGCACGCCGGGCCGGACTATAACCAAATCCATTTTGTCCTGCTCAGCTTGCTCTCGAAACAAACGCTCTTGCCAGATCTTCGCGTGGAAGTAGCCATTCCGCTTTTCCGGGTGCGGGTCGAGTTCCGTGCTTTCTTCGACAAGCTGGTCCGTCCCCAGAAATGAAGTGCCATAGACTCCAAGCGAACTAATCAGCACGATTCGACGCATCTTGTCTTGCACCGCATCGCAAAGACACTTCGACGCGACGACCGTATCGACAAACATGCTGGCGGGCAGGCCCCTCATTCCGGCCGCCAGATGATAGATGCTGTCAACCCCATCTACCGCGCGGAAGGCATCCTCGGGCAAAGCCAGGTTACCGACCATGTATTCAAGCCGGGCGCGCGAATAGCGATTGCGAACCTCGTCGAGCCCGGAAAGATCGCTGCTGGGACGAACAAAACATCTAACGTCAAACTCGCCATGAGCGAGCAGACGTTCGACGACCGCGCGTCCCAAAAAGCCGGAGGCTCCGGTGACGAGTATCTTCATTGGTTTGCCATTTGTGCGCTGCCCACTTGTCGCACCACTTCATCGACCACCCTCGCGGTGCGCAGGATCTCACAATATGGAATGGGAACCGGCCCATCGTTCAGGATGCTGTCATAAAACTGCGCGAGCAAATAATGGAAGCCCGAAAAAAAGTGATAATCGGAGCGCGCAAAACGAAACACGTTCTTGCCGCCTTCCCGGATGTACTGCCAACCCTGAACGAAGGGCGACTCGAGCCGACTCAAGACGCCGGGAAGAGTTGAAGGCCGATCGAGAGTAATTGTGCTGCTGTCAAAATCAAGGTAAGCAGTACTCTTGGTCCCATAGAATCTCAAAAAATGCTGGACCGGCCGCACCCCAGCCGAAAGAGTCGCATACGCCGAGATTAGATTTCCAGGTTTTTGACGTCCGACGATGGTCACGCGTAGTTCGTCTGGCAAGTCGCCCGAATACGCGGCATTCTGCCACGAATGCGCTTGAACCAACGGCTTTTCATCGGTCAGGAACTCGGTCACCTGATTCAGAAGATGGTCAAGCAGGTTATGGAAGAGTTTTCCTGGAAGCTTGCGCACCCAATGGTTTTGGTCAGCCAGGATGGACGGGCCGAACGCTCCTTTCAGGTTATAGCCAAAAAAACTCTCCAGATGAACCGGTTCTCCAACCGCTCCCTGCGCGACCAACGTGCGGAGCATCCGGGCTGCCGAATCGAAGTAATAGGTGTATCCGACTGTCAGCTTCCTCGATCGTCTCTCAGCCTGCGCGATGACCCGCGCCGCCTCGTTTGCGTCCAATCCCAGCGGTTTTTCGACCAACAAGTGGCAACCTGAGTCCAGGGCCTGCATGGCAAGCGAGAAGTGTGACTGCGGGGGGGTTGCGATGTGTACAAC
>JBAWBE010000067.1:0-3358 GCA_049589635.1 Terriglobales bacterium
GGTCTTTTGAATCGATCAGCGGATGGTCGGGCTGGGGCGGCCAGACCAATAACCCCTATGGCATCGCACGCAATCCTTGCGGATCGAGTGCGGGCTCGGCGGCGTCGGCCTCGGCGAATTTCACGACCGTGTCATTTGGGACCGAAACCGATGGCAGCATCGTTTGTCCGGCGAACGCAAACGGCGTAGTGGGAATCAAGCCGACGGTTGGACTAACCAGCCGCGCGGGCATCGTGCCGATTTCGCATACGCAGGATACGTTTGGACCTCATGGGCGTTATGTGGCGGATGCAGCGGTCGCGCTCGGCGTGGTGCAGAGCCTCACTTGCGATCCGCGTGATCAGGCGACTTGCGGCGTGCCGCTGGGCTGGCAGGGGCGCTTCACACGTCCGACGAATATTCCGACGGACTACACGCAATTTCTAAACCCGAAAGGCCTGCACGGCGCGCGCATCGGCGTGACGCGGGTTGGGCTGGACGGATTCGACGCCGACGTGCCCACGCCGCCGATCATTCTCCAGCAATTTGAGAACGCGATTACCGCCATCCAGAATGCGGGCGCCATCGTGGTTGACCTCGACAAGGCGGGCTTTGTTTTCCCTTCCGCTCCGAATGAGACCCTGGTGCTCTGCTTCGACTTCCGCAACGACGTCAAGAAGTATCTCGCCACTCGAGTAGGCGTACCGGCGGCGGGGAGCAATCTGAAAGGCTTGCGGGAGTTCGACGATGCGAACGCGGCTGAGGAGATGCCCTTCTTCAATCAGGATCTCTTCGATCTTTGCGATGCGCTGGCAGGCGGGCCTAACGATCCGCAGCCCATTTTCGGAGGGGTGACCTATAACCAGGCGCTGGCTCAGGACCAGGCGCTGGGATCGCAGGGGATTGACCTTGCGCTGAGCCAGTTCAACCTCGACGCCATCGTCACCGCAACCGATAATCCGCCCTGGGCTACGGATCTGATCTATGGCGATCACTTCATTTACGGCACGTCCAGTCTGGCCGCGCCCGAGGGTTATCCCATCGTGCAGGTTCCGGCCGGCATAGTGTTTGGCGCGCCCATGGGCATCAGCTTTTTTGGCACGGCGTTCAGCGAGCCGACGCTGATCAAGCTGGCGTCCGGATTTGAAGCGGTAACCAATATCCGGCAAAACAATGTGCCCACGTTCGCGCAAACCGTGCCGAACTATGGCATCGCCGGCACCACATTGCAGGCGGTGAAGAATCGCGGTGTGCGGCGCGCAAGCCGAAACCAGCAGGCGTTGCCGGAGCAGATGTCGAATGGTCAATCGGCCGGATCGTCCGTTGGACAAAAAACGGAAGTTCGGAAACCGCATCATTTGTGAGGTGTTGAGTCTGGTGAAAGGGGATTGGGGCGGCGTCGAGGGATCGTCGCCCCCACCAGGCTTGCAGCGGCGGCGGAGCTGACTCCACGTTGGCTCCGCGTGTTTTGCTTTTATCCATTTGTTGCACATCCGGTTTGACGCTGTTCCCCCGTGATCCGTATAATTTCACCGTTCACACCCAATCAAGGAAATGTGGGTGGTTAGCACGCTTGAGTTCAAGCGTGAAGAGCCGGGCAGGATGTTCGACCGCGCCTGCGCGCTTGGGTGCGCGTCTGATCGGTTGGCTTGCGATCAGTTCGTAGAGCTTGGCGAGTTGGAAGCATCAACGTTCCCGAAAATCCGAAGGAGTTCAAAGATCCAATGATAAGCAAGCTTGCGCGCTTCGCGGCCGTCGTTCTCGGCCTCTCCCTTATTGCTCTGGCCCAAACAAGCCCTTCTGCTGCCGGTCAATCTAACCCCAGCCCTGTCGTATCCGATCCCGCACAGACGCCGCCGAACGCTCCGTCAGCTGCGGCTGCCAATGCGAACAAACCGATGGGCACGAAGGTTGGCACCATCAATATCGAACAGGCCATCTTCACTTCGAATGAAGGGCAACGCGAGTTTCAGGAACTCGGCAAAAAGTTTGAGCCGAAGCAGAACGAGTTGAAGGGCAAGGCTGACGAGATTGACAGCCTTAAGAAGCAGCTCAACGCCCAGCAGGACAAGTTGAATGACGAGTCGCGCGACAAGCTCGTGAAGCAGATCGAGGCCAAGCAGAAGAGTTTCGACCGTTCGTCGCAGGATGCGCAGGAAGATTTCCAGAATCAGCAGGGCGAGATCGGCAACAAAATCCTGACCAAGATGGCTCCGCTCATTGTGAAATATGCCGGCGACAACGGGTATGGGATGATCCTTGACACTTCGCAACAGTGGCCGCGCGGCCCGGTGATCTGGTATGGGCCGGCTGTCGACATCACGGCGCCGGTGGTCGAGGCTTATAACACGCAGTCGGGCGTAGCGCCGCCACCAGCGGGCAGCACTCCGGCGAAACCGGTGAAGCCTTCGACTGGCACCAAGCCGGCGACTAAGCCGGCGACTCCGCCGAACAAATAGCGACACCGGGCGGAGCGAGTTAGTTCCGGGCTGAACAACACGGGTAGTTACTTTCTATTGATTGAAGGACCGCGCGAGTGCGGTCCTTCTTCTTTTGTATCTGGATCAAATTCCGCCAGCCGGGTGTCAATACCTGCAACGGGCCCGTTCCTGGAGGAAAATATGTTTCAGACACTCGAGACTACCTGGGACCGATCTAGCCGCCGCCGTTGGAGTACGTTGGCATCGTTCACGATGCAGGCGCTGGCACTGAGCTTACTGCTTGCCGTTCCGCTCATTTGGATGCAAGGGCCGCCTCGGCCGCGTTGGCTCGAATCCAGCATCGTTTCGCCGCCATCTTCACCGGCGCCACCGCCTTCGGTAGGCCCGCATCCGGCTGTCCGGGGGTCGCAAATCAGAGGTGAGATTTTCCTGCAACCTGCGACAATTCCCGTTGGCATTGCTCCTATTAACGTTGGCGAGGCGCCTCCGGCTCCTGGCCTCGGCGAGCTCGGAGTCCCCGGGGGAACTGATCTTGCAAGGCGCGGAGTGCTGGGATCGATCGGGGGGCCCATGGCAATTGCGCCGCCTCCGGCACCGGCGCCGACGCGGCCGTTGCGAGTGTCACAATGGGCCGAAGGCAATCTTGTTTATCGCGTGCAACCGACATACCCGCTGGTTGCGCGAGAGGCCAGGATTCAGGGACCTGTGCGGTTGCGGGCCATCATCAGCAAGACGGGAGTGATTGAGAATCTTGAGGTTCTTGGCGGACACGCAATGCTCGTCGCGGTGGCAGTCGAGGCCGTCAGAAAATGGCGGTATCGTCCGTACATGCTGAATGGCGAGCCGATTGAAGTGGAGACGGAGATCACGGTGAATTTCACGCTCGCGGGCGGGTAGACCTCTCGCACGCGAGCGTTTTTCGCCGGGATATTCCGGAG
>JBAWBE010000068.1:0-2876 GCA_049589635.1 Terriglobales bacterium
AATAAGAGCCGAGGGCAAAACTCCAAACTATCTCGATCTAGACCGCATCGATCGCGAATGGGCCGCCAAGATTCCGCGCCCGCCGCTTAGTTCGGTGATCGATCACATCGACCACATCGCGAAAATCGCCGGCGTCGATCACGTAGGCCTTGGCTCCGATTTCGATGGCGTAAGCGGTGCCACTCCCCAAGGCATCGACTCCGCCGCCGACCTGCCGAAAATCACGGAGGCCTTGCTAGATCGCGGCTACAGCGCCACCGACATCCGCAAAATTCTGGGCGGCAATGTACTGCGCGTGTTTGCGGACGCCGAGCGCGTCAGCCGCGAAATGCAATCGGGCAAGAACTAGTTGCGCGCGGAACGAGCGCCAGGCCTCATGAGCCGACTGCTGTATTCCCGCGTGATCGTTGTCGTACAATTGAAACCTCAAATTCATCATGGGAGTCTGGATGCGAAATTTATTTGCTCTGCTCATTTTGCTCGCCTCTGTATCGTTGTTTAGCTCCGCCCAAGCGGCATCGGCTGCCAAACCCGCCGCCACCGCCGATCCGGTTGCCATCATCCACACCACGGTTGGAGACATGCACTGCACTTTGTTTCCGAAGCAGGCGCCGATCGGGGTGGCGAACTTTATTGGACTGGCTGAGGGTACCAAAGACTGGAAAAGCCCCGTTTCCGGCGCGAAAAAGCATGGCGTACCGCTCTATGACGGCACGATCTTTCATCGCGTGATTCCCGAATTCATGATCCAGGGCGGCGATCCGAAGGGCACTGGCGAGGGCGACCCAGGCTATCAGTTCAAGAACGAGGTGACGCCGGAGCTGCTGTTCGACCGGCCCGGGCGGCTGGCCTATGCGAATTCTGGGCCGGATACAAACGGTTCGCAGTTCTTCATCATGGAGGTCGCGCTCACCGGACGGCATGCCGACGTACTGAACGGGCACTACACTATCTTCGGGCAGTGCGATGATGCGACAGTGGAACTGGTGAAGAAGATCGCGCGTATGGATCGGGACCCGCAGGACGACCGCCCCTTCAAACCAGTCAAGATCACGCACATCGAAATCAAGCACGCGGGCGCAGCCGCGGCCAAGCCCGCGCCCAAGCCGGCCGCCAAGAAGGCGACAGGAACCTAGGAGCTATTATTTGTATGTAAGAGCTGGGTACACGAAGATCTCGCAAGTCTCGAGACCTGCGGATCTCACCCGCCCAACTTCACAGCAATATTAAGGAGACTCATGACCCGCACACCCGGAACCTATGCCGTTTTCGAGACCAGCGAAGGCGATATCGTCTGCCGCCTCTTTGAAAAAGACGCCCCCAAAACGGTCGCCAACTTCACCGAACTCGCCGAGGGCAAGCGCGAGTGGACTCACCCCACAACGCGCAAGAAATCAAAAGACCCTCTTTATCATGGCACGATTTTCCATCGCGTGATCCCAGACTTCATGATTCAGGGCGGAGATCCGCAAGGCACCGGCATGGGCGGCCCAGGCTATCAGTTCGAAGATGAGACCAAGGGCTCGCCCCACCGTTTCGACAAAGCCGGGAAGCTCGCGATGGCGAACGCCGGCCCCAACACCAACGGCTCGCAGTTCTTTATCACAGTCGGCAACACCGAATGGCTCACCGGCAAGCACACTATCTTCGGCGAGGTGGTCGAAGGCTACGACGTCGTGGAGAAAATCTCGAAAGCGCCACGCAACCGCCAAGACCGCCCTAACCAAGAAGTAGTTGTGAAATCGGTGAAGATCGAACGCTAAGATTCGGATCAAATGCCGTGTAGAGACGGGGCCTGCCCCCGTCTCTTTCGCGCTCAAAATTGCGCCCTCCAACTCCCCATTGTCGAACGCTCTTGCCCGTAGCGCCCTCACCCGTCCGCATTGGAACGCCCGTCGGAAGCTCCTCCGCACCTGTCGTTATTATTTATAATTAAGTTTCAAAGTTTTGATCTTTGAGGCACGGCTCATGACGCAGTACAACGGACTTTCAGTTCCGTCGAACGGACAAAAGATCGAATACAGCAACGGCAAGTACCGCGTGCCCGATCATCCAATCATCCCCTTCATCGAAGGCGATGGCACCGGCCGCGACATCTGGAAAGCCTCGGTCCGTGTCTTCGACGCCGCCGTTGAAAAAGCCTACGAAGGCAAGCGTTCGGTTGCGTGGTATGAAGTTTTCGCCGGCGAAAAAGCGAAAGCCAAATTCCAAAACTGGCTGCCGGACGACACCATCAGCGCCATCCGCGAATTCCGCGTCGCCATTAAAGGACCGCTCACAACGCCCGTCGGTGGCGGCATCCGCTCGCTCAATGTAGCGCTGCGCCAGATCCTTGATCTCTATTCCTGCGTGCGTCCAGTGAAATATTACAGCGGCGTTCCCTCGCCCGTTAAGCATCCCGAGCGCATGAACCTCGTAATCTTCCGCGAAAACACGGAAGACGTTTATGCCGGAGTTGAGTGGGAGGAAGGCACCGCCGATTGCGCGCGCCTCATCGAGTTCCTGAACAAAGACATGCTCAAAGGCGGCAAGAAGCAAATCCGCCTCGACTCCGGCGTAGGCATCAAACCGATTTCGATCACCGGCACCAAGCGCCTGGTTCGGATGGCCATCCAGCACGCGCTCGAAAACAACCTCAAATCTGTCACTCTCGTTCACAAGGGCAACATTCAAAAATTCACCGAAGGCGCATTCCGCAAGTGGGGATACGAAGTCGCGACCGACGATTTCCGCGGCAAGGTCGTCACCGAGCGTGAGAGCTGGATCATCGATAACAAAGACAAAAATCCCGCGCTCACGGTTGAGCAGAACGCTAACCTCATTGAACCGGGCCTCGAATTTGCGACCGACGATTTCCGCCGGGCTCTGTACAAAGA
>JBAWBE010000069.1:0-5441 GCA_049589635.1 Terriglobales bacterium
CTCCAAAGAGGATTGCGAAGAGGTAGTGGAAGGTGTCGCCGGGGTGCTTTCGTTCGGGAGGAACTTCTACCGGGACGGTCGTCATAGTTCGGCCATAGTTCGATTGTAGTGAAGCTGTTGGCTGCTGCGAATCACGCGTAGGTATAAAAGCCGCGCCCGCTCTTGCGGCCGAGCCAGCCGGCATCGACCATTTTGATGAGCAGCGGGCAGGGGCGATATTTTGGATCGCCCAGGCCATCGTGCAGAACACGCATAATGTCGAGGCAGACATCGAGGCCGATAAAATCGGCGAGCGTGAGCGGGCCCATGGGATGCGCCATGCCGAGTTTGAAGACCTCATCGACGGCCTGCGGCGTGGCGACGCCTTCCATGACCGCGAACATCGCTTCGTTGAGCAGAGGCATGAGCACGCGGTTGGATACAAAACCGGGCGCGTCGTTGACTTCGACTGGCGCTTTTTCTAGCTTGAGGGCTAAGTCGCGGACGGTCTCGTAAGTTGCCTGTGAGGTCGCCAGGCCGCGGATGACTTCTACCAGCTTCATCACTGGCACGGGATTGAAGAAATGCATGCCGATCACTTTGTCGGGCCGCTTGGTGAGGGCGGCAATTTTCGTGATCGAGATCGACGAGGTGTTCGAGGCGAGAATCACCTCGGGCTTCGCGATGCGGTCGAGATCGCGGAAGATTTCGGATTTGATTTCAAATTTTTCCGTGGCCGCTTCGACGACCAGATCACAGTCGGCTAGTTTTGCGCGATCGAGTACGGAACTGACGCGGCTTAGCGTGGCGGTCTTGTCGTCCGGGGTGATCTTGCTTTTGGCAACTTCGCGATCGAGGTTCTTAGAGATAGTAGCGAGGCCACGGTCCAGAAAGCGCTGTTCAACATCGCATAGAACAACATTAAATCCGCTTCGCGCAAAAACGTGGGCAATGCCGTTGCCCATTGTGCCTGCGCCGATTACGCCTACGAGTTCGATTGCCATAACTGCCTATTTTTCGGACGCCACCTTGATGCGCGTTTCGGCGCGCTCCAAGGCATCTTCGGCGCGGTCGTAGTCGACGTCGGGATTGTTGCTCTTCAGCAATTCTTCGGCCCGCGCCTTCGCTTTCTCGGCGCGCGCTACGTCGATCTCCTGCGGGCGCTCGGCGGTTTCGGCGAGGATAGTGACCTTGTCGGGCAGGACTTCCGCAAATCCCCAAGCCACAGCTAGTGTGTGCGTTGAGCCGCCGGCGCGATAAGTGAGCGCGCCCGATTTCAGTTCCGTGATGAGCGGGGCGTGGCCTGGAAGGACTCCAAGGTATCCGTTCTGCCCCGGAATCTGGGCTTCTTCAGCGGCGACATCTTTCACCACCTGCTTGGCAGGAGTGACGATTTCGAGTTTGAACGTCTCAGCCATATTTTTCGCTACTGCGTCTAATCTTCGTCGTTTGCAAAGAGGTTGAGCTTTTCGAGCTCGTCCTTGTGATCGCGCACGAACTTGATGTTGGCCGCGTTGATGAAGGCCGGCGGCTGTTTTTTCGCGTCTTCCGCGGCGATGGCCAGCGCGGCCGTGAAGGCGGTCATGGGAGTGAAAACGAAGTCGCGCGCCGTCATGCCGTTGCTCTTCAGAAACGCGGCGATCTTTGGATACTTTTCTATCGCCTCCGCTTTCTCGACGTTGTAACCATTCATATCTTCCACTTTTTTCATTTCGGCTGCGAGCGCGGGATCGGATTTTGCGGCCACCTCAATCTTTTTCGAAACGTCTGCGTATTGGTGCACTTTGTCCATGGTCAAAATGTAGTCATGGATGATCGGCTCATCGGGATTCGACGCGTCCTTGGCGTGTTTGGCTTGCGCAAGCACGAGACACGATAAAACTGCCATTACTATGGCCGATACTATGGCCAACGCTAAAGCCTTCTTCCTCCAGTTTGTTCTCGCGATCAATCGCGTTCTCCGGGTCTAAGGAATTTCCGGCTATGCGCTATGCTGCTACCGCCTTCATCTTCTCGGCCGTTTCCTGCACCTCTTCGATCGTTCCCTTCATGTAGAAAGCCTGCTCGGGGATGTCGTCGTATTTGCCTTCGACGATGCCGCGGAAGCCTTTTACGGTGTCGGCGATCTTGACGTAACGCCCGGGCGTGCCGGTAAATTGCTCGGCCACGAAGAACGGCTGTGATAAGAACTTCTGGATCTTGCGAGCGCGCGAGACGGTTAGCTTCTGGTCTTCGCTCAATTCGTCGATACCGAGAATGGCGATGATGTCCTGCAAATCTTTATATGTTTGAAGCGTCTTCTTCACCATCTGCGCTACATCGTAGTGATCCTGGCCGACAATCCGCGGATCGAGAATGCGCGAAGTTGAGGCCAGCGGATCGACGGCGGGGTAGATTCCGATCTCGGTGAGCGCACGCGAAAGCACGGTGGTCGCATCCAAGTGAGCGAAGGTGGTTGCAGGCGCGGGATCGGTCAAATCGTCGGCGGGAACATAGATGGCCTGCACCGAAGTTACAGAACCTTTCTTAGTCGACGTAATTCGCTCCTGTAACTCGCCCATTTCGGTGGCTAAGTTCGGTTGATATCCTACGGCGCTGGGCATGCGGCCAAGTAGCGCGGAAACTTCCGATCCGGCTTGTGTGAAACGGAAAATGTTGTCGATGAAGAGGAGCGTGTCGCTGCCTTCTTCGTCGCGAAAGAACTCCGCGACCGTCAGCGCCGTCAGTGCCACGCGCAGGCGGGCTCCGGGAGGTTCGGTCATCTGGCCATAGATCAGCGCGGCTTTCGATTCTGCCGGCTTGCCGGGCTTGATTACGCCTGACTCGGACATCTCGAGCCACAAGTCGTTGCCTTCGCGGGTACGTTCGCCGACTCCGGCGAACACGGAGAAGCCGCCATGCTGCTTGGCGACGTTGTTGATTAGCTCCATGATGACGACAGTCTTGCCGACGCCGGCGCCACCGAACAAACCGATTTTGCCGCCTTTTAAGAATGGCTGAATGAGGTCGACGACCTTCACGCCGGTCTCGAACATTTCGGCGATGGTCGACTGCTCGTCGAATGCGGGAGCGAGGCGATGAATCGGCATCCGCTTATCACAAGCGACGGGGCCAAGATTGTCGACGGGCTCGCCGATTACGTTCATCACGCGACCCAGCGTGCCTCGTCCGACGGGAACCGAGATGGGGCCGCCGAGATCGATGGCGTTCATCCCGCGCACCATGCCGTCCGTGGGCTGCATGGCGACGCAGCGCACGCGGCCTTCGCCGAGGTGCTGTTGCACTTCGAGGATGACATTGATAGGCGTGGGAACAGTGAAGCCATCGCTAACAACGCGAAGAGCCTCGTAGATGGGAGGCATTGTTGCCTCGACGAACTGCACATCGACGGCCGGGCCGGCGACCTGGATTACATGTCCGATATTTTCTGGCATAGAACCTCAGCTTTGGCTGTTCGCTGTTCGCCATTCGCGCCCCGCATTCCAAAAGCAGTTGCGAACAGCGAACGACGAACAGCGATTAGCGTTTCTTCTTTATCCTTGTGCCGCCGCGCCGCTCACAATCTCGATAATTTCCTTCGTGATCTTCGCCTGGCGCGCGCGGTTCATAATCAGCGTCAGGGAGTCGATCATGTCGGATGCGTTATTGGTTGCTGAATCCATGGCCGTCATTCGAGCGGCGTGTTCGGCGGCTACGGACTCCATCAGCGCGTGAAAAATCTGGATGCTGATGTACTTCGGCAGAAGCTCGCGGAACAACTGCGCCGGCGGCTGTTCGTAAATGTAGTCGACATCGGCGGTCGCGAATTTGGCGGCGGCTTCGTCGACTGCGTGCGTGTCGGCCGGACGAAGACCAACACCGGCGCCTTTCGCAGCTTCCAGCCGACGTTTCAGCTCTTCCTCCGTCGCTTCCTCGACCAGCCGGATATCAACCTCGCCGATTTCCTTGATCGGGAGCAGGTGCTCGACCACCAGGCGCTGCGCGATCACCGACTTGAATTCGTTGTAGAGAATGTAGACGCCGTCGATCAGTTCGTCCGCGAAGCGCTGAACTACGTCCTGGCCGAGACTCGCAACAAAGTTGTAATCGAGCTTCCCGAGCACGCCCACATACTCGCCGGTGATCTGAACGCGGCCGGCGCGCGGAGCCTCGCTTTGTATGGGCGCCTCGCCTGCCTCAATATCTTCTACGTTTCTCTTTGTGGGCGCCGATGGAAAACGGCGGCGCATGAAATCTCGGCCCTTGCGGCCGATGCATTCGACGTCGATGTTCTGTTCCGGCTTTGAGGCGATAAACTTGCTGACAATCTTCAGAATGTTTGTATTGAACGCTCCGGCCAGTCCCTTGTCGCCGGTTACAACGATCAGCAGGATGGTCTTCTCTGGCCGTTCCGCTAGTAGAGGATGAAGCGGGTCACCGGTCACTGGATCGTTGATATCCGCCCGCTTG
The DNA here is from genome assembly GCA_049589635.1 of Terriglobales bacterium. Lineage (GTDB taxonomy): Bacteria > Acidobacteriota > Terriglobia > Terriglobales > Acidobacteriaceae > Acidiflorens. The sequence goes on from JBAWBE010000069.1 coordinate 4,429, forward strand.
ATGAGCGACTTCAAGACGTTCGTGAGCATCTGCGAATACGGGCGCGCGGCGAGCGCGGCTTCCTGTGCGCGGCGCAGCTTCGCCGCCGAGACGGTCTTCATCGCCTTGGTGATCTGCCGCGTGTTGACTACGCTGCGGATACGACGCCGGATGTCGAGAATGTTGGGCATGAAAAAAGTTCTCAGTTATCAGTGGTCAGTTCTCAGTAAAATCCATTCGGTCGGCACTCACTGAGAACTGAGAACCGGGAACTGAAAACTTACGTCCTACTTCGCTACTGCTCGCTTTGAATCTACGAACTGCTGCTTCGCTTCTTTGATCACTCGTGACATGTCGGCCTTGAGATTGTCGTCGAGGACTTTCTTTTCCATGATCGTGTTGAGCAGACCCGGGTTTGTCGTGTCCACGTATTTGTAGAGCGCTTTTTCGAAGTCCCGCACCTGATCGACCGGCATATCGTCGAGCACTCCGCTGGTACCGGCAAAGATGATTAGAATCTGTTTTGAAAATGGGAGCGGCGAGAACTGGCCTTGCTTCAGAAGTTCGACCAGGCGTTGACCGCGGTTTAACTGCTGTTGCGTCGCTTTGTCGAGATCACTTCCGAATTGCGCGAACGCGGCTAGCTCACGATATTGCGCAAGCTCGAGTTTCAACGTGCCGGCTACCTGGCGCATGGCTTTAATCTGCGCGCTGCCGCCGACGCGGCTCACCGAAAGACCGACGTTCACGGCGGGGCGCACGCCCTGGTTGAAGAGGTCGGTTTCCAGATAGATCTGGCCGTCGGTGATTGAAATTACGTTGGTTGGAATGTAGGCAGATACGTCGCCCGCTTGCGTTTCGATTACAGGCAATGCTGTCAGAGAGCCGCCTCCGTTTTTGTCGCTCAACTTCGCGGCGCGTTCCAACAAGCGCGAGTGAAGATAGAAGACATCTCCGGGATACGCTTCGCGGCCCGGTGGACGGCGCAACAGGAGAGAGATTTCGCGATAGGACGCGGCGTGCTTTGAAAGATC
>JBAWBE010000070.1:0-1929 GCA_049589635.1 Terriglobales bacterium
GTGGAAGGCAACACAGATCGAGTTCAAAGAGGGATGGCTAGCTTTTGACCGTGTCTGCAAAATTTAGGCCATCGCTGAAAAATATAACTTCGACAAACGAGCCACGGTTCTCAGGAACGTACACCCCCTGTCTCTTCAGGTACACCTCGAATCCGGAGTCGCAAATGGCGTGCTGGTCGTCAGGACAGTTCAGGAGTGCGCTGAAGTGGTCTACGATTTGCTTACAAATTCGCTTACTTTTTCGATTGAATTCGATGGGCTTCAAAAGTGTACTGTTCTAAAGGAGTTCTATAAAGGGAAGAGTCAAGGGAAAAATCTCCCCGGCGACTGGAAGGAGCAAAGATTTTTGCCAGGCTCTCCAGCCCATGTAATGTTGGGAGGCTCTTGGGGTTCTCTTTTTTCGCCGATTCATGTTGCTGTCGTGACGACGCCTTCGGTTTCTGATGCGACAAGCAGTGCGGTTGCAAAGTGCCAACCATGGTTCTATCTGAGGCTCGAGGCCTATAGCTTTTTCTGGTTATCCGAGGGGGCATATAGTTAATCAAGAGATGGGTGGTGCTCGAAGCACAGTCTCCACCTAACGCCCTTATGGATACTCTCCCTCGAACCAGAGCGCCAGAAGAACCGACCGATCGCCGCCAGACATACATCCAGCGAGGAAAAGAGTCCTTACCAGTCGCTCAAGCTGCTTGTTGCTTTAACTGTTCAGCGTCGAAACGAACTCCTTTCTTCCAAACGAGCAAAGTGATGGCTGCGATCTTGCGCGCCAAGGTCAGGCGTGCCATCGGTGGTTTCATACCGCTGGCAAGGCGAGCCTCGTAGAAATTCTGCAAAGGTCCGACTGTGGCAGCCGCTCGCGTGGCAGCTCCCTTAAAGATATTTTTCAGATCATGATTATGATTTTTGTTCAGTCCGCGGATGGTCACAGCTTTCTTGGTGCGTTTCAGTTGACCGCCAACGAAGCGATATTCCCCACTATCGTAGGTTCTCAGAGCCAGTCCGCAGTAGGCCCATAATTGTCGCTTGCTACGGAAGCGATGGGGCGTCTGCATCAGAGCAATCAGCAGAGCGGCACGGATGGGGCCGATCGCAGGAATCTGCCGCAGTAATCTCTGGGCCGGATGTCTCCGGGCTTCCGCTAGAAGTTCTCGGCGCGCTTCCTGACGCAAAGCCGCTAAGGCATCGAACTGTTGATAGTAGATCTCGGCGCGTCGGCGCACGCCGGCTTCCGTGATCTTCGCCAGCCATGCGGCACGGTAGCGCGGTGCATACACTTGCTGGCCGGCACAAGCAATCCCCCAACCTCGATAGATCGCCTTCAGGCGATTCATCACGCGCGTCAGATCGCGGGTGATCGTCAGGTAGCTGCGTGCTCGTTCCTTCAGAGTGCGGATTCCTGCTTCGCCGTGATAGACCGAATGGAGCTTGTTGAGAAACAACAGTTCGGCCAGTTTGCGTGCATCTTCGCGATCGTTCTTGTTCCCAACCCTCAACAGGGCATTCTTACGCGGATCACAAACCAACACTGCGGTAACGTGGGGTTGCAAAAGATCGTGCAACCAAGCGGCACAAGTTCCTTCTTCGAAGCTCACGCGCAAACTGCCGCGCAGACCATGAACAAACTCGAGGATGGTTTCGGCTTTCGTTTCCAGCGTGGCTTCCATCACTAGATTTCCGCTCGAATCCCGAACCGCCGCGGAGATCGTTGCCTGATGCACATCCATCCCAATATACTTGGCGTCATTCATGAGGGTGCTCCTTGTTGTAGATGTTGATGCCAACGATCAAAATCTACTTCAAGCGGGCGCCCTTTTATAATGCGTTAATCAGGAGTTGAGTTGTTTTTCTAACGACAGCGCACTTTTTCGGTTTGTCCGGGCTATCGATTGATTCGTCGGCTAAATTCCAGTCTTGCATACGGCGCAGGCG
>JBAWBE010000071.1:0-9636 GCA_049589635.1 Terriglobales bacterium
GCTGTGATCTCCGCTCTTCCGAAGTATTTTGCCGGCAGCGAGCGGATTGGGATTGCAATGACCGGAGGGCTGGACACGCGGGTGATTCTCGCTTCGCATCCGCCAGCGCCGGGATCGCTGCCCAGCTACACCTTTGGTGGTCCGTTTCGAGAGTCTCGGGATGTGATCGTCGGCCGCAAAATCGCCGGGTTGTCGCAGCAGCCCCACCAGGTGATTGAAGTCGGCAAGGATTTTCTCGCGAGTTTTCCAAGCCTCGCCGAACGGACCGTCGCGATTACCGAGGGAACCCTCGATATAAGCCGCGCCGACCTGTACCTCAGCCAAAGAGTGCGGCAGGTCGCGCCGGCAAAGATTGTCGGAACATATGGCAGCGAAATTCTGCGGCACGCTGTGATGTTCAAACCGGACGAGCCGACACAGGAGCTATTTGAGCCGGAACTTCTCGCGAATGTGCAGCAGGCGGCCAGCACTTATACGGAATTTCGGCAGAAACAACACCCGGTAACGTTTGCGGCCTTTACGCAGTCTCCGTGGTATCACCATGGCATCCTCGCATTGGAGCAAAGCCAGCTGACGGTTCGCTCGCCGTTTCTGGACAATGATTTTGTACGAACCGTGTACCGCGCGCCCAAAGATTATGCCAGCAGCGGAGACATACGATTGCGGCTCATCAAAGACGGCAATCCGGCACTGGGCCGGGTGCGGTCCGATCGAGGAGTTGGTGGCGAAGGCAACCGGCTGGCTTCGATTCTGGGGCGCGCATATCAGGAGTTCACCTTCAAAGCAGAATACGCGTATGACTACGGCATGCCGCAATCCGTGGCTCGTGCCGACCATTTGTTGTCCGCACTGCGCCTCGAACGAGTCTTCTTGGGACGCCATAAGTTGCTCCACTTTCGTGTCTGGTATCGCGATCAGCTCGCCGATTATGTGCGGCAGATACTACTCGACCCGCGTACCTTGGCGAGGCCGTATCTCAAGAAAAAGACGGTCGAGAGGATCGTGGACGATCATCTCAAGCATGGGCTCAACTACACGATGCCGATTCACAAGCTGATCACGCTCGAGCTGTTGCATCGAACTTTCGTGGACGCGTGACGGCCTTGCTGCCAGCCATTTTGAGCTTTCACCTGCTGTAGCAGTCATCACTCGAACCACCACGGTAAATCGCAAGAGATTGAACGTTTTTTGACCCGCCAACCAGAGGATTTGACATGACATCGCCCGCACCGGTCGCGATCGACAGACGTACCGAGGCCAATACCGAAACCCCGCCGTTCCGCGAGGTGCTGCCGGGCGTGCGTCGATTTGTCTCCTGGCTCGACCAGTATGGAGAGGCGTCCTACGACTTTCAGACGCTCTATGCGAGCGATTTGTGCCGAAACGCGAAGGCGCTCTACTACCGCAAGCCGCTCCTCGGAACGGTGGCCGTTGCTCCAATCATTTTCTGCGAGGCGTTTGTGCCGTCAGCACGAAAGCTTTTCTGGAAGCCGCAAAGGTTTCCGATTGCAGACGCACACTACGCGATGGGCTTCGCGTTCTTGGCAAAGCACTCGAATGACGAACAGCACTACCAGCGGGCGCTTCATTTTCTACAAGTACTCGAAGAAACGCGCTGTCCAGGGTACGACCGCTATTGCTGGGGCTATCCATTCAACTGGGAGACGATCCGAGGCACGATCCCAGAAGGAACGCCGCTCATCACCACAGTCCCTTATGTGTATGAGGCATTCAGAGAAGTTTATCGAATCGACAACAATGACCGCTGGCGCCAAATCATGCAGTCCATCGCGGAGCACGGCTTGCTCGATTACCAGGATTTCCCGACTTCAAAGCGGGCTGCTTCGTGTTCTTACTCGCCGGTCCCCGAGCATTCGGTGGGTGTGGTTAATGCGAATGCTTACCGAGCGTTTCTGCTGACGCAGGCGGCGATGGATTTCTCAGAGGATAAGTATCAGGAAACGGCCGACAGGAATCTTAACTTTGTACTGGAGTGCCAGAATTCGAACGGGTCGTGGTATTACGCCAACGATGGGAAGAGAGACTTCGTCGATCACTTTCATACCTGTTTTGTAATGAAAGCTCTTGCCAAGATCGAAGCGCTGACTGGCGACGTGGAATGCACGAGGGCAATTGAACGCGGGGTCAAGTATTACGTCGACAACCTGTTCGATGGACGCGGCGTGCCGAAGCCTTTTTCGCAGCCTCCGCGGCTCATTGTCTATCGCCGCGAGCTGTATGACTATGCCGAGTGCATTAATCTCGGCATGTTACTGCGCGGTCGATTCGAAAAGCTCGACCGGCTGGTGGATGGTGTGGTGAATCAGGTCCTAACCATCTGGCAGAAGACCGACGGCTCATTCCGAACACGGCAGTTATTGCTCGGATGGGATAACGTGCCCATGCATCGCTGGGCGCAGTCGCAACTTTTCCGGGCCCTGTGTTTGTCACTCAATGCCAAGCCGGCGGACACCTCCACAGCAAGCCAACTTTCAGAGTAGCTGCTACAAAACGTCTCGCGACGAGTTTCTAGCATTTGAACACCGATATGGATAAAGTCAGTTGTGGCATACCTTTCGTCATGGTCACTCCGGCGCGCAATGAAGGCGCGCTCATTGAGAAGACCATTGCGTCAGTTATTTGCCAGACTTCTCTGCCTCTTAAATGGGTCATTGTGGATGACGCCTCGACCGACAACACGGCCGAGATCATAAGGCGATATGCGGCAGAGCATCCCTGGATAGAAATAGTCCAAGCATCCGCGTTCCGCGAGCGCAGTTTTGCCGCTAAGGTGGGCGCCTTCAATCTGGGCTACGAAAGAGTCAAAGATCTGAACTACGAGGTCGTCGTCAACGTCGATGCGGACGTTTCGTTTGTGCCGGATTATTGCGAATTCGTATTAAGCAAGTTCAAGGAAGACCCGAGTCTCGGCGTCGCGGGAACTGTATTTGAGGAAGAAGGGTACAGCTCCGACCGGAACAGCTTTGAGGGCCAACGCCATGTGGCCGGTGGTTGCCAGTTTTTCCGCAAAAAATGTTTTGAGGATGTGGGTGGCTTTATAGCCAACCCGGCCGGGGGAGTCGATTGGATTGCCGTTACGACCGCGCGAATGTTGGGATGGAAGACGAAATCGTTCAGAGAGATGAGTTTCTTTCACCATCGCCATCTTGGAACCGCGGAGCGCAGCCTGCTTTCTTCTTCGTTCTCTTATGGAAGTAAGGATTACTATCTCGGTGGACACCCGCTGTGGGAAGCATGTCGGGTCGCGCATCGGATGACGAAACGACCCTTCTTCGTGGGGGGAATGGCGCTGGGGTTGGGCTATGGGTCTGCGATGATTCGCAGAGTAAAACGACCGGTGTCGCGTGAGCTGATGGTTTTCCACCGGAAAGAACAGATGCTCAAGCTGAGAGTGATTCTGAAACATATTCTGACATTCAAACCAATCGACAGCTTTGAGTTGCTGCCCGACTAGCAGGAATCAAGCCAGCGTAGCGAAACAACCAAACCAAAATTAGATTATGTGCGGAATTTGCGGCCAATATAACTTCGGAAGCGCGTTGCCGGTCAAGCGCTCGAACGTTGAGCTAATGACGAGGAGCATCCGCCATCGGGGCCCGGACGATGAAGGGTACTACATCGCTGGACCTCTGGGGTTTGGCTTTCGCAGGCTTTCGATCATTGATCTTGCGGGCGGACACCAGCCCATGTCGGATGCGCAGCAGTCCATGTGGGTGGTTTTCAATGGTGAAATCTACAACTTCCTGGAGCTGAGGCGTGAACTCGAAGGCTATGGTCACGTCTTCCGCACGAATTCGGACACTGAAGTCATCATCCACGGGTATAAGCAGTGGGGTGATGACGTGCTTAACCGGCTCAACGGTATGTTCGGTCTGGCCATTTGGGATGCTCAACAGAGGCGATTGGTTCTCGCCCGAGACCCGTTCGGAATCAAACTGCTCTATTACAGGATCGAGGGACATAGTCTGTACTTCGGCTCGGAAATGCGAGCCGTCCGCGCCACCATGCCGGGAACCGCGGAGATCGACCCAACCGCGCTCAATCTCTTTCTACGTTTTCGCTACACTCCCTCGCCTTACACAATCCTTAAGGGTGTGCATAAGCTGGCCCCCGGGACCAAGCTGACCGTCGAAGACGGCAGCTATCAGGTAAGCAGGTGGTACCAGTTCAAACCTATGCCGTTTGCGCCGCCTAAGTCATCGGGCGAGGCTAGGGAAGAATTGCTGGGTATCTACAAGGCGGCGGTGAAGCGCCAACTCATCAGTGATGTGCCGGTTGGCTTGCTTTTGAGCGGAGGTATTGACTCTGGCTTGCTGCTGGCCTTGATGAATCTCGCCGGGGATTCCTGGCCAACCTACACCGTCGGCTACGGTTCGACGTTCGCCGATGATGAATTGGCGGACGCGGAAGAAACCGCTCGCATTCTAAAGTCAAAGCACACCAGCGTATCGATTACGAGATCGATTTTCGAGGAGGCGCTCCCGAATATTGTGGCCTGCCTGGAAGAGCCGATCGCTACCTCGTCGATTGTTCCCATGTACTTCGTGTGTGAGCGAGCGCGGCAGGACGTCAAAGTGGCTTTAGTCGGGCAGGGGCCGGACGAACTGTTTGGCGGCTATCGCCGTCATCTCGGAGTACGCTATGGCGCCTATTGGGGAGGATTGCCGAGTTGGATGCGTGGACCTATCTCCTCGGCTATCGCCGCGCTGCCGAGAAATGAGACTCTGAAGCGAGGAGCTTACTCCCTCGCGATTCCGGAACGGATGGCGAGGTATCAGCACGTTCTCTCGCTCTTGCCGGGTGACCAAGTTGACGGATTGTTTCAGGATGGGTTGTTGAAGCCGAACTCGGGTGACACGATACTCGATTGTTGGAATGGCATGGCGGACCTGATGGCGGAGACGGACGAGCTTGGCGGGCTCCAGTTTCTGGAGGTGCGGTCTACGCTCCCGGATGAACTGCTGATGTATGCGGACAAGCTTTCCATGGCCCACGGCCTCGAACTGCGTGTTCCGTTCCTCGATAAAGAGATTGTGGAATATGCGGAGCGCTTGCCTGCCAACCTCAAGGTCAGAAATGGCTCGCGAAAGTGGTTGCACCGGCGGGTGTGCCGTGACTATCTTCCTCAGTCGATCTTAAAGCGCCCCAAACGCGGTTTCGCCATGAATGTGGTGGACGACTGGTTTCGTGGCGCAATCGACGGCAGAATGAGCGAAACGCTCCTCGACGAAAAGTCCAAGATCTATCAATATCTTCGTCCGAGCGCGGTGCGCGAGCTTTTCGAGAAGCACTCCTCCGGCCAGGAGGACAACCACAAAATGCTGTTCAGCCTGGTGGTGTTTGAGGAATGGCTACGGGCACACGAAGCGCCGGTAGCAGTGCCGGCGTAGCAGCTCCGCGGAGCAGGTTGGGGCTCGGTTGTAAGCGAACACATGAACAATAAACAAAGTGTGACAAGTCGTCAAAATGGATCGGTTCACGGTCGGCTGCCGGGATCTGAGCCATCCGATTCCTTCATCATCGGCCCCGACGATCGGATCCTGGTCACCGGCGCTACGGGTTTTATTGGCTCTCGCGTGGTGGAGAGCCTCGTGGATCGCGGGTTTCACAATGTGGTTTGTTTCGCCCGACCATCGAGCGACCTGTCCAAGCTCGAGGCTGGCGTCAAAAACCAACCGTCAGGGACGCGCATCGAGGTGCTTCGAGGCAATCTCCTCTCGCGCGCGGATTGCGAAGCCGCAAGCAAGGGAGCATCGGTCATTTATCACCTCGCGGCGGGAACCGGAGAGAAGTCTTTTCCTGACGCGTTTATGAACTCAGTTGTTACCACGCGCAACCTGCTTGAGGCGACCACACAGCATGCGTGCTTGAAACGATTTGTGGTCGTCAGCTCACTCGCGGTTTATTCCAATCGCCAGAGATCAAGACGACTCGACGAGTCCTGTCCGGTCGAGCCGCACCCGGAGCATTCTGGAAGCGCGTACTGCTACGCGAAGGTCAAACAGGAACAGATTGTTAGCGAGCTCTCGAAAAAATTTGCCATCCCTTACGTCACAGTAAGGCCGGGCAGCGTTTATGGTCCAGGTCACGCTGAGATTACGGCGCGCGTGGGCATCCGGGCTTTTGGGCCTTTCCTGCACTTCGGCGGCTTCAACTCCATACCGTTTACCTACGTCGATAACTGTGCGGAAGCCATTGTGCTGGCTGGCTTGATCAGCGGCGTCGAGGGCGAGATATTCAACGTAATGGACGACGACACGCCATCGAGTCGCAGCTTCTTGAAAATGTACAAACAGAACGTGCGCGCTTTCAAGTCGGCATACGTGCCCCACATGTTCAGCTATGCCCTCTGTTATCTGTGGGAGAAATACGCGGAGTATTCGGAGGGACAGTTGCCGCCAGCCTTCAATCGCCGGCGCTGGTATGCCGAGTGGAGGCCGACGACCTATAGCAACACCAAGCTGAAACAGCGGCTGGGGTGGAAACACAAAGTGTCGACCAGCGAAGCGTTGCGCATTTATTTCAACAGCTGCGCGGAAGGCGGGCAGCGTGCTTAAGGTCGGCATCGTTGGATGCGGGAAGATCGCTGACGCGCATGCCACGCAGATATTGCGGATCGGCGATTGCGAGATCGTGGGAGTGTGTGACCGCGAACCGCTGATGGCTCAGCAGCTCTGCGATCGATTCCCGGTCAAACGGTACTTCAGCGATTTGATCGACCTTTTGACCGAGGCCCGGCCCGACGTCATCCATATTACGACGCCGCCGGAGAGTCACTTTGATATTGCTCGGGTTTGCCTTGAGCACGCCTGCCACGTGTATGTCGAGAAGCCATTTACCGTTGACGCACGGCAAGCTCAGCAACTTGTGGACCTAGCCGGGAAAAAAGGGCTCAAGCTTACCGCAGGCCACAACCTCCAATTCAGCCACGCTGCCCGGCGGCTCAGGGCACTGGTTACAGACGGGTATTTGGGCGGCCAGCCCGTGCACATGGAGAGTAACTATTGTTATGACTTGGGAAACGCGGCTTATGCGCGAGCGTTGCTCGGGGATAGGCAGCATTGGGTCCGCCGGCTTCCCGGAAAATTACTTCACAATATCATCAGCCACGGCATCGCGAGAATCGCGGAGTTTCTACCTGGCGATGACGTTCAGGTAATAGCGCACGGGTTTACCAGCCCACTTCTTAGAGGAATTGGAGAGACTGAGATCGTGGATGAGCTGCGAGTCATCATCTCGGATTCTCAGCAGACCACCGCCTATTTCACGTTCTCGTCGCAGATGCGTCCCTCGCTCCACGACTTTCGCATCTACGGTCCCAAGAACGGCCTGATTCTCGATCAGGATCACGAGATCTTGCTCCGCCTGCGCGGGACGAAGTTCAAGAGCTTCGCCGACTTCTTTATTCCTCCCGTGTTGTTCGCCAGGCAGCATCTCAGCAACCTGGTGCGAAACGCGAAACTGTTTCTGGCCCGGGACTTTCACATGGAGGCCGGTATGAAAGTCCTCATCGAATCCTTCTATCGCTCCATTCGCGAAGACGCACCGCCGCCCATTCCCTACCGCGAGATCCTGCTCACCGCCCGGATCATGGACATGATCTTTGATCAGCTTCGGGATCAGGTTCCTGATCAACCCGCAGCCAGCCCGTCGCATGCTGATTTGGCTTTTCAAAGGCAGCCGGTTGCCTTTGAAACAGCTGTGCCTGCGATGAAGCCTTAACGAGCCCGGTACCGACTCGCGCTGCCTGGACCCTGCTTAGCCTAACTCTCCCCGAAATCTTAAAAACCTAATGTCTCCCTCTTTGGCGCTATTGCTCTGGTTTGTTCTGCTCGTGGGCCTCTTCTGGTTCGATCCGGCCCGGACACCCAAGACCTCGGCAGCCCTCTGGGTCCCCCTGACTTGGTTCTTTTTTCTGGGGTCGCGGTCGCCGACAATGTGGCTTGGCCTTTCCTATGGCAGCGGTGCGCAAGCGTTAGAGGATGGAAGCCCATTGGACCGCACGATCTTCCTGCTCTTTACAGTGGCGGCATTCGCTATTCTCGTTTCGCGTTCCTTTCAGTGGCACAAGTTCGCTGCCCAAAAGTCAGCTCTAACTTTGTTCTTGGTATTCGCTCTGATGAGCGTTATCTGGTCGGATTTCCCTCTCGCAACTTTCAAGAAGTGGTTTCGCGATGTCGGGATATACATGGCGGTGCTGGTTGTCTTATCCGATCCTCGCCCGCTGGAAGCGATACGCACGGTACTTCGCCGCGTATGCTATCTGCTGATCCCGCTGTCTATCTTACTCGTCAAGTATTACCCTAACCTTGGCAAAACGTTTTCGCCTTGGGGTAGTCAGGAGTTCACCGGCGTATCGACGAGCAAGAACATGTTGGGCGCCTTATGCCTGGTGAGCGGGATATTCTTCTTTTGGGATACCGTCACGAACTGGCATGAGCGACGTAATTGGCGTATCAAGCGGGTCATCCTGGTCGATATCGCATTTATCGGTATGACCCTCTGGTTACTGAATCTCTCCGACAGCAAAACCTCGACCATCTGCCTGGCCGTCGGATGCATGATGATTGCCGCAGCGCAGTGTAACTTTGGCCGCCGGCACACTGGTTTGGTCAAAGCGCTGGCTCCAGTTAGCTTTCTTCTTTATCTTGTCCTGACGTTCGGTTTCGGAATGGGTGCACAGTTATCGCAGGCCGTTGGCCGGTCTGGCGACATGTCCGACCGAACTCGGATCTGGGGGGCCGCTCTAAGCGTTCCAATCAATCCGCTCTTCGGCACTGGCTATCAGAGCTTCTGGATCTCCCCGCAGCGCGTCCAGCGGGTATGGGCGAAGCTTGATGGCGACACAGTGCTGGAGGTGCATGACGGCTATCTCCAAATTTACCTCGATCTTGGACTGATCGGCTTATTCCTCCTCTGCGCGTTTCTGATCGCAACCTATCGCAAGATCTGTAAGAAGCTGAAATCGCTGACAGGCCTTGGTTCCCTGAGCTTCGGACTTTGGACTGTTCTGCTTTTTTACAACGTTGCTGAGGCATCCTTCGAAGTTAATATGCTATTTGTTACCTTCCTGCTCTCCACCATTACCGTGTACGGACATGCGACTGATCGGGTGCAGGCTTCACGTCCTCTTGAAGTAACTTCTGCTGAACCTCCTGGACCCACTGAAATCGCGCGGCGGAACTGGCAAGAAGAGATGAAGTCGCAGATGAAAGTAGAGGTGGTCTCTGGCAATACCAAATCTGAAGCAAGTTCCGGCTGCCACAGGCACACCATCTGAAGATATTTATAGCTTAGTCCTTCGCCCTATCTCGGTGTGAAACCAAGATAAGAAGGAACGCGAAGCAAGCAGCTGTGGAGGAACAATGATCAACGGAAAACACATTGCAGTTGTGATGCCGGCGTACAACGCCGAAAAGACCCTGGAAAAGACCGTGGCCGAGCTGACCGACATCGTCGATATTAAGATACTCGTCGATGACTCAAGCACGGATCAAACCGCGGAGCTCTCGAAGCGTCTTGGGGTGCGTACTTTCGTTCACGACAACAACTATGGCTACGGCCGCAACCAGCAGACTTGCTATCGCGAGGCCCTAGCCGCGGGCGCAGACATCG
>JBAWBE010000072.1:0-6858 GCA_049589635.1 Terriglobales bacterium
AGTCTTTCAACGCTTAAATTCTCACGCAGATTCTCGATCATCCAAACCTGCAGTTCGCGGAGCGGCTGCGATGTTGCCGCTTGCCGCGAGAGCATATGGCTGTATTGGGACTGTCCGCCCGGACGAACGAGAAACATCACCAGTATCCGTGCGATTTCGAGAGCAACCTGGTGACCGTGATCCTCTTCTACGAGTGCCAGCGCCAAGTCCATCCCAGCCGTAATACCTGCCGACGTATAAATCGACCCATCTCGCAAATAAATCCGATCGGGCTCAACTACGACAGAAGGATATAGCCGCGCAAGCTTGTCGCAATAGGCCCAATGGGTGACCGCGCTTTTGCCGTTAAGCAGTCCAGCGGCTGCGAGCACGAATGTTCCGGTACAGATAGCCGCCACCCGACGCGATCGAGATGCCAACTCAGTGATGCGGTGGAGATATTCGTCGTCATACAGTTCGTCATTCGCTCCTGGGCCGCCCGCGACCACTAGTGTATCGATCTGAGCCGCCAGCTTTGTGAAGGGAACGGCATCCGAGATTTTGAATCCATGATTCAGTTGCAACTCTGTTGTGCCTTCCGGGCTGGCCACCACCACTTCGTACTCTGGAGCGAATTTAAACACCTCGAGCGGACCGACAAGGTCCAGCATGTCCACAGGTTGCGGACCAGTAATTACGATTCTCCTCATCTATGACCCCCTCGATACATTAACCCGTGTGCGAGACCCGCGTCCGATTTTGATCCATCTATGTCGTAGCGTTGAAGTCCACTTGGAAATTAGTGTTGCCCTCGTCCAACGATATCTCTGACTTCGGACTGCGACTAAGGTCAGTCGCAGTCACAAAGGAGCATCGGATGAGAAATACGTATCGCGCGATGGAAATAACCTCGCCACGCGTTTTCTCCCTGGTCGAAAGAGAGGTTGGCGTCCCCGGCGCCGGACAGGTGCGAATCCGCGTCGAGGCTTGCGGCGTATGCCATTCGGATGCGGCAACTGTGGAAGCGCAATTCCCCAACCTTTCTTATCCGCGCGTGCCTGGCCACGAGGTTATCGGACGAATAGAGGAAGTGGGTCCTGGCGTGACAGCGTGGAAGGTCGACCAGCGTGTTGGAGTTGGATTTTTCGGAGGCGAAGACGGAACCTGCGAGGCCTGCCGCCGCGGTGAAACCGCCTATTGCCAAAATGCAATTATGACCGGCATCACAACTGACGGTGGCTACGCGGAAACGATGATTGCGGAGGCACGCGCGCTTGCCCTGATACCGGATGCACTCAAGTCAGAAGATGCGGCCCCCCTGGTATGTGCCGGCATAACAACCTTCAACGCGCTTCGTAACGCCGCACGTGCCGGCGACACCGTTGCCATTCAGGGAGTGGGCGGGCTTGGCCACCTTGGCGTGCAGTTTGCACGAAAAATGGGCCTGCGCACCGTGGCGATTGGTGGAGGCCCCGACAAAGAGCATCTGGCGCAGAAACTCGGAGCGCACGTCTACATCGATGCCAAGGCGCAAGACGCGGCCGCAGCACTGCAAAAGCTCGGAGGCGCCGATGTCATCCTTGCGACCGCGCCAAGCGGGGTCGCAATCGGTAGCTTGCTTCCCGGTCTTAAAACTCGGGGCAAACTTGCGGTTGTCGGAGTCTCAGGTGATGCCATCCCAGTCAGCGGTGTACCGCTCATCTTCGGTGGACGGTCAGTTGTTGGCAGTCTCACCGGAAGAGCGATCGAGACTCAAGACACGCTTGATTTCAGCGTGCTCACCGATGTCCGTCCAATGATCGAAACGCTCCCGCTGGAAAAAGCCGAGGAAGCCTACAAGCGAATGATGGATGGCAAGGCACGCTTTCGAATGGTTCTCACTATGAGCTGACCAGGTTCAAGAGTGTGTGGCAAAACGCGTCACGAATCGAATGTGCCAGAGGGAGACTTGCATGAATCCGTTCCAGGAAATCTTTAACAAACAGAAAGCGTACTTCGATTCGGATGCAACCAAATCGTACGAGTGGCGTATCGACCAGCTGACACGTCTTGAGAATTTGTGCAACGAGAACGCCGAGGGTCTAGAGGCTGCGATGAGCAGTGACTTCAAGACCGCTAGTCAGGAAAAAGTCTTCGAGATCATGGCTCCCGTAGGCACCGCAGCTTTCGCAAGAGCTGAGTTGAAAGAGTGGATGAAGCCCGTAGATGTAGTCGTTCCCAAGGCTCTTCGGGAAAGCGGACACACTGCCAAGGTCTATCGAGAGCCCTATGGCGTCACGCTGGTAATCGGACCTTTCAATGGACCGTTGACGCTGCTCTTCGACCCGGCGGTCCAGGTCATCGCTGCTGGCAATCCTTGCATCCTCAAACTCTCCGAGGGGTTGCTCGCCACGAGTAAGCTCCTGCTGGATCTCATACCGAAATATTTCGATCCGCGGGCCGTCACTGCCGTCTCGGGAAGCAAAGAAGAAGTTACGGAGCTTCTCAAGCTGCCGTTTGACTTCATCTTTTTCACCGGCAGCGTCAAGGTGGGCAAAATCGTCATGGAGGCGGCAGCAAAGAATCTGACTCCGATTCTTCTCGAACTCGGCGGACAGAATCCCGCATTCGTCGATGCGACCGCAAACATCCCCGACGCAGCCAAGAAAATTGTCTGGGGTGCAACGGCTTGGGGTGGGCAGTGGTGCACCTCTCCCGGGTATGCCTATGTGCACGAATCGATTGCCGACGAGTTTGTAAAGGAATGCCAGAAGGCCGTGATCGAGTTGTACGGAACCGATCCGAAGAGGAGGCCTGACGACTACTCGCGCATCATCAGCCCGAAAGCCGTTGACCGGTTCGTATCTTTAATTGATCAGAGCAGGGTTGTGGCTGGAGGTTTTGCCGACCGCGAGGCGCGTTACCTCGATCCCACGATCTTGTATCCGGTCACCTGGGACGACCCGATTATGGAGGACGAAATCTTCGGGCCGATTCTCCCAATCCTTACGTATAAAGACATGGATGCGGCCATTCGTGAGGTGAAGAAGCATCCAAAACCCCTTTCCGGTTTCCTTTTCAGCCGTGACCAGAAGGCGATCGACCACTTCCTCTCGAGCTTGTCCTTCGGCGGTGGCGCGATCAACCAAGTGAACATTCATCTGTTCATTGAAACCATGCCTTTCGGAGGCGTCGGATTCTCGGGCATCGGCCACTACTACGGCAAGGCCGGTTTTGACGCTCTCACGCACGCGAAATCGGTTCTCATCTCGCCGCCTGACGTGGCGATCGAACATCTGTTCCCGCCCTACACGGAGGAAAAGGTCAAAGCACTCAGCCAGTGGTTTGAGTATTGAAAGGAAGGATCGCCCGCAATTTCGATCGGAGGCCTGAACATGATTTTGGCAGGAATCAAAGTAACTGATACGAGTCTGGTCCGCGACGCGATTGACCTGGCCCGGAGTTCGTCGGAGCCATATCTTTTCAACCACGTGATGCGATCCTGGCTATTTGGGATTGTGCTTTCAGAAAACGCCAAATCTTTGCCGGACCCCGAACTCCTCGCCGTTTCCACCGTTTTGCACGATCTGGGTTTGACCGAGCGGTACACGGCGGAGGAACGGTTCGAGGTCGACGGCGCCAATGTAGCGCGTGCGTTTATGAAGGAGCGCGGTATCTCGACGCAGCAGACGCAAGTCGTGTGGGATGCGATCGCCCTTCACACCACCCGCTCCATCGCTCTTCACAAAGAGCCTGAGGTCGCAATGACCCATTCAGGAATCGCCGTGGACGCGATCGGGGTTGGCCTCGATCGAATTCCGCTAGACAAACAACGCGCGATCCTCGCGGAGTTTCCTCGCTTAGCGCTCAAGAACCAACTCCAGTCGTCCCTTTGCAGCATCGTTCGCCGCAAACCGGCGACCAGCTTTGACAATATTCTTCGGGATTTCGGCACCCGGTACGTCGAGGGGTTCGCTGCTCCGAACTTCGCGGACGTAGTGGCAAACGCACCTTTTTCCGAATAGTCGTTCCAGCGAGTAAAATCAGGACTTGGGGCATCGGACTAACATCCCAGAGCCCCGTTTCTGGACCGTTGCAGCGTTGGTCCGGTTTGGGGGCAGACCTATTCGATGGTGAAGCTCGCTGGACGCCAGAGCGTGCTTCTTCCCGCTGAGTCCGTGGCCTGCACTTCCAGCCGGTAGGAGCCCTTCTTCAGTTTCGTGGTGGGAATCTTCTGCGCGACGGGGATAATCGTACTGCCGGGTTCGCTATGCGCCGCCGTGTCGAACGGCTCAAGGGCGTCGCGGACTTCGCCTGTTTTTGCTTCCACAATGCGCAGGTGAACCTCTACCTTCGTCTGCGGTGAGGCCGAATCCACCGGCAGGTACACTTCGAAGTACGCGATGAGTAGCTCGCCGCGCGCGAAATTCGTGCTTCCCGAAGGAGTGACTTCAATGTCCTTGCTGACCAGGGGCACAAATGGCCTGGATGATGTTCCATGGAAAACCCCCGCGGGCAGTGAAAATGCAGACTCGTACCGATTCGCCAGAAGGACCGAGCTTATTCCAAGTTGATTCTTGTCGGAAGGGTCCACCCTCAGAATGGTTTCGGTGCGGCCGAAGCCGGTGCCGTCGCTGAACGCGATGCGCAGGTGATATTCGCCAGGAGGGAGGTCAATCTGCTTCTCGTAGCGGTTTGGAAATACAGCGGCTAGCCGGGGATCGTTTTCTGCAAGGCGACCGGCCTCCATTCCAGTCGCGGAGGGAACGTAAAAACGGTAATTCTCACTGAAGCGTTGCACTAGGTTTCCGTCCTGTCCGTAAACCATCCCCAGGATTGCGACGCGGGCCCACAGGTGCCTGTCTGCCCATTTTTTCTGACTCTGGTTCCGGGTAGGTCGAGTGCGATGTGTACACGAGCCGTCTGGCTGCCGGCGTAGAAGAAACCCGCTTGAAGCGACAAGGCGAATTCTCTTGTGCCTTCGGCGGCCAGGTCAGTTTCCATTTCTTGCCCCAGGGGCGTGCGCTGTAGTGGGTCGAAGTCGGAATCCGGGGTGTTGCAATACTCTTTCCGGTTGAACACAATCACATCTCGATGGTTCACGGTTACTGCGATCTTGTGGCAACCGCCTGGAGGTGAAGGCGACGGCCTATATGCAACCAGATAGGCGATCCCCGCGGCGCTTGTGGAGGGGCATGGCCGGTACGCCGACAGTCCGCTGGTCCATTTGACTCCCCAATGGGCAAAATCCTCCAAGTGGCAATCGGTGCTATCGCGAATCATGCGGTTGCGCCAGGGTTCGACCGTGACGCTTTGTATTGCCTGCTCAACGCCGTCTTCCGAGAGACGGAAGTCCGTTGCGGTCAGCCCTAGAACATCTCTATGCCCCTCGGGATCTCGCCATTCGGAAAGCGGCTGAGTGCCGACAGCTCTTTCGCGGACAACTATGGGAGCTACGACCAAGTCGGACTCGACACGAATACGATACTGGCTCTCGCTTTGGGCAGAGGCGCACGTTGCCAACGCGCACAATGCCCCGCCACACAGCAGCAGTGCGCGGATCCGGTGACTCGCCCCGATCATTCCCTCGTGCCTCGGCTCAGAGATTGTTTCTGCGTTTCGGCGACAGCAGTCTATGATCAGAGATTACCACAGTCATAGCTTACCGAGCAGGCACCGACTGATAGGCGCGCCCTGTGAGGTCATCGCGTGCGCTAGTCATAACTCGCCAGAAGTCTGATTCTGGGAGGTGCCAGCGTACTGACTCCCGATAAGTCGCTTGATCGTAAACTTGAAACCACATAGGCACAGTAAATGAGTTTGGCAGGAGTTTACGCCGCGGGTCTCTCTTCGACGTAACGGAGGGAATTTGTCGGGACTTACTGGACCTAAAACACCAACGCCCCGTCAGCTTAGCGTGCGCTGACGGGGCGTGCATCAGGCTGGGCCAACTTTACTACGAGATCGGCAGCTGTTCCGTCCGGGCATGACTTCCGTTCGGATTCGTATCCGGATATAGCATCGCATTGAGGCCTTCAACGTACACCGCTCGCAGCCTGCGCCCCTCGCTCGACTTCCCCACCAGCAACGCACTCTGGTTGGCCCATCGATTGGTTAACACTTGGCGCATGTGGATGTTCACGTTCTCGCCGCTTCCGTTGATCGTAACCACCCGACGTCCTTCCTCAGACTTGACCGAGAGCAAATACTGTCCGGCCTTTAAATTTTTGCCACCGCACTTCACGTTGTAAGGCAGCGAAACTTTTCCTTCGAAATCGGCCTTCGCGATTTGCGCATTGGCAGACTGTGCGGGATGCACAGCGGTGGTTTGCGGTGCGGAAAAAGCGAATTCGTCAGGGGACATGTCGCTCTGCGCGCGCGCCGTTGCCGGCAGCATGAACGCAACTCCCAGCGCCAAGGTAATCATTGAAGCCTTCACTGCAGTCGTCATTTTCATTTGCTTCTCCTCTTTTTCTTTAATGTCTGCACTTGAATTTTTCATTTTGTTCCTCAGTGCGTGCGCAGTTTCATTCGAAACCGCGATTCGTTCAATGCAAGGGAGGTCGTTTGTTGGTAAAACGGAGGTAAAGCCGTAACAGCTTGAGACCAAAACCGTTATGCCGCTCGGGCTCTCGTGCTGCGATGACTGGGCCGTAAGGTGGGTGGAAGGGTTGACAGAGGACCAACTCAAGGCTCGCTTTGATTACTTACGGACGTCGGGGGAAGTCACGCCATACTGTTCTCTGCAAAGGCTACTGACGGTTGGCTAATGCTCCACTTTACCGGTTACCGCTGCCGGCTCAGATGGTCGACGCAACACTGGCGCGAAGTTTACTCGCGGGAGTTTCGAATCCCAATGTTTTTCTGGGTCGTTGATTCAAGCGCAGCGAGACATGGTCG
>JBAWBE010000073.1:0-8386 GCA_049589635.1 Terriglobales bacterium
CTGGGATCCTCTGCCCACGATTACACAATTGCCTTCCTTCGCCGCCGTTTCTATCACCTGCTGTGAGATTCTCACGATGCTGTCGGCATCCAGCATCTTGACCGGCGCTGGCCCCACGTTTGCTTCATAGCTCCCAAGCGCGAATGATTTCAGCAACCGATAGTAGAGAGGGTCCAATCGTTCCTCACGTTTCTGGACAACCGATTCCTTACAGTGAGCCAGTCGGGCAATTTCTGGCGTCAGCAGTTGGTCCCAGAGCTTCCAGCCTAGCCTCGCAGCTAGTCCCTTTGCAATTTCGGGCGCGCCGGAACCATACTCCCGTTCAATGGTGATGATTCGGATCATTTCGTCCGCTCCCATTTGCAATTTTCATTTTTGATTAGAAGCGTCTGACACAAACCCAGCCAAGCCTTCTGAAAGTAATAAGCGGATCCCGCCAGGTAGAGGTGCCAGGTCCTGTACCGCGCGTCGCCGACAATTTGCCGAGCTTCTGCGGCTCTTGCTTCCAGGCGATGGAGCCAATTTATTGTGGTTTGGTAGTAATGCTCGCGCAAGTTCTCAAGCGCGCGGACCTCGAAGCCCGCTTCTTCAGCATTGGCAAGTATCGTCGCGATCGTCACGAGTTCGCCATCCGGAAAGACGTAGACGTCAGTGAAGGTCGGCTCGTTAGAGGGTGCGCGATTGCCAGCTCTGGTAATTCCTGAATTCAGGAACATTCCGCCTGGCCGGAGCACGCGGAAGGCGCACCGAAAATAGTCCCGCAGCTTAGACTCGCCGACGTGCTCGACCATGCCTACGCTGCCGAGCTTGTCACAGACACCCAATTCATCCAGATCGCGATAATCGAGCCGGCGCACTTCGCAGCGGTCCGACAGGCCGGCAGTACGAATACGTTTTCGAGCAAGATCGGCTTGCCCTTGGCTGAGCGTAATCCCTGTGGCATGAACCCCGTACTCGCGAGCTGCGTGAATTATAAGGCCGCCCCAGCCGCAACCAATGTCTATCAGCCGCTCGCCGGGTTTCAGACGAAGCTTGATGCAAATGTCGTTCATTTTCTGCTCTTGAGCTGTATCGAGATCCTCCGCTGGATCGTCGAAGTGAGCGCAGGAGTAGAGCATATTTCGATCGAGCCAAAGTGCATAAAACTGATTAGAAATATCGTAGTGGTAGCGCACCGCCTCCCCGTCACGCTGCTTCGAGTGCGGCTTTCCGGAAAGACGAACTGCAATGTTGCCATCATCATTTCGTTTCAGGGCGGGCAAGTCGAAAACGAGGCTGGCGAGATGCACTTTCTCAGCTAGGCTCCATTCTTTATTGATGAGGTAATCGGCGAGTGGAAATGCAGATTCTATGTCCCCGACGATGTCAAAATCTCCTCGGACATAGGCCTCACCCAGGGCGACCTGCCGATTCGATGAATGCACAATGGCGACTGGTACGTCGGGACTATTTATCTTCCAAGTGAAATGGTGGAACTGATTCTTCTCAGGTGCCCCTGCGCTTCCATCCCAAAGTTCTACCGTGAAGTTGCGCGGGTGAACATCGCGCAAAAGATACTGCACGAATTTCAACGTCTTCGCTGCAGACCGATCCCCCGGTCTTGAGGCAAGTTCAGCCATTGCTGCCCCTCGCTGGTCTTTTGATTCACTGGCAGAGCTGGCGGTTTTACCGAAATCTTCGATGCTGCTCCCTTATCTGCGTCGCATGGGCATAGAAAAACAAGCCAAGGTGTAGTCGCAAACCCGAGCCCATGCTACAGACGTTAGTTGGCGTATCTTGGCGTTTCCATTTTCTTCCTGCGAGCGTGACAATCATGGGTATCCCTATTCATGGCGTGAGGCTTTCTCAATGGCCTTCCAATTGTGGCTTCGCACGCTACTCAACGATGCCATTGTGCGGAACAAAGCGCACATCGTTGCATTGATCGGTCCGCATGAGTTACGGCAGCTTTACATTGCGGGCGCTCCGCCGTCGATTGAAAGCGTCTTCAAAGATCACGGGGGCAGAGCCTCTTCTTCAGTTGAAGACGTCATCAGCGAGAGTAAAACCGAACGGAAGATCGCGTAAGGGTACCACCGTGAAAATCTTGTTTAGAAATGGACCATGCCCCTGTGGAAGCGGCCAGAAATATAAAAGATGCCATGGCGAAGGGCTCAAGGCGGGGTTAACACATTGGCGTTACTGATGACGATTGGGGCATTTCTGACTCCGATGATCCCGATACCGAGTCGGATTGTTGATCAGGTTGTCCAGCCCCTTCAGTTAATTGCCACAAAAATCGCGGCCTTGCTGTTGCACGCTGCAGGAGTTCCCGTATTGGTAAGTGGGAATTCGATCGCGCTCAATGCCGCGCTCGATGTCATCATACTGGACTTCCGAATCAGCTCCCTTCTAACGCTGGTGATCCTCGCAATCTCCAGGAAGCAATACGCTCCCCGACTCAAGTGCGCCGCCGGCAGCTGAGGTCTTCGGTTGAAAGGGAGGTTGAAATTTAGTTACAAGCCTTGGCGCGGCACACTTGATTTCGGCGGTTCCATCGCAAGGTCGTTCCTTAGAATGAGGGGCTATTGCCTTTCCTGATGTTGAAGGGCCGGAGCAACCGCACGCGCGGCGAGTTTCTTGTATTCGCCTTTGGCTTGACGGAGTATCGGGATGTCCGGGTCAGCATCTTTCCAGGTGATGAAGAAATCGTCGTAGGCTTTGAGGCTCTTCTCACGCTCGCCTTGCATGGCATAGGCCCGTCCGAGACCGAGTTGCGCCAGCGGAACGTAGATGTGCCACCATGCCGAGCCGCGATGGCCGAGGAGTTCCTCCAACTCCGCGGCGGCTTTGGCGGGTTCTCCTGCCGCCAAGTAAGCTTGCGAAAGTTGATAGTTGACGTCGAGGGTTTCTCGATATGGGAGGGCCGGGAGGAGCAAATCCGCGGCCTTCACGGCGTTTCCTCGCGCGCGCTCGATGTTCGAGCGCATCACCGGCAGATAGACCTTCTGTTGTACCGTGTCCTCAGGAAACATCCGATCGAGTTTAGCCGTCAATGCTTCCGCCTCCACCACTTCGCCGGCATATGCGAACGCCTCGGAACAATGCCAGAGCTCGGAAGGACTGTCTTGATCCAGCCTCATAGCCTCACGACAAAGCTTGCTCGCCAAGTCAGAGTTTCCCAAGAAGGCCTCAAGCTGGCTACGCAAAGCGAGGTCGTCGGCAGTGTCCTCCTTCTGGTTCGCGCGCCTATCCTGGTCGACCAGTGTTTGGCTCAGCGAACGGAATTTACCGAGGTCGCCGCGCAAGAATGCGAGTTGGAGCTGCAATTCCTGCCAGCGAACATCATCGGCGGGAATCTCGTGGGCAAGCCGTTCCATGGTGGCGTTGTCGTGCTCGGACCAGGCGATCCGGTACCGCATTTCTCTTTGAAATGGAGCCAGGGATCCCTTCTGCGCCCATTCATCAAGCAACTTTTTTGCCTCGTCAAAACGGTCCAGGACTAACAGGGCTTGGGCGGCGTTGGAGTAGTGGTGAGCGGCGGGGGCGGGGGAATGCTCAATTGTCCACTTGAATTTCTCCAGGGCTTCATCCTTCTTGCCAAGCTTCGAATAGACGATCCCCAATCGGTTGCCGAGCACGCTGCGCGGATATGCTTGCTGGTACAAAACCAGCACGGCCATTTCCTTTTCCAGGTTGCCCGTTATATAGGAATGATAGTAGTCGGTGATCTGAAAATTCTCTTCCTGTGTGACTCGGCCATCCTTGAGCGCGAAGGCCTTAGCAAAATTCTTTGTGGCGGTTTCTCCGCCACCAATGCTGAAATACGCATGGCCGAGCATGGCGTAGGCAGAACAGAACTGCGGGTCGAGTTCGACGGCCCTTTCAAAAAATGGAATGGACTCACGCGTCTTTCCGGCACGAAACTGTATCTGCCCCTCTCGGTAGGCCTGCAATGCTTCGAGCGAACTGGTGGTCGCAAGATCCAGAGGAGCATCGAACTTTTCAAGAGAGCTGAGCTTTTCCCCCAATTGCGTTCGCAATCCCGAAGTTGCTCTGCCCAGCGCGGCGATTACCTTATCCTTCGAATCCGCTTCCTCTTGCTTTAGCGCAATGAACTTTTGGCTCTGCGCGTCAATCGCTTCCAGGGTAATCAGGTATTTGCTCCCGATGGCAGCAATCTCCGGCACCACCACGGCTTTGAGCCCCTGTCGCTTGCAGATCTCGATTCCGAGTTCCTGGGTCACGCGCTCGCCAGGCTCATGGCGCATACTCCCCATCGTCCGGCGGACCTCTGCGTCCGGAAACAGACTCAAGAAAGG
Organism: Terriglobales bacterium; assembly: GCA_049589635.1. Classification (GTDB taxonomy): domain Bacteria; phylum Acidobacteriota; class Terriglobia; order Terriglobales; family Acidobacteriaceae; genus Acidiflorens. The sequence continues at coordinate 4,302 of JBAWBE010000073.1, forward strand.
TGACTCAGTAAGTTTGATTTCGAGGGCTTTGTCCAGTGAGTTATCGAAAACGGGATCACCTGTCTTATTAACGAAGCTCGCCAGGAGGATGACGTCGGTCCCGGTCAGCGCGGGCCGAGGGAAAACGACGTGCCACGCAGCGAGACCCACAACAATAAGGATTAGGAAGAGAGCGGCGCCAGCCGTAACGGCGAAGCGCCGACTGTTCCAATTCCAATACCAACGCCCGGCGGGCTTTTGGGGAAGAACCGGCGCGAAATATTCCTGGACATCAGGCGGAGTGGGCAGAAGACTGTTTTCGACCGCCGCGATAAACCGATATCCCCTCCCGGTGACGGTCTGGACAAACCGCGGCTGCTCCGCATCGTCCCGGAGCACCTGCCGGATCCTGCTGATGGCGGCGTTGATGCCGTTGTCGGTGTCGAGGAATACGCCTTTTCCCCAGATCCGTTCGACGATCTGTTCCCTTGTGACCAGCTCTCCCCGATGCTCGATCAGGAGAAGAAGTAAATCCATGGGAATGGGCTTGAGTTTAAGCACAACTCCGGCGGAGCGCAGCTCGAAGGCGCGCACATCCAGCTGGAAATCGTCTCCAAAACTGATGGGGCCGGGTAGCTCGTCAGGTCTCGATGCCAAAGATAGCTCAATCCCGAGGGAAGCCAAATCTTATAGCGCTTTGTCCCGTGTAGCAAGCCCATTGCTAACTATGGCTTGCGCGGCAATACAAATTCAATGAAACGAACAGCTCGCGGCTATGGCGGAAACCGGGAGTCTAAGCCACAATCCGCAACCGTAGCGGCCCGTCCGAGCGATTCTAGACGGCGACGCCAAAAGGAGTTCGATATGCGAAAAAAGCTGGAGTGATCGGCATTGCACTTGGGATTCCTTGGGAGGCTCGCAGCCCATCCACTTGAATTTCGTTTTGGACGAGGATCCGATGAAACATCGTGGAAACACACTTTCGATGATCGCAGTAGCGCTGCTGTCAGTCACGACCGCAAGCGCCCAAACCTACACTCCGCTCTACACCTATCCACAAACCGGCAGTGGCAGCAGCGGCATCACTTGGCCCAGCTTGCTGTCGCAAGGCCAGGACGGCAATCTGTACAGCACCATCGAAACCAATGGAGCATACAACTCCGGCAGCGTGTACAAGATGACGACTGCGGGGGTATACACCCCATTCTACAGCTTCTGTGTGGAAGGCTCGCACTGCGCTTCCACTGGCGGTTACCCGCTGGGCGGTGTGACGCTGGGCTTCGATGGAAATCTCTGGGGCACGACCCAAAACGGCGGCAAATACGCCGTTGGAACGGTGTTTAAGATAACGTCCGCCGGCACCTTGACGAACGTATATTCCTTCACCAACGGTAAGGATGACGGCGTTCCGAACTATCCGGTTTTCCAGGGGCAGGACGGCAACATGTACGGAGTCTCCGAAGTACCCTACGGGGGGGAGTACGGAGCGTTCTTCAAGCTTACGACCAAAGGCAAAATCACCGCTAAGCTATTCGACTACTCCGACGGCGAAAGTCCCAACCTCCCGGCGCAGGGCACCGACCTGAACTTTTATGGAACCACGCAATATGGGGGCGACGCCTATATAAACTGCGGAGTGGTCTACAAAGCGACAGCGGCGGGCAAGATCGGCGTGCTCCACAACTTCGCGGAATATCCCAACGACGGATGCCAGCCCATTGGCGTACTGGTGCAGGGCAACGATGGAGATTTCTACGGAACCACCTACGGAGGGGGCACTACCAACAATAACGGAACTGTGTTCAAGATCTCGTCCACCGGCGCCTATACGCTGCTCTATAGCTTCACCTTCGGCAACCCCTCCAGCGCTAACCCTTATGATGCGCGACATCCTGTAGCGGGATTGACCCTTGGAACCGACGGCAACTTGTACGGTGTGGGGGAGCACGGCGGCACGGCAGATCACGGCGCGATCTTCGAAATCACTCCCACGGGCACGGAGACGGTTCTCCACAATTTTTGCGCTGTTAACTGCGCCGATGGGATGCTGCCGACAACCCCCATGGTGCTGCACACAGACGGAAAGTTTTACGGCAACACGGCCGGGAACTCAAATGGTGGTGAGTCCGTCTTCTACAGCTTCGATGTGGAATTACAACCATTCGTCAAGCTTGTCACCTGGTCCGCCAAGGACGGGGCGACGGCTGAGATCCTCGGTCAAGGGTTCACAGGGACCTCAGGCGTCTCGTTCAACGGAACCGCGGCGAGCTTCAAGGTTGTCTCCGACACCTATCTGACCGCAACCGTTCCGGCCGGTGCGACAACGGGTTCAGTCAGCGTGGCCACGTCCACGGGCGTATTAACCAGCGATCGCATCTTTCTGGTAGTGCCCGAGATTGCCGGCTTCAGCCCCCCGAGTGGTCCTATCGGCACACCGGTAACGATCAGCGGCAGCGGTTTCACCGGCGCCACCGCCGTGAAATTCAGAAGCAAAGCCGCCAAGTTCACTGTGAACAGTGACAGCCAGATCACCGCGACAGTTCCAAGCGGTGCCAAGACGGGTAAGATTTCAGTGACCACTCCCGGTGGCGTGGCCACCAGTACCGAGAGTTTCACCGTGACCTAGGGGCGACAAGTTATCAAACCACAGGTGTCCGGTGCTTATTGGGGCCAAGAAGGAAATTCCGGGCTAGATAGACGAACGCAAGCAAAAACAGGGAAGAGGAGGGCACAATGACTTACAAAATGTTTCGCATCGCTTTAGCGATCGTTCTTGCCAGCTTTGTGCTCAGTTCCGCTGCCTGGGCGGCGACGACTTGTTCAAACGCCTCTCTGAGTGGCACCTATGGGTGGCTGCACGGCGGCACAGCTAGCGACGGCACCCCTGTCATCGGCGTGAGCCAAGTCACGTTTGACTCAACCACAGGCACTTATACCGGAGAGGACACAGCATCCCATGACGGCGTGATCACCACCGAGTCTATCACCGCAACATACGCAGTCCGCTCGAACTGCACCGGGAAGGCTACAGTCAAAGTAGATGGCCAGTTAGCTGGGAATATCGCCTTTGTGGTTACGTCAACAGGTTTTTTGTCCCTTAACCTGACGCCAGGCGGCCAGAGGACCTTGGCGGGACCCGGCGTGAAGCAGGGTTCCCCGACCTGCACCAATGCCGGAGTTGCGGGCAGTTTTGGGTTTCAAGCAACCGGTGTCTTCGTAGCAGGCGCGCCCGTCACAGGACCGGTGGCTTTCATCGGTGAGTTGAAGTTAAGCGGCAATGGTTCTGGAGACGGAGTGATAAGCGGACACATAGCGGGTAGCGAGGATGGCACGATTCTGAAGTTCGCAGAGGAGCCCGTCACCGGTGCTTACAAGGTCGGCAAGGACTGCAGGGGCAGGGCTACCATAACGCCGAAGGGGCTCCCCGAAATGCACTTCAGCCTCGTGATTGTGGACGGCGGGAACAAAATGCTAGCCCTTGAGACAGACGCAGACACGGTTGTCAGCGGTACTCTGGAAAACAACGATTTACTGCAATCATTTTAGGTCATCGTGGTGGCTAACTCACATTTTCTTCAAGCCATTTCACTCAGAACCCCCGTCAATGAGTGCTATTGAGATGTTACGACAAAAATCCATAACAGAAATGTCCTCGCCCGCCTTGAAAATTGTTTCACGTTGACGCGAACAGGGATCGAGCGGACAATGGCTGTTGTTTTTGGGGCCAAAGAGAAGATTTCGGGCTAGATAGACGAACGCATGCAAAAACGGGGAGGAGAATGGCACCATGACTTACAAAATGTTTCGCATCGCTTTAGCGATCGTTCTTGCCGTCTTTGGGCTCGATTCTGCTGCTTGGGCGGCGGCGAAATGTTCAAACGCCTCTCTGAGTGGTACCTACGGGTTTCTGCACGACGGCACAGATAGCAACGGCACCCCTGCCACCGCCGCCGTGACCCAGGTCACGTTTGACCCAACCACAGGCACGTTTACCGGAGAGACCACAGCATCCCATGGCGGCGTGATTGTCAAACAGTCTCTCACCGGAACATACGCAGTCGCCTCCAACTGCACCGGCACGGGTAACCCCACGGGAGGCAGCCGCT
>JBAWBE010000074.1:0-2088 GCA_049589635.1 Terriglobales bacterium
CGCTGGTCGGAGAAGGCCGAGATCGGCGTCGGACGGTTCATCCCGCGGCTAGGCGTGACCGCCAGCAAGTTCTATGACTGGCGGCAGCGGTATGGGTGCGTCAACGAGCACAACGGTTGGGTTCCCCGTGATTTCTGGTTGGAGCTGTGGGAGAAAGAAGCGATCATCGAGTTCCATCTGAAGAACCCGCTGGAAGGTTATCGGCGGCTGACGTTCATGATGCTCGACGCTGACGATGTGGCGGTCAGTCCGGCGAGTGTTTGGCGAGTGTTGAAGCAAGCTGGACTATTATCCCGATGGAAGAGCAAACCTTCGCGCAAGGGAACGGGTTTCGAGCAGCCGCTGCAGCCGCATCAGCACTGGCATATCGACATTTCCTACATCAACCTATGCGGCACGTTCTATTACTTGTGCAGCGTTCTGGACGGGTTCAGCCGATTCCTCGTGCATTGGGATTTGCGCGAGTCGATGCGGGAAGCGGATGTCGAAGTAATCCTCGAACGCGCCAAGGAGAAGTACCCCGAGGCGAAGCCGCGAATCATCTCCGACAACGGTCCCCAGTTCACGGCTCGCGACTTCAAGGAGTTCATTCGTATGTCGGGCATGACGCACGTCCGAACCTCCCCCTACTATCCACAGTCGAACGGCAAGATTGAGCGCTGGCACAAGTCGCTGAAAACCGAGTGCATTCGAACCGGAACGCCGCTGTCGCTGCTAGATGCACGGCGTCTGGTCGAGGGCTATGTCGAGCATTACAACAACGTCCGCCTGAACAGTGCCACCGGCTACATCACGCCGAAGGACGTGCTGGCGGGGCGACAGGCGGAGATCCACGCAGAACGCGACCGCAAGTTGGAAGCCGCGAGACAGCAACGCCAGAGTCACCGCCAGCAAGCCGCGTGAAGGGAGAAGAAGCAAGCCACCGCGATATTGGACAGCCGGTGAAGGAGATAGTTTCCGTTTTGGGAACGATCCGGCCGGAACAGCGAAGTAGACGGCAAATACCCGTTCTTTGTCCGATCGAACAGGAGTTCCGCCTACGGCGGCATTTGATGCCCCGGTGTTAGACTACGGGCGAGACACGATGGCCGATATCAATGCGTTCGCGTTGCAGCAAGCCGAGGTGGCGGCGGCAAAGCTCTGGGCATTCGGGAGCGCCCCTTTCCCGCTCGCCAATGGAGCCATCATCCAGGACCACATCGAGCAGCTGGTCACCGATACCGCCATCGCCTTTGCAATCCATGTTCGACGCATCCTGGACAACAGCGCCATTCACACCAAGTTCACGCTCGATGAACCGTTCCGGCATTGGTCCCCTGCACATGGCTTGATCAAGGTGGCTCTTCTGCGGGACGCCTTGAACCATATCGTTCACGCGACGGAGTTCGAGGTAGGGTTTGAGCGACTACCCGACAACGCGGCCAAGATTGAGGGAGGCGCCATCGGAGTGATCTATCTTCGGACCAGGACGGATCAGCGGGAGGAGGCACTCATCGATGTCTTCGCCCTGGCTTCGTGTTTCTTTCACCGAGTCCTGCCTTTTTTGCGGCCGGGCGGGTCCTCTAAATCGGAGGCAGTTCATTGACAGGGTTTGTCCAGCGCGCATACCGCCCCCGGCTGATTTCCTTCTGGTCGAGGGCAAACCTGAAGTTGAGAACAGCAGGGCGCGGCGGAGCTACAATGATCTTGCCGGGTGAAACGGAGGCGGGCTCTGCCGGGAGGCAACCATGCCGAGGGATAACCGGGCGGGCTCATCGAGCCGATGTTCAGCAGCGCGGGAGCCAATCCTCTCGCGCTGTGCATTGCGAGGAAAAAGGCATCGGACGATAGACCCCCATGCCTTTAAAATCCCCGCCCGAAGGGCGGAATACTCACTAACGGAGAACGTCGTTTCTCCATTTCAGGCTGAACCAAGACATACTTAGCCATATTTCTTTTAAGCGCGCGAAACTGGCTGGAAGCGGAAAAATCGAAATCGTGGATGCCAATCCATAGTAGCGGCGAGTCCCCTTCGGGGACAATCTGTTCCCTTCTTCTCCTCTAACCCAGAACTTACGTCCTGGGCTATTATCTGTCGCACCTACGGGG
>JBAWBE010000075.1:0-2987 GCA_049589635.1 Terriglobales bacterium
CCTGTGATCCACAATGCCAATCGCATCGAACTACGCAAGGTAGCGGTGCAAAGACAAGCGCTTACCGAACGAGCCCGCAAAGGAAAATTACGGCTCGCCGACCTCTCGGAAGCTACGTTTACCATCAGTAACCTCGGCATGTTCGGAATCGACTCATTTACCGCTATTATCGTTCCGCCGCAGGCCGCGATTCTCGCCGTTGGAGCCATAGTAGATCGGGTCGTGCCCTTCCACGGCACTCCCATGATTCGTCCGATGATCACCTTGACCCTATCGAACGATCACCGTGTGGTCGATGGTGCACAAGCCGCCCGCTTTATGAAGGATCTGGCCGAAACGATCGGCGATCCGATGAAGTATCTGTCTTTATGAAGTTCGGGTCATGCACATATTGAATCGTATCGTGTGCTCGAGCACATGGCACGAATTTCTGCGTCTCATGCCGGAGGTCGAAAGCACCTTACGGCGCACCGGCCTTCAGGTGGGATCCTGGGCTGGGCGGGTCAGCCGAGCAAACATACCTCTAGCGCGGCCTCGCGAACAACAGTGGCACCTTCGGAGTGCAACATCAACTCGACAACTGGCCAGAGAGCTAGTCCTGAGTATCAGTAAGTCGTCAACATTCCAATCGCCTCGCTGAGATACCAGAGATGTGACGACGATGATGTCCATTCCTGAGGGCCGAGTTGTCTCGCTTGCTGGGGAGGCGCGAAGAGGACTTCCATGTCACTTTGTTTGCCCCCGACCCTCAACTGTCAACTCTAGAACTCTTTCATTGTTATGATTCCGAACTCCGGTGACCTACAATGCTGGCCACAGGCCGGCAGTATAGTTCCAGAAATCGGATCCGTTTAGCCAATGGCGAGTGCTGAGACAGCGAATCTGGGAAACGAACCCCAGCAGGCCGGCAAGGCTGCTGGAGGTTGCGTGATGGTGCTCTTCGGAGCTGCCGGCGACCTGACGAAACGCAAGCTGATTCCCTCGCTTTTCAATCTCGTGAAGGCGAAGCTCCTCTCCAAGGACTTCGCGGTCCTGGGCGTTTCGGTGGATGATTTGACTCTGGAACAGTTTCGAAACCAGGTGACTGGGTTTCTGCCCGCTGAAGATCGGGGGACGGACGCCTGGCAATGGTTCATCGAGCGGCTGTTCTACCAGCGCGGAGAGTTTGCCGATCCCACTACGTACACCACCATGGTTGCGCAACTCGCGGCATTCGATCGTGAGCGCCAGACCGGCGGCAACTATATGTTTTATCTCGCGACTTCGCCGAAGTTCTTCGGGCAGATTGTCGGGCACCTGGGAGCCTCGGGGCTCTCGCGCCAGCAGGACGGCCACTGGCGGCGGGTTGTGATCGAGAAGCCTTTCGGACACGATCTGGAGTCCGCCAAGGCTTTGAACCGCGAGATCAAGAGCGTGTTGTCCGAGAGTCAGATCTATCGCATCGACCACTACCTCGGCAAAGAAACCGTACAAAACATCATGGTGTTCCGGTTCGACAATGCCATCTTCGAACCCATCTGGAACCGGCGCTACATCGATCACGTGCAGATCACGAATGCCGAGACCGTAGGCGTTGAACTGCGCGGCGGATACTTCGACACCGCGGGCACATTGCGGGACATGGTCCCGAATCACCTGATGCAGCTTCTCAGTTTGACCGCGATGGAGTCGCCCGCATCGTTCCAGGCCGACGCGGTCCGCAACGAACAGGCAAAAGTTCTGAATGCGATTCAACCTCTCGATTCCGACGACGTGCTGAATCTAAGCGTGCGCGGTCAATATGGCGAGGGCACGTGCGGAACTGAGAAAGTACCTAGTTATCGCGCCGAGCCTGGCGTCTCGCCCGATTCGAGGACAGAAACCTACGTCGCCATGAAACTGGTTGTCGACAACTGGCGATGGGCGGGTGTGCCGTTCTATTTGCGGACGGCCAAGCGCATGGCCAAGCGTCACACAGAGATCGCGATCCAGTTCAAGCGCACTCCCTTTGAGCTGTTTGGGAAATCCGCGTTTCGCAAGTTGCACACCAATACTCTCGTCATACAGATCCAGCCGGTAGAAGGAATTTCATTGAGCTTCGGGGCGAAGATTCCGGGCGCCGTGTTGCGTGTTGGATCGGTGGACATGAGCTTCGAATACTCAAAGTATTTTGGAGCGGACGCCCACACTGGCTACGAGGTGCTGCTCTACGACTGCATGATCGGCGATGCCACTCTATTTCAGCGCGCCGACATGGTGGAAGCGGGCTGGAGCGTGGTGGATCCGATACTGGATGTGTGGACCGCTCTGGCGCCGCGCAAGTTTCCCAACTACGCAGCCGGAACCTGGGGGCCAAAAGCGGCTGACGAACTTTTGGGACGCGACGAACGCCAATGGAGGACAATCGAGCCATGATTCTTGCAGGAGAGATCGGCGCCACTCGTACGCGGCTCGCCGCATTCCAGAAGGATGGCAGCCGGCTTGAGATGGTGGTCGAAAAGACTTATTTGAGCCACGAGCACAGCGGTTTGTCGGAGATCATCACCGCCTTCATCATGACGGAAGGGATCGGTGTGCATCAGGCATGCTTCGGCGTCGCGGGACCGGTGCGGCGCGGCCGGTGTGAGGTTTTGAACCTGGGCTGGATCATTGATTCTCGAGACCTCGCTAAGCAACTGAAACTCGATGCGGTCGGCATGCTGAATGATCTCGAGGCTTATGCCTACGGCGTCGACGGGCTCGACTCCAAGGATTTAGTTACGCTGAATGAAGGCTCGGAGGATGCGGAGGGAAATCGAGCAGTCATCTCGGCGCGCACTGGACTGGGCGTGGCGGGGCTTTATTGGGATGGATTCCGGCATCACCCTTTCGCATGCGAGGGCGGGCACACCGATTTTGCTCCTCGCGATGCCATGGAAGCGGAACTTCTGGCCTACCTCCAGAAAAAATACGGCCGCATCAGCTACGAGCGCATTGTTTCGGGGCTGGGAATCAAGAACATCTACGAC
>JBAWBE010000076.1:0-21816 GCA_049589635.1 Terriglobales bacterium
GGTTCTGGGCCTCGAAGCTTACGCCGAACGCTTTGTGCGTGGCTTTCTGCGAACCCGTACGCACGCGAGCGTGCCGCTAGAAGTGCATGCCGCGGTGCTTGAAAAGGCGTTTGCTGAGCAAGAGCCGCCCTTTTTGGTGGAAGAAAAAGTTCGGCTTTGGCTAAATCAGGGCCGGTATTAGCTCGGGGTGAGTTCAGTCAGGATAGTTTGGTAAATAGCTCGGTAATAAGAGTTGCCACGGAGCTGAGGGACGCAGATCGTACGGTCGTTTTTATGACCGAGCGGCCTTGGATTACGTAGGCGAGAGCGCGCGGCGGCGGTTTTGCAAGCCTTCCCCTAACGCCGCCTGTCGCGCTTTCGCGATTGCCCGATCAATCAGTCCGCAACGGGCTCTGCGGTAGCAAGTTCTTCTTCGACAGGGCGAGAGTGAATTTTGGCGCTCGTCACCATAATGACCGAAGCCACGATAATTGCGCTCCCCATCATGATGTAACGGTCAATTTTTTCGTGCAGAACAAGCCATCCCAAGAACACGGCAACCACCGGGTTCACGTAGGCATAAGTCGAGACCTTGGACGTGGGCACGTGCTGGAGCAACCAGATGTAAGCGGTATAGCCGATCCACGAGCCGCACACGACCAGATAGAAGACCGCGCCCAGCCCACGCGCCGTCCACACAAGATGTGAGTTGCGTTCGACGGTAACCGCGAAGGCCAGATTGGCAAGTCCCGCAAATACGACTTGCCAGGCCGTGGTGCTGAACGGATCGCCCGCGGCCGTCTGCCATCTCTTCGACAGCACGGAGCCAAGCGCCCAACTCATCGATCCACCTTGAAGGCCAATTGACCACCAGAATTCGCGGCGACCGAGCGCCGTCGGATGCACAAGCGTAGGAAAAACAAGTACGGCAACTCCGAGCATCCCAATGACCAGCCCGATCTTTCCCCGCCGGGAGATGTGATGATCGCCCAGCAGCAGGCTATCGAGCACCAGAAACCAGAGTGGGCTGACCGAAACCAGTAGCGCCGCGAGGCCTGTAGGCAGAATCAGCTCGGCATACGAGAGCGTGAGATTGCCGCCCATCAGGAGAAGGATTCCAACCACTGCCAGATGAAAAAGATGCTGCGCTGAAAAACGAATCTGGCGTCCGGTAGCCGCACAATAAGCGAGCATGACGAGACCCGCAATCATGAAGCGGGTCGCGCACATGTAGGCGGGAGGAATCTGTTCCACAGCGATTCCGATCCCGAGGTAAGTCGATCCCCAGAATAGATAGACCAGCCCAAAGGCAAGGATGATCTTCCATTGGCTCGGCGACGAAGCGGTCATAGAAACTGAAGTTGGAGCGGGGAAAGATCAGAATAACAGAGCAAGGATTGATCCGAGCAGAAGGGATGGGCAGTCGAGCGGAAGGGATGGGAGGTTGACCCTAAGGTCCAACCGCCTGTCCGGCGGGTAATCCTCGCCCGCCGTGCAGAGCGCCCGGAAAATACCGCGACGTCTCTAGTCTTCTCTAGTCTTCGTGCTGGTGCTGCTTCTCCACCGACCAGACTTGCGCTTCATCCTTTTCCAGCGGATACACGTGCACCATCCAGTTAAAGACCACCGGATGGAACGTGCCGCCGGCAGCGTCGCAATCGGCTTGCGTCGTGATCGACCCATGCAACCCGAACTTCGGATTCTTAATCAACGCCAAGCCCTTCTGTCCCTCCGGCGGCGCGCAGTAATTCACATGTTCATGCCACTGCGCGATGCTGAGCGGAATGCGCTGATTGAGATCATCTTCGGTGAAGCGCTTGGGAGCCGTGTACATGACGCCAACGAGCCGGTATCCATCGCCGTTTTTTTCATAGAGCAGTGAAGTCGGATTGTCGGGATCGAAATGCCACGCGGCTGCGAATGCGTTGCGATAATTCGTAAAGTGATACTGCTTCTGCGGAATCTCAGGATGAAAAATCTTGAAATTATCGTTCAACGCGGTGTGGTAGTCCTTGTACTTTTCCATCACGGCGCGCGCCGCAACCACAACATTTTGCGCGCGCTCGGAGTCGCCGGGCTGCGTGGGACGAAGCGCCGTCATCTTCATATGCGGCCCCATGTCCATGTGATGGCCTTCCATTGAATGCATGGCGCCTGTTTCATCGGCGGTGTCGTCGGCCTTAGTCTGGCCGGACATCTTCATGTCGGACATGTCGTGGCTGGACATATCCATACCCTTCATGTCGTGCGTGTCGCCGGATGACGAGGACGTCGAGGATGGTGACGCTGGCTGCTGCGCAAGAGCCAGCGAAGAGGCAAGACAAATGCAGATAGCGAGTAACAGGTTTTTCATACGATCTCCCCACCGATTTAACGATGTTAACACCGTAAAAGTGCGGGAGTTTCGGTGTCAGTCTGCGCTCAGAATTACATCAGTAACATGAAGGCGCGGGCGACCCTCCCGTGCGTGTACAGCTTTCAGGGGCGATCCGCTAAGCGGCCGACCACATGCCCATTTGAGAAAGCACCTTCGTGGCGGCCTCAGTTCCCGAGCGAACACAGTCGGGTACACCAATGCCGGAGAAGCCATTGCCCGCGAGAGCGAGGCCCGGAAGGTTCTCGCAGAGTGCTTGAATGCGGGCGAGGCGATCGAGATGGCCGACAGAATACTGTGCCATGGCTGCCTTCCACTTGTAGACGCGCGCGAAACGAGGCTCAGCTTTCAAGCCGATAATCTCTCGAAGTTCATTTCGCACGATGGCGAGAATCTCATCTTCCGACAACGAGAGAATTTCCTCGTCGCGCGCACCGCCGAGAAAGCAGCGAATCAGAGCGCGATTCGCCGGGGCGCGATGAGGAAATTTGTTATGCACGAAGGTGGCGGCGAGCATGCGATGTCCCGCGCTCCGGGGAACCAGGAATCCAAATCCGGGAGGCAGCAAAGGACGGACTGATTCTTCATAGCCAAGCGTCACGGTGATCGAAGAACTGTAGTTGATCTGAATGAGCTCACGCGAAAGGTTCGCATCGGCGGATTGAAGCACAGCAGCGGCGGCGTGGGCGGGAGTGGCAACGATAATGGCGTCGAACTGGTCGCTCGCATATCCGGCGGAAACCGTCCAGCCATCGTCTTGCGGCAGTATGGATTGAACGATCGAAGAGGTTCGCAGGGCAGAGGGCTCAAGACGGGCGATAAGCGCGTCTATCATCTGCTGCATTCCTTCTTTTAGCGAAGTAAACAGTGGACGGGACGGGCCTTTGGCGGCCGACGCCGTTTTTTTGCGCGAAGCCACCATGGCGCGGCCGAGACTTCCGTGCTGCGCTTCCATATCCGCAAAACGCGGCAGCACGGCGCGCACACTGAGTTGCGAAGCTTCGCCTCCGTAGACGCCCGAGAGTAGCGGATCGGCCATCAGGTCGACCATCTCGGAACCGTAATGCCGCTCGACCAATTGGGCAACTGTCTCGTCTCCCGCCGCCTTGTGGGGCGGATGGAACCATTCGACGGCCATCCGCATTTTTGTGCCTAGAGAAAAAAGCGGCGACATCACCGTCGGCAGAATTTTTGTCGGCACCATGAACATGAGCCCGTCGGGCATGACGACGAGCCGGTCGCGATCATTCTTTCGGACGACGATGTAAGTCTTGCGGTCGGCATCATTCGATCCGATCAGCTGATCGCCGAGGCCAATCTTGCGGCAAAGGTCGGCGGCCCAGGGCTTTTCGCTAATGAAGGAATCGGGCCCCGCCTCAATAAGGCAGCCATCGACATGATCGGTAAGAAGAACTCCGCCGAGGCGAGTCGCTGCTTCGAAGAGCACATACTCAATCGGCGCGCCCGATTGTCGTTTCTCCTCCAGCGTGAACGCGGCCGACAGGCCCGAGATTCCGCCGCCGATGATGGCAATGCGTGTCATTAAAGCAGCTTCTAGCTTCTAGCTTCTAGCTCCTAGCTCTTAGTTCTTGGCTCTTAGCGATTGCACCCTGCTTCGCACAAGAGCGACGAGGGCTGCCGTCAAGGTCTTGGATCCATTCAGCGACTCTGCGCGCCACAGCCGCACGCCTTCTTTTTCTGCAAATTGTTTGAAGAAGATGTCGATGTCGTAGAGCACCTCCACGTGATCGCATAAAAATCCAACGGGCTGCAGGAACACGCCGCTATGACCTTTGGCCTTTAGCCCTAGAATTGTTTCCTCCACCGTTGGGCCGATCCACGCGCCTCCCGACATCCCCTGGCTTTGGAAGGCAAATGTCCAATCGGAATCGGCCAAGCCCGCCCCTTTTGCTACGAGCGATGCCGTTTCTTTAGACTGCGCCTCGTACAGATCGCCGTCAGTAATCGTTCGCGCGGGAACGCTGTGCGCGGTAAATATGATGGGAAGTTTTTCTCCGCACTCGGCATTCGCTTTTTCCCATCCCGCGCGCAGATTTTCCGCGAACGCCCTCACCAGCAAAGTCTGATCGTGCCACTCGTCAACGAAGTCGAGAGTGAAGGGTGAGGCTCCCTCGCCGGTGACGGCTTGGCGATAGAGCCCAACGCTGGTGCGGGAGTTCTGGGGCGCGAGGCAGATGGCAATGACGTGCTCGAAATTGTGCGCGGCAATCTCGTTGACGGCATCGGCGATGAACGGCTTCCAGTTACGCATGCCGACGAATACAGGGAGGCCAAGCGCTTGTGAAAGGTGATCAGCCTGGAGAAGAGTCCAGCATGCGAGGGGCGAGAATCCGATGAGCGAATAGCGATGCCGAATCTCTTCGAGGACCTGCGGCGGGAGCGGGCGGCCACCGGTAACGTAGCGGAGGAATTCTGGAATCTGATCTGGATTCTCCGGGCTGCCGTGAGCGAGAAGAAGCACGGCGGTTTTTGCAGACGAACCAACTCCCGATTTTGGCGGTGAGAACGAGTTGACGTGGTTGGCGCAGTAACATGCTGCCGCGAGGCTCAAGGGACACGCATTCATTTCCCAAGCTCCAACTTCAACATTCGATCAGTCTTCTTGAACTCTGCTGACCCCTCGCGCACAAATTCACAGAGTGCCTTCACGTTCTCGACCGGCGTCTCTGGCAAAATTCCGTGTCCCAAATTAAAAATATGCCCGGCTCTCCCGCCAGCCTGGCGCAGAATATTTTCTGCGCGCGACTTGAGTTCGGCCCAATCCCCGAATAGCAAAACCGGATCGAGATTTCCCTGCACAGCTCCCCTGTAGCCCAGCGATTTCCAGCCCTCGTCCAGTGGAACGCGCCAGTCGAGGCCAATCACTTCCGCGCCCGTTTCTTGCATCGATGGCAAGAGCGTTGAACTGTCGGTACCAAAATAAATGATCGGCACACAAGTTTTCTGGAGCCGCTGAACAAGCGCGGTCGCGTGCGGCAAAACATATTGCCGATAATCTTCCACGCTCAGGCAACCAACCCAACTATCAAAAATCTGAATCGTGTCCGCTCCCGCACGCACCTGGTCGGCAGAATATTCGGCGGTGACCGCAACCAGCTTGGTCATCAGCTCGTTCCACGCGCCGGGCGAGGAATACATCATCCTCTTCGTGTGAATGTAATTGCGCGAGCCGCCGCCTTCGATCATGTAACTCGCCAGCGTAAAGGGCGCGCCGCAAAAACCGATCACGGGCAAGCGGTCTCCGAAATGTTTGCATACCAGCTTGACCGCCTCGGAAACGTAACCCAGATCGGCGGCGCGATCGGTGCGGAGGCGGGTGATGTCTTCTGCGTCGCGGATAGGTTTTTCTATCTTCGGCCCTTCGCCGGCTGCGAAGTGAAACGGCAAGCCCATCACCTCAAGCGGCAGAAGAAGATCGGCAAAAATAATGGCCGCATCCACTTTGAGAATTTCGGCGGCTTCAATGGTGACCTGCGCCGCAATCTTCGGCTTTTTGCAAATCTCGATCAGCGAATACTGCTTGCGCACGGCGCGATACTCGGCCATATAACGCCCCGCCTGGCGCATGAGCCAGATGGGTGTGCGTTCGGTTGGCTGAGCCTTGGCAGCGCGAACAAATAGAGAGTTGGGGGCGGACATGAACCCTCCAATTTAGCACTTTCGCGCTCGTGAAAGCCGCGCAGCGCGCTCCATTGAACTTGCTCACTGGCCGTCCGCACCAAACAATTCGATGTGATGACCGTTGCTCACCGAAGAGACGGCATAGGCGCAGGTATAATTGGCCGCCGCACTTCAATGAGATTGGGAGACGCATGCGAACCTGGGCCGCCATCACGCTGATCATTACTCTAATCGTTCCATCTTTGTCTTATGGAGCCGACGACGCCCCGCTCGCCGGATACTCTCCGCGCAACAGCCACAGCGAGCGCGAATGGGAGGCCAAGTTCCAAGCCATCCCCGATCCCGCCAATTTGCGGGCCTACATGCAGCATCTCTCGGCGCGTCCTCATCACGTAGGTTCGCCTTATGACAAAGAAAATGCGGAGTGGATTCTGGCGCGCTTCAAGGAGTGGGGCTTGGACGCCCACATCGAAACGTTCGACGTGCTATTCCCGACGCCGAAAGTGCGCATCGTCGAAATGGTGGCGCCTACGAAGTTCACGGCGAAACTTGATGAACCTGCCCTCGCCATCGATCCGACCTCCAACCAGAAGTCTGAGCAACTGCCGACCTACAACGCATATTCGATCGACGGCGACGTAACCGCGCCGTTGGTTTTTGTGAACTACGGACTACCCGAAGACTACGAGAAGCTCGACCGGTTGGGTGTTTCCGTGAAAGGCGCGATTGTGATTGCGAAATATTATCACTCGTGGCGCGGCGTGAAACCGAAGGTTGCCGCGGAGCATGGCGCGATCGGATGTCTGATCTACTCCGAACCAAAGGATGACGGCTATTCGGTCGACAGAGTATTTCCTGAAGGTCCGATGCGCAATCCGGATGGCGTGCAGCGCGGCAGCGTAATGGATTTCGCCTCGTCGAATCCCGGCGATCCTCTCACGCCCGGCTGGGGCGCGACCAAGGATGCCAAGCGACTTCCAATCAGCGAAGCGAAGAGCATCACGAAAATTCCGGTGATGCCGATTTCCTACGGTGACGCGCAGCCACTGCTGACGGCGCTCGCCGGACCGATGGCTCCCGAAGAATGGCGAGGCGCGCTGCCGATTCCCTATCACGTTGGCCCCGGCCCCGCGAAGGTTCATTTGAAGGTCGAGTTCAACTGGGACATCAAACCCGTCAACGACGTCATCGCAAAAATTCCCGGCAGTGTCGCGCCCGACGAGTGGATCATACGCGGCAATCATCACGACGCCTGGGTCAACGGCGCGGAGGACCCCATTTCCGGGCAGTCTTCCCTGCTTGAAGAAGCGCGCGCGCTGGGCCAACTCGTGAAACAAGGCTGGAAGCCGCGGCGCACGATTATTTACACCGCGTGGGATGGCGAAGAACCGATGCTGCTCGGCTCAACGGAATGGGCCGAATCGCACGCCGACGAATTGCAGGCGCACGCCGCCGTTTACATCAATACCGATGGCAATGATCGCGGCCTGCTGCAGATGGGCGGTTCGCACAGCCTCGAACAGTTCATCAACGGAGTGGCGCGCGATATTGAAGATCCAGAGGCCCAAATGACGGTCTGGAAACGCGAGCAGTTGAGCAAGATCGCGAAAGCAAAGTCCGCTGAAGACCGCCGCGAATTGCGCGAGCGCGCCGATTTGCGAATTGAGCCGCTGGGCTCGGGAACGGATTACACCGCGTTCCTCGACCATCTCGGGATTGCCACGCTGGACCTCGGATATGAAGGAGAGGATGAGCAGGGGATCTATCACTCGGTCTACGACGATTTTTACTGGTACACACATTTTTCCGACAGAGATTTTGTGTACGGGCGCGCTCTCGCGCAGACAGTTGGTACCTCGGTAATGCGACTGGCCGATGCGGAAGTGCTCCCGTTCGAGTTCGTTAGCCTGGCCGACACCGTCGACGCATACAGGAAAGATCTCGAAAAGCTGCTGGCCACGAAGCAGGATGAGATTCGCGAACGGAATCAGGAACTGGAAGACGGGGTTTTCGCTGCGATCAACGATCCACGGCGGCCAACCGTCGCTCCGGTGAGGGAAGAGATTCCTCCGCATTTGAATTTTGCGCCACTGGAAAATGCGGTTGAGTCATTGACGCGGAGCGCAAAGCACTATCACCAGGCGCTCGCCGACAAGCAGGCTTTGTTTGATGATGCCGCGATGGCATCGACGCTCGGCACGTTGAATCGCAAGCTGATCGAAAGCGAGCGCCGGCTCACAAATGCTGAAGGATTGCCGCGCCGGCCATGGTACAAGCATCTGCTTTACGCTCCCGGCATATACACGGGTTATGGCGTGAAGACGCTTCCGGGAGTGCGCGAGGGGATCGAACAAAAACGATATGCTGAGGCGGATCAGGAAATCGTACGCGCGGCAAAAGCTCTGGATGACGAAGCCGCGCTGATCGAGTCGGCGGCGCGAGAACTGGAAGGCGCAAAATAAAAACCACGGAGGACACGGAGGTCATAACTCAAAAACCCTCCGCGGCCTCAGTACCCTCTAGGGTCTTCATTTCGATCCTTAGTTTTATTTCGATCCTTAGCTTTCTGGGAGCTTCACGAACTCGTGGCCTTTTCTCTCAGGCCCCAGACTCACTACGATCGCGAGCACAGTAATGACCGCGATTTCAAAACCCGCCAGCGCCCAGGAATATCCCCATCGGTCGCGCAGCGCGTATTCGATTTTGTTCACGGGCGAAGCCACGAAATTACCCAACTGATACGCAAGGCCGGGAATCAATCCACGCACCGCCGGCGGCGCAAGTTCGTTCAGGTGTGCAGGAATGATTCCCCACGCGCCTTGCACCCCCACTTGAATCACGAACGCCCCCATCGCTAGCGCGATCAGCGTGCTGCCAAACGCCCACAGTGGAATCACGCACAATGCCACCACAGTCGCAAGCACCAGCGTGCGTCGCCGGCCCCAGCGCTCCGAGAGCCGCCCAAAGGTAAACGCTCCGATGAGCGCGCCCACGTTATAGAAGATGGCCACGTTGGCGACCGTCGAAGTAGCGAATCCATGCGACTCCAGGAAATGCGGATACAAATCCTGCGTCCCGTGCGACAGAAAATTCATCAGCGCCATCAACCCGATCATGTAGAGGAACAAGGGCCAATTCGTGGCCGCAGCTTTCAGGATCGACTTGAATTCCGGCGCCCTGTGTTGCTTCCACGCCTCCGACTCTTTCACCTTCCAGCGAATGTAGAAGGCCAGCAGCGCGGGCAACCCGCCGGCCCAGAACATCGCGCGCCACCCCCAAAGCGGGAGCACGGTCTTGGCTGCGATCGCGGCCAGAATATATCCGGTGGAATATCCCGATTGGACGATACCGGAAATCAACCCGCGCCGTTTCGGCGGAATGCTTTCCATCGCCAGCGACGATCCGAGTCCCCATTCGCCTCCCATGCCGATGCCGTAAATGGTGCGCAGCACGAGAAAGACTGTGTAGTTCGGTGAGAATCCGCAGAGCAGTTCGACTACGGAGAAGAAGATTACGTTCGCCATTAGCGGGCCGCGGCGTCCGTAGCGGTCAGCTAGCATTCCAAAGATGACCGCGCCAACTGGACGCATCGCCAGCGTCCACGCCGTAGTTGCGATGATTGCTGCGGCTGGCACTTGAAACTTCGCGGCCAGTGTGTTGATGAGAAAGATGACTACGAAGAAATCGAACGCATCCAGCGTCCAACCCAAAAAGGCGGCGCTGCATGCGTGCCATTGCTCGGAGTTGAGAAAGGGTTCTGAGGCGCGGGTGGTCAAGGGATCTCCGGCGAATGGACGTTGGTAAATCAACGCATTCTAACGGAACAGGCCAGCCCTATGGCAATCCCAAACTGCCGTACGACCTCGGGTAGGTCACGATTCCCCAGGGCAGTTTGAAACCTTCGATGGTCTGGAGCGGTTTGTATGAATTGGCATCGATCACCACCACATTGCCTGACCTGCCGCAGGCCAACAGGATCTTTGAATCGTCGGGCGTGAATGTGAAGTGCCAGCACCGCTGGCCGGTCGGCACTTCTGCCAGAAGATTAAGAGAGTCCGCGGAGAATACCTGGAGTTTGCGTGCCATCGCTGCGGAAACGAAAATGCGCTTGCCCGCTCGGTCGAAGGTGAGACCGTAGGGCTTCGCTCCGGTCGGAACGGATTTGATCACGTTGAGCTTCGAATCCAGCTTCAGCAAGGTTCCCGACGACTCCATCGTCACCGCGTAAGCACTTCCGTCGGGAGAAATTTTCACGCCGCGGGGGCGGATTCCGTAGGCCTTGAGATCGACATCGCGAAGATGCTGGCCGGTGGCTTCGTCGAATACTCCGATCGTCTCCTGCGATTCATTGGCAACCAGCATCTGCTTGCCATCTCGGGAAAATTCGATGCCTTCGGTCTCCTGCCCAGCCGTGGACACTGGGCCCGGTGCCCAGTCTCCTACATGGAACGAGGCAATCTGCGCGGGCGGACCGTTTTCATCGTCGCTGTCTTTATCTTTAGTTTTGTCATCAGTTTTGTCATTTTTGCTTTTGGCTTTACCGGCGTCGGCTTTCGCGGCTCCCTTGTCGGGTCCTTTTGTGGGCTCTTTTGCTGCGCCCGGAGGACCGCCCTGCGAACTGGGTTCGTAGGTAGCAAAAAGGCGGCTGCCGGAGGGATCGATCTTTATGAACTCGGGATTGTCTCCAATGTGAATTCGCTTCACCAGATCAAGTTGCGGCGTACTGAAGATTGCGATATCGCTCGTGTCCTTGTTCGACGTGATCACGTACTTTCCGTCGAAAGTGACGGCAAGCCCACGGGGAGCGATGCCGCTCGGCTGGACCCGGCGAATCACCTTCATCGTGCTCAAATCAATTTCGCTGATGCCGCCCTCTTCT
The DNA here is from genome assembly GCA_049589635.1 of Terriglobales bacterium. GTDB lineage: Bacteria > Acidobacteriota > Terriglobia > Terriglobales > Acidobacteriaceae > Acidiflorens. The sequence continues at coordinate 10,875 of JBAWBE010000076.1, forward strand.
TCGGTGACGTAAGCAATCTCGCTACTCGTTGCCGCGTCACGCATCCCGGCTAGCGCCGCCGCTGCTGCGATCGCGACCACTGCGAACAAAAATGTGAATTTCCTAAAGGTCATCTCGTTGCCCTTTCGTTCTGGACCATTTCGTTCTGATCTGGTGAATACTCTAAACGCATAGGCGTTCGGCGTGCGGTTCAATGCACGAGTTTATTTGGAGGCGGTTGATGGCGGTTAGAAAGTCGTGGTGAGCCGCAAGCTGAAGCTGCGCGATGGACCGATGGCATTCCCTGAAAACAGTCCCCCAAAATCGATCACGTTCAAAACATTGTTAAGATTCTGGCCGTCAACCTGAAAATGCATTTTGACTCGGTCGGACTGATAAACGTCCGCGCCCGCTGACGCATTCACTTGAAAAGCCGGCAAAATACGGCCTCGGTCGAAGTTCAGACGGTCAAAAACGGCATGCCCGTACTGCATCAGCGCGGTCGCCGGATCGCCATCGAACTCGAAAGGCAGTCCGGTGTCATATTGAATTCCTCCTGCGACCCAAAACCGCGGATGCACCTGATATTTAAGCCGACCGCGCACCGTATGACGCTGATCCTGCGAATCGGGGAAATGGCCGCTGGTTGGAATGCTCAGCGCGTCGTCCCCCAGGAACAACCCGCCCGTCACCGGATACCAGGCGTTCCCAACCTCGTAGGAATAACTCAGAAACCCGGAGAAGCGGCGCCACTCGGGCAATTCGACCTTCGCCTCTGCACCATAGATGACAGACTTCGCGAAGGCAATCGGAAAGCTTATGGCGGTATTCGAAATCTGATCGTCGTCCGCATAGTTGGCAACCAGGCGACGGAAATAATTCACATCAACTTTGGTCTTGCCATAAAACACCTTGGTCAAGCCAGCTTCGTAGTAATTCCCTTCCGAAGGTTCGACCGGCAGTCTTAGAAAACTTTCCGGATCGATAGATTGAACCGCGGTCGAATTCGAAAGCAGAATATTTTCGAACGATGGAGTTTGAAAAACGCGATCGTAGGAGAAATGCAACACCAGATCGGCCGACGGGAAGTAGTGCGAAATCGCAAAGCGCGGATCGACTGCATGACGATTCAACAAAAGCTGGTAGTGGTCCCAGCGCAAGCCGGCATTGATGGTCCAGTTCTTGAAACGAATCTGGTCCTGCACAAAAAATGATTGCTCGAGATCCGGCCGGTTTCCGATGAAGGCGAAATCAATCGGGGTATCCGGGTCGAACTGGGTCGGGTCGGTGATGTGATAACGGAAGTTCTCATTCAGAAACATGTTGTCCGACTCAAAGCCGAACTTCCATTCGTTGTGCCCGTGACTGATTGTGGCGTTGCCGTTGAAATACGCCTCGCGAAAAAAGTTGTCCTGAAAGACCTCGATGGGCGTCGAGTCGCCATTGGAGTTGAAGCCAATCGAGTTGTCGCGCACCATCGTCCGAAAATTGGCGGCCGCATTCGACGAAAACGTGTGTTGATACGAAGCGATGCCCATGGTCTCGATGTCGTCAGCGGTTTGAAGTTGGCCGTTGGCTTGCTGCACCTGCTCATTCGGAATGTCGTAGCGCGAGAGTTCATGCCGCACGATAAAGCGCAAGCGATCCTTGGAGGTCAGTTCGCGTTCGTAGTTGACGGAAAAATCTCCCAGCGTGCCGGTGTTCGTGAAGTTTTGCGGAACCACGGGATTCAGATAATGCTCGGTCATGCCTCCACTAGCGCTGGCACCAAACGCGTTCTTGCCCCATGCATACTCACCCTCCGCCGATGCGGCGGCCGAGTCGAAGCTGCCGCCGGAGAGCACAATTTGCCCGTGCAAGCCGGGCTGCAAATCCTGGAGCGTGTTCACTTCGACCACGCCACCCATTTTTCGCCCATATTCCGCGGGAAAGCCGGCAGTATAAATAGTCAGCGACTGCACATCGTCGGCGTCAATCGCCGGCCCAAAACTGGGCGAGCGATTATCGGTCAGCGGAACGCCGTCCACCACGAACTGTGTTTGATACTCGGACCCTCGCGGATGCAGCACGGCGTTGCCTTCATACAACCAGCCCGGCTGTGAATTGACCAGATCCTGGAGCGACCGTCCAGGAACAGAGCCAATCCTCGTTTGAATATCTTCCGAGCCAATCTGATTGACCGCGCCGGCCAGATCGGGGTCGATCAAAGTGTTGGGCGCGGTAACGCTGACCGACTGTTGCACCGTTGCGACCGCAAGCTGGACCGTAGATTCGATAGGAATCGAAGAATGAATATCGACCGACTGGAAGGCCTCAGCAAATCCCGTCTGCGCGATGTCGAGCCGATAGATGCCATAAGGCAGGCGTTGCACATCTAGAGTGCCCTGGTCGGTGGTGTTCAGAGTATTTCGATAGTCGTTCGCCTCGCAGGTGATTCGAACCGCCGTTTTTACGCCGAGGCCCGCCGGATCGATCACTCGCAATCGCAATTCGCCGTGGTTGCTCTGCGCAAGGCTGCGCTCGACCAGAATGCCTTGGAGCAGCATGCTCTGGGCAAAGAGCGAGAGCGCGTAACACACGAGAATTGCGGCAGATTTCTTCATGAACGGCAGGCCTTTTCAGTTTAGCCGTTGCCCGGACGAGGGTCGGTGGCCATCCCGAACGCGATGGTTACCTTGGGGAGGGTAACTGCCGCTTTGTTTTCTCCGTCAACCTGAATATTCCTTTCGACGCTCCCCTGTTCACTCTTTAATTTCCATGTTTCCCAGACGATTCAGGCGGCGTTACAAAGTCCCTGAAAACCGTGAACAAAACGCCAGGAATGGGAATATACATATGGGTGCGTACGCGAAATCTCCGCAGACCAAGCGCAAGCTATGGACCAAGCTCCTGATTCGACTGTCAGCCTGCCGTTTGCAACCACTAGGGGCGCTGCCTCTTCGCCAAAACCGTCGGAGAGCGAGCGCGTAGTGATGGAGCTATTCGAGGAGTTTCGCAATCCGCTATTGCGTTACGCGCTTTCGTTCGGCGTCCCCCTACATGACGCTGAAGAAATCATTCAGGAAGTGTTTCTGGCGCTCTTCCGGCATCTTCAATCCCACGGCTCGCGGAAAAATCTTCGCGGATGGATTTTTCGCGTTACGCATAATCTGGCGTTGAAGCAACGTGCTGTCAATCAACGCTCCGCCGATCGACGACCGCAGCTGCAAACTGCGTCCGGCGAAACCTTCACCGAAGAACCATCCGATCCAGCACTGAATCCGGAAGAGCATTTGTCGAGCGTGCAGAGGCGGCGACTCCTGCTCGCTGTCGTCGAGGCGCTCCCGGACGCGGATCGGAGTTGTTTGCTTTTGCGCGCTGAGGGCCTTCGCTATCGCGAGATTGCCTCGGTGCTGGGCATGTCTTTGGGAGCGGTGTCGATCTCGCTGACGCGAGCGCTTGGACGATTGATCCGTGCAGACAGCAGGACATAGGCAGAGAGGATTACGAAAATGTTAAAAGATAGTAAAGACCGGAACGTCGCAAGCGCGCATTTGTCAGATCAGGAACTGCTCCGTGCCGCCGACGGCGAACTTCCGACCCGGCGCGCCGACGAGGTTAACGCCCATCTCGCGGCGTGCTGGGACTGCCGAGCACGCATGGCGGAAATCGAAGGGACAATTGCGGACTTCGCCCGAGCACACCGTCACGATCTCGATTCTCAACTGCCGCCGATGGATGGACCGCGTGCACTCCTGCGCGCTCAGTTAGCCGAACTCGCCTCGCAACCCCCGACTCGTTCGTCGCAGTGGTTATTTCAATTTAACTCGCTGCGTGGGGCAGCGATCGCCGCCTTGCTTCTGTTTGCGGCCGCTGTGGGCGGAATGGTGTTCTTTCGCGGCCATATTCGGTCCACACGGGGCGGAAATGACGCGCAGACCGGAGTTGAGCGCGGAGCCGAACCGAATCGCCGGCTCACGCCCGGAGCAACCCGCAGTGTCACGATCGGCGACGTTTGCTCGATGCCCCATGAAGAGGTGGTCAGTGAGGTGTCGCCGTCATTGCGCCAGCAGGTATTTCGCGAATACGGAATCGCAAATGCGCGGCCCGACGACTACGAAATCGACTACCTGATCGCGCCGGGTTTAGGAGGAGTAGAAGATCTGCATAATCTATGGCCGGAGCCCTCGACGGACAGCATCTGGAATGCTCACGTCAAGGATGCGCTGGAAGAACACCTTCACGAAATGGTTTGCGCCGGTAAACTCGACCTTTCCACGGCCCAGCGTGACATCGCAAGCGATTGGATTGCGGCCTACAAGAGGTATTTCCACACTGAAACACCGCTCAGCGTGCGATCGACCCTGATCCACTCTGAAGCACTCGCCGATTTGGACCGGCTTAGCGGCGTCAAACGGCAGATCGAACCAGCCCAGATGGACCAAGACCACGTCGATCTTGGTCAGGAACTGAGAGCCGAGTAGGGGATCGAAAAGGACACGCCCAAAAGGCCAGTACCCAAAGTCTCTGGCGCGAAGCTCTGTCTGCAATTGACTTCCCGTGCATTTCGGGGGAAACTCGCGTCTATAGCCTGTCAGGAAAGTTGTGTCATCCAGGCTGCTGGAACGGCCCATGCTCCCGCATCCTACGTCGAGGTCCGCGCCGGACGCCAACGCTCCTCCTCCGTTGCCGCTGCCTTTGCCGGATCTCGCGCTGCTGCTTGAACAACACGTCGTGGCCGGATTTCCGGCCGACCTCGCGCTCGATCTTGTGCTCAACGAACTAGTGGCGCGCGCCGCCGATGCCACGCATGCTACCGCCGCCGCGCTGGCTCTGCTGCGCGGGAAGCAGATGGTCTGCCGCGCGGCGACCGGACTCCACGCTCCCGACCTCGGCGTTCCGCTTGATACACGCGGCCTCTCCGGGGCCTGCGTCCGCTCGCGCGCGCCGCAGCTTTCGGAAGACACGGAGTCCGATCCGCGCGTTGATCCCGCGGTTTCACGTCGCCTCGGCATCCGCTCCATGCTGGTGGTTCCTGTGTTCGATCACAAGAAAACGCCGACCGACCGCAATCCGCCATTGACCGGCGTGCTGGAAGTTTTCTCTCCGCTGCCAAACACCTTTACCCCACAAGCGCAGATCCTTTTGACCGACTTTGCGGATGAGTGCGCGCGCATCCACAATGTGGCTACAACGCTAAAATCCCGTCCGCCAGTTGAGATCGTTCCCGTAGACGATGATCTGATTTTGTCGGACACGGATTTGTTGAAAAGCGATGCGACGACGAGCGGCTCAAGTGCGGTCGATCATGATTTGGGGATGGAACGAGCTGGGGTGGATGATGCCGTGGCGCTCGACTCATCCGTCAAACTTGTGCAATCAGTTGTGGCAGCAGCGGGTCAAAATAATACCGACGTCAGATCGCTCCTGGTACAAGACGAGTTGGCGTGGCAGGCTGCTGAGGCCGAACTTCTCCCATCGTCCGCTGCGGTGGCGGAGCCGAAACTTCCGATTGTTGTCTCGCGCCAGCCCTATGAAATTTGGACTTTGATTTTGGGTGGGCTCGTAATTCTCGCCGCCGCGGCTTTCAGCTTTATGATTGGATCGCGCATCGGATGGCTGCGCTCGACCCAGTCGCCTTCTGCGATCACGGCACAACCGGCTGATAGCGTCAACTCGGGTTCGCCGACATCCTCTTTATCGTCTTCTCTACCCGCAACTGGAGCGTCCGCGAAGTCATCTGCTCACGGCAAGGACCCGGAGAGAACGAACGCAGCGCCACAGAACAAAAATTCCGCAAAATCAAATTCGCACGACAAGTCTCCAAGCGCGGCCGACCAGCTCGTGGTCTACAACAACGGCAAAGTAGTATTTCGCATGAAACCCACGGCTGCGGGCGGCGGGACGGCGCCCCCGCAGACGCCACCTACTCGGCCCACAACCATTCCGAAAGGCTCGATCTGGCTCGCGCCGACAGAGGCCGCGAATCGCCTCATCACCCGCACCGAACCGCAATATCCGGCGGACGCACTCGCCGAACATCGCTCCGGCGACGTCACGCTCGAGGTCCAAGTCGCGGAAGACGGGACGGTCTCTTCCGTCAACACTCTTAGCGGAGATCCACTGCTGGCTGCGGCCGCTACCCAAGCTGTCCGAAACTGGCGTTACCAGCCGTACCGCTCAAAAGATCGTCCGTCGCAATTCCAGACCGATGTGACGCTGAGCTTCCTGCTTCCGAACTAACTCGACGAAAAGTCACAGCTGGCGGCAACTCTGCCTTCAGTTCACTTGTCCAATCCAACCTCTGTGATCTCGCTTTCCGCAATCTAACTTCTGCGATCGATTTTCTGCGATCTGAGATCCGCAATCTCCAATCTGTTTTACGAGTACGCCAGTTCTTTTGCGCGCTGCACCGCCTTCACGACCGCTTTAATGAGAGTCACGCGCAACTTCCCTTCCTCAAGTTCCAAAATTCCATCGATCGTGCAGCCCGCTGGAGTTGTTACTGCGTCTTTCAACAGTGCGGGGTGGTCGCCCGTTTCCAGCACGACGCGCGCCGCGCCCATTGTTGTCTGCGCGGCGAGGAGCGTCGCGATATCGCGCGGGAGGCCGACTTTGACGCCTGCCTCGGCCAGCGATTCAAGAATGATGTAAATATAAGCGGGGCCGCTCGCCGACAGTCCAGTCACTGCGTCCATGTGTTTTTCGTCGACGATCACGGTCCGACCGACGGCCGCGAAGAACTTCGTTGCCATCTCCAGATGCTCTTGGTTGGCGAACTTTCCTTTGCAGAGCGCCGTCATCCCCACGCCCTGCGCGCACGGAGTATTCGGCATGGCGCGCACTACCGGCACCTCTTTTTCCAGACCGCGCTCGATCATGTCGGTTGGAACCGATGCGGCCACCGAGATCAGCAAGTGATCCTGCCGGACATCGGCGCGAATTTCGCGGACGACGTCGGCCACCACCTGGGGCTTAACGCAAAGAAAAACAATATCGGCATTCCGCACCGCTTCGCGGTTGTCGGTTCCGGCGTGCGTCTTTAGCTTATCTTTCAGCGCGCGGGCACGCTCCGCATGCGCTACCGTTACCCAAGTCTCGCCGGCGGTCAGCAATCCGTCGCGCAAAAACGATTGCAGAAGGATCGAGCCCATTTTCCCCGATCCCAAAATCGCAACTTTGTTGCCACCCGCTCTTTTTGCCATGACTTATCTCCTTGCCCAACTTCTTTTTCCGCGGATTTTGCGCGGATTCACGCGGATAACAACTTACGAGAACTAAAATCGATCTGGATAGATCCTGCGCATTTCCCTGGGAAACGAGCACCTTAACTAAACTGATCTCGTGTTTGTTAACTCTTACCTAACTTCTGACTTTTCTTACCATCTCCACTATCTCCCGTCCGATCGGCAAGGACGCCGTCGCTGCCGGAGATGGGACGTTCAACACGTGCAGAAACCGTTCGCGCGCCACGAACCGGAAATCGTCCACCAGCGTCCCATCCGCTGCCACAGCTTGCGCCCGCACACCCGAACCTCCGGGAGTCATATCCTCCATTCGGACTTCGGGCAGCAGTCGCTGGCAGGAGCGTACGAACAGGCGCTTCGACCATGAGCGGCGCATCTCGCTTAATCCGTTTTTCCAATGCAGCCGCGCCATCGACTGGAACCCGGAATACTTTGCTACTTCCATCGTTTCTACAAAATCAAAATCCGTGCGCCGATATCCCTCGCGCCGGAATGCCAGCACCGCGTTCGGACCGGCATCGACATTGCCATGAATGCGCCGGGTGAAATGAACTCCTAAAAATGGATAGGCCGGATTCGGCAGCGGATAAATCAGTGCCCGCACCATGGACGCGCGCGACGGAGACAGATCGTAGTATTCACCGCGAAATGGAACCACCACCATGCCAGGATCATGCCCAGCCAGTTGTGCGATCCGGTCACTGTACAACCCGGCGCAATTCACAACGTAGTGCGACGCGTATTCTCCTGATTTCGTTCGCACGACGACTTCGCCCGGCGGATTCGCAAATCCGACGACCCCGGCGCCGGTCTTCACCTCGACGCCGCGCGCTGTCGCGATCTCCGCGTACTTCGCCGTCACGAGCGCGTAGTCGGTGATTCCGGTTGACGGAACTTTCAGAGCGCGCACTCCACCGACGTGTGGTTCGATTTCGCGCATGGCGGACGCGTCCAGTAGACCGAGCCCGTTTAAACCGTTCGCTTCGCCACGCGCTCGCAAGTCATCGAGGCGCGAAGCTTCTTCTTGAGTCGTCGCCACGATCAGTTTTCCGCAGACTTCGTACGGAATCGCGTACTGCGCGCAGAATGCTACCATCTCCCGTGCTCCGGCGACGCACAGCCGGGCTTTGAGAGAGCCGACCTTGTAATAGACGCCGCTGTGAATCACCCCGCTGTTGTGGCCGGTCTGATGGCGAGCCAGGCCATCTTCTTTTTCGAGCACGATGATGCGTGCATCCGGAAACGCCTGCGCCGCCTGCATCGCAAACGACATCCCGACGATCCCACCGCCGATCACCGCAATGTCATAAAACGCAGAAGAGTTCATATGCCTGGGTGTGAAAGGCTGATGTAAAAGTCTAACGTCTAACTTGATCGTACGCTGCTGCGAATTTGTGCCGTGTCACTTACAAACAAAAAGCGCGGACGAGAGTCCGCGCTAAGAACTAATAGCAATTGTCAAAGCGAAGCAAATATCGGTCAGCCCGATCTAGTTCACCGTCAACGTCACCGCATCCGTGTGCCCCGCGCCGCCAGCTGCGGCCGCTGAAACCTGTACGTTCGAATAGGTTCCTGCCGCGGTCGCGGCCTGTACGTTCACGGTTGCCGCGCCCGGCGACGTCGCCTGCGATGACGTGGCTGTGACCGTCACTGACGACGGACTCGGCGCGATTGGCGGCGACGAATACAATCCATTGGCATCGATCGTCCCGCTGGCATCGCCACCCGCTACTGCCCACGTCACGGTCTGGCTGGTTCCGTTGTTCACGATCGCCGCGAATTGCTGTTGGGTCGCCGATGCGGGCCAGCTGTTCCCGGCTTCATCCGCATACACGTTTGCCGACGTTGGGCTGACCGTCACCGTGACTGGTGGAGGTCCTTGCCCGCCATTACCAGCGAGGCCTCCGCAAGCTGCCAACAGTAAGAGTGCCGCGAGGGCCAAGAGGAACACAGCACGGCGCTGATACTTTATGCGGCAGTCGGTTTTTCCGCTCGCGATGCCAGCGAGAAAGATGCCCGCCAACGGAATCGTCAATAGCCACGCGGAATTGAGTCCCATCCCGACACTCGTCCCGCCACTGTTGTGCGAAGTGGCGAGCGAGCGGAATTTTTTCCCGATTTGGCGCCGTCGATCCGATCCCGAACCGCTGTTCGGTCCCGTGGTCGAAATCGTAGCCATCACTGAAGTCGTCCCCGCGCCCGCCGCGATCGAGGTTGGACTGAAACTGCAACTGGTCAGCGCGGGCAGATTCGCGCACGCAAAGGTCACTGCGCCACTGAAGGTTGCGCCGCCTGCGGGCGTTGCGGAAAAGGTGTAGCTCGCGCTTTGTCCCGCTTCAACTGTCACTGTCGTGCTTCCGGTATCGCTCCATGTCACGTCAGTGCCTACGCTCAAGCTCACCGTTTGCGATTGCGTGAGCGTTCCGTCGGTGCCTTGAATGCTGAAGGTAAATGCGCCGGTGGTCGCGTTTCCGACTGTAACCGTAAAGGGCGCGCCGCTGGCGGTCGGCACGAGCGACGACGGATTGACCAGGCACGTGCCCGGCGCCGCGCCGACACAGCTCAAGGTCACACTCGAGCCATAGCCATACAACGAGGTGAGTGTGCCGCTCCAAAAAACGTTTTGCCCTATGACTGTCGAACCGGGAGAGGCCTTCACTGCGAGCGCAAAACCCGCAGCCACGCCCGTGACTGTCAGCCCGAACGTCTGCGTTTTTGCCGCCGGGGCGCCGGCTACATTCGCCGCCAGCGTCACGGTAGTCGGACCACCGGCGGGCGTTCCGCTTCCCGCCGACACGGTGAGAGTTACCGTCACTGGACTTGCCGACGTGGGATTGACCGAACTTGACGGCGAAAACGCGCAAGTTGCGCCTGAGGGCAGTCCGCTCGGGCAAGTGAGAACGACCGTCCCCGCGAACGATCCCAGAGCGGTTACCTGGAACGTACTGGAGTTCGACGTTCCGCCTTGCGACACAGTGAGCGCGTTCGGATTCGGCGCTGAAATGTTGAAGTCCACGATGTGCAGCGTTGCTGCGGCGTTGTGCGTAATTTTGTCCGGATCCGTCCCCACCCCCTGCACATTAAAACTGTAATCACCTATTGCACCGCTTGCGGTCGCCGTGTAGGTTGCGGTCGGGACCGCATGCGGGGGATTGAGATTGCAGTTCGTCGGGACCTCTCCTGTGCAACTCAGGTTCACGCGGCTCGCATAGCCGTTGAGAGAGGTTAGCGTTCCGTTGAAGGTCGCGGCCTGGGTTGGAAAAATCGTTTGCGGAGTGTTCGAAATTACATTCGTGTAATCCGGGCCGAGGGCGAGCGTGTACTCCCAAATGCCGCGTCCATAGGTCGAAACGCGCAGCTTCTTTGTGCCGCCATAATTAAACATCTGAATCGCCGTGACTGGGACATTTGGCAAATAGCCCGAGGCACCCGGCGCAGGCGCCGTGCCAACTTCCGCCCAGCTCGGGCTGGCGGTCGAACTTACGAATACTCCGACATCCGTGCCCGCGTAGACCATGCGTGCCGATGAATCGACCAGCAGCGAGTTCACCGGCGCATCCGGCAGCGCGGTGTTTCCAATCCCCGACCAGTCCGTCCAGACTGCGCCCGCAGTCGTAGTCTGGAAGACATGCGAGGCGTTGAATCCCATGATGCCGACATGGGCAGTCGCGCCGGTTGCGTCGTTCGTATCCACCGCGACCGAGGACACCGTGTAATTCAGCGGATTGATTGAGCCC
>JBAWBE010000077.1:0-35085 GCA_049589635.1 Terriglobales bacterium
GCCCACGGGCCCGTCGTCACGGGTGGCATATACATGGCTTCCATGTAGAGGCCCGAGGCGTCAGGAACGGCTCCGTAACTGGAGGTGAAGTCCTTTCCATTCTTCTGGAATTCTTGAGCGGGGTGGGGGGCCACTTGCGCAGAGACCGAAATCGCTGAACAAGTGACCCACGCGGGTAATACCACGGCTGAAAAAAGTCGTCGCTTGGTAGTCGATCGCCAACTCATATCTTTCTCCGGTGTCGAAGCGAGCGAAACCATGAATCGACCGCGTCGTTCTGCGAAGCCTTCACAATTCGTCTTGACTTTTGGCGCCGCCCGTTCTTAGCGATGCGATCGCTCCGGCTCTTCCATCGTTCCGTTCTGGTGTCTTGTCCGCATACAAAGAAATCTCTGCTCGGGTTAAAAGTTATACTTCAAAGCGAATTGAATAATTCTCGGCGCGACGGTGGTTGAGGTGATGGCCCCAAAAGTTGCCAGGGGCAGGGTAGAAGCGGGATTGGCGAACTGCGGCGTATTGAACACGTTAAAAAATTCCGCGCGGAACTCGATGTTTGTGCTCTCTTTCAGCCATCCGAGCGGTGTGACCTTGACGATCGCCAAGTCCATATTGTGTTGACCGGGTCCTCTCACTGCGCCTCTTCCAATGGTGCCCAGCCCAAAGCCATCCCCCACCACCGGCGGAGGGCAAAAGGCCGACGTATTCAAGTAATCCGACAGATTGCCCTCGACCGATCCGGGGGTCTTGAGCTGGCCGTCGGTGAATCCCGAGCATACCTGCCCGTAGCGATAGCCAGAAACTCGAAACGCAATGATGGATCCGGCGCGCTGGTCTTGGATCGGGACCGGTGTGCCGGTTTGCACGGTGATGACCCCGGAAGTCTGCCAGCCACTCAGCAGTTTGCCAACGAAGCCGCTCTGCTCCTTCGGGTAGGGAACTTGCCACAAGTAACTGAATACAAACCTGTGCTCGCGATCGAAGTCGGATGGCCCCCATGCCAAGCTCCTAGCCAGGTTACCGTCTCCGGGAAATCGTCCCCCTCGCCCCGAATCGAATCCAATGGTCGTATCGGAGAGATCATCGAGGGTTTTGCTCCAGGTGTAAGAACCTAGGAATTGCAAGCCGTGGCTGAAGCGCTTGGTGATGCTGGTTTGTAGCCCGTTATACCAGGAATCGAAATTTGTTTCGTTGTCCAGCAGGGACGTATAACCAATGTAAGGCACGCGCTGCTGGGCATTGGCAACGGTATTCGTCGTAATGCCGTTCACCGGGTTTGTCGGACTGGCTAGCAACGGCGTATTCAGGTCGGCCGTCCCGTAAAGGCGCTCGCCTCGCGATCCCACATATCCAATCTCCCAAAGAAAGCCCGGCGCAAATTCATATTGCACATTCAGGTTCCACTGTTGGATCAGCGGAGCGCTCAAGTGATTTGAGATAACCGAGTGCGCCGCAATCGTACTGGTGGGAAAGGTAATCGGCCAAAAGGGGGTGGCGGGAAGGGGCGGATTCCAAGGGACTTGAAAGGTGGCCGCGGTATTCTGAACGCCGGTAAAGGCCTGCAGTGCGTTGAAGGGGGGCTCCAAAAGGAGTTGAAGAAAATCGTTGCCGGCCAGGCGCGAATAGAAAATCCCGTAGCCGGCGCGAAGGACCACGCGATCGGTTCGCGCGAAGGGCCGCCAGGCAACGCCGAGGCGCGGGGCCCAAAAGTTGTTCTGGACATTACCACAACACCCTTTGTTTCCAGTGCTCATCACCTCGGGGCTGCCGACGGAGGCGAGGACGCTCTTGGGAAAATTGGTGGGGACGATGTAACCGGATAGCGTGCCGCCCGCGGGCGGGGGATTGATCGCCAGCAGCGGATCGAAATTCGTCAAGTAGCCGCGAGCTTCCGATACGTCTCCGTAATAATCCCAGCGAACGCCGAGGTTGAACGTCAATTGCGAGTTGGCCTTGAAGTCATCCTGCAAATAGGCGGAATAATCGACCACGCGAAATTGGCGGTCGGTGATTCCGCTGATGGCGCTTTCCGAGAAAATGTTGCTGAAGCTGCTTCCGTTTTCCGCCCCGCTCATGCCCAGCAAAAAGTCCGGGAACGATTCAAAAGTCAGGCTTCCGCGCTTATTGCCATACAGATTGAAGTTGTCCCGGATGGGATCCACCTCGAATCCCGCGCGAAGGCTGTGTCGCCCATGGACGAACGATAACTGATCCGCCGCGGAAAAGCCGGTGACGGCGGTGTCGAAGAAATCGTTGTTGTTGCCTCCCAGGGTAAATAATCCCGTCACAATGATCTGCGGCAGCACGGTGGTTTGGCCTGTGCCGGTCATGCCGATGTCCGTGGTTGTCGTCGGTTGCAGGTTGATGAGACTCCCCGTGTTGCGCAGGCCACTTACGGTGAAGGTGTTGACGATATTGCTGGATAGGACGGATACCAGCTTCAAAACCAGGCTCTTGTTCCCAAAACTATCGAGCCCCCCGTTGCCCGGCACGTTCGACCCGGAGTTCGTGAAGGCGGGGCTTTCCGGGTCTCGTGACCAAAAAAATCGCCCGCTCAGCGTGTTGGCCTTATTGATGGTGTAGTCCATGTTGTAAACGACTTGGTCTTCGGTAAAGTCGGAAACTTCGCTGAACACAGAGAAGCCTTGCCCGTTTGGCTCGATCACCTGCGGCGTGGGAATCACATAGCTGCCGTTGGGCAGCTTCTGATTCAGCAGGGCGACGGCCACGGGGTTGATGTTTGATCCATCGCAAGCGACGGCGACCCCGCCCTGAGCGCCGCTCTTCCCGCAAAACTGTGCTCCCAGAGTGGCCGCGGAACGATCGTCGGTCAGCGGCGGCAGAAAGGCGCTTTGCAGGGAGTTCGCTCCCACGCCATTTCGTTGGCGTGTTCCCTGGTAAGAGCCGAAGAAAAACAATTTGTCCTTTAGGATCGGTCCCCCGAACGTGCCCCCGAATTGATTCTGTTTGAGCACGGGGCGAGGCCGGTCGTTCCTTTTGAGGAAAAAGTCGTTGGCGTTGAGGACGTTATTGCGGAAATATTCAAAAGCGTTCCCATGATAGTTATTGGTGCCGGATTTGGTGACCACGTTTACGTTCGCGCCGGAACTTCGCCCGTACCCGGCATCGTACAGGCTGGTTTGCACCTTGAACTCTTCGATGGAGTCCGGATTCGGAATGGCAATGCCCGTATACCCAAGCCAGTCCCCGGCCTTGGCGGTCCCGAAGTTATTTATGTGCACTCCGTCCATTTGGTAGTCGTTATCGATGGCCCGGCCGCCGTTGACGAAGATGTCTGGAGAATTTCTACCGAGGGCCCCCGCATTGTTGACGTCCGCCTGAACCCCGGAATACAAGTTCAGTATTTGCGTGTAGTTGCGCGTCACCAAGGGCAGGTTATCGACGGTCTGCTCGTTTACGACGCGGCCCAGCGTTGTTGATTCGGTCTGGGCCAAAACGGTCTCCCCTTGGACCGTTACGGTCTGCGAGGTCGATCCGACTGTCAAGTTGATATCCAGCTCTTCCGATTCCGTTACACTAATAATTACCGATTGCGCCTTGTAGGTTTGAAAGTTGGTCGCGGTCGCTGTCACGCCGTACGCCCCCGGAGCCAGCAAGGGTATATTGTAGACACCGGTCGAACCACTCTTCGCGCTCCGAGTCGTTCCAGTCGCGGTGCTCGTTACGGTCACCGTCGCGTCAGGCACGACTGCCCCGGACGGGTCCGTGATTCTCCCGACCAGTGCCCCAGTAGATGGCGTCTGGCCCTGGGAGACGGGGCAGGAAATAAACAGGACGGCAGCCGCCAGGATGAGCCGCCCAATTCGAAGGTCCAAGTTGCCTTTTTTCATGTTGAGCACCGCCCCCACCGATTTTGTGTAAAGCCCTTTTACGCGTCAGCGGAAGAGTTAGGCAATGGCCAACATGTAATTTAATTGTTGTCGGCTAGTTCATTGAAAAGAGCGGTGGTTACTGCCCGGCATGGTTGTTTTTGGCACAGTTGACTTCTCGCGGGAACGGCGGCAGAATCTGGAATGTTTTCGCAAAACCCTCCGGGGGGTAAGGGCATTCTGTGTTTTGGTGTCTTTGAACTGGATCTTGAGAGCGGTGAGCTTCGCAAAGCCGGCAGGTTGATCAAGGTCTCCCCCCAACCGTTGCGGGTTCTAGCCCTCCTGGCGACGCGCAACGATGTCGTCACGCGCGATGAGATTCAAAAGCAAGTCTGGAGCGATGCCACCTACGTTGATTTCGAGCGAGGGATCAATCACTGTATCAGTCAGATCCGCGCGGTCCTGGACGACAATACGGGAACCCCGCGCTACGTGCAAACTCTGCCGCGCCGCGGCTATCGTTTTGTTGCGCCGGTCGTGCCACGTGACCGCGATCAGCTTCCGTCTGCGCAAGCGAGTTCTTCCCAGAAATCCAAAACGGCGCCAAGGTTCGCTTTCGTAGCTGTTTGCTTGACCGTGGCCCTAGCCAGTACCGGGTTCGCCTGGAAACGGATCGCCGCGGAGCACAACCTGCAGCGACCGAGGGTGCCTCTGGCCGTCCTTCCGTTCAATAACCTGAGCGGTGACCCGCAGCAGGATTATTTCGCCGAGGGCATGACCGAAGCCCTGATTACTCAATTGGGCAAGTTTAGCCGCCTGCGGGTGATTTCGAAGCAATCGGTGATGCATTTCAACGGGAACGATAGCCCTCCCAGTGAGATCGCACGGCAGTTGAACGTCGATGAGATCGTCAAGGGCTTCGTCCTGCAGTCGAATGGAAAAGTCCGGATCACCGCCCAACTGATCGACCCGGCGTTGGGTACTTATGTTTGGACGGGTAGTTATGAAGGCGATCTTCGCGACGTACTAAGGATACAAAGAGAAGTCGCTAGCGCCATCGCCGCAAAGATCAGAGTCAGCATGACACCCCAGGAACAGCAGAGAGTTCGAGGCAACGAGGAAGTCGATCCTGCCGCCCACTTGGCTTATCTGCGGGGCCGGTTTTATTGGAACAAGAGGACCCGGCCAGCGCTCGATCGGAGCATCGAATATTTCCAGACCGCGGTCAAGGAAGATCCGAATTATGCTCCCGCCTACGCGGGATTGGCGGACTCTTATAATTTGCTCGCATACTCAGGCGCTTTGCCGCCCCAAGTCGCCTATCCAGAGGCCACCGCCGCGGCGATGAAGGCGCTCCAACTGGACGACACCTCCGCTGATGCGCACACTTCTTTGGCGGACATTCGCTCGGTCTACGAATGGAAATGGTCGGAGGCGGAAGCCGAGTATCGCCGTGCCATTGAGCTGAACTCGAGTTATGCCATCGCGCATCAATGGTACGCGTCCTATCTCGTGGCCATGGGGCGTCCGGAGGAAAGCGTTTCCGAGGCAAAAGAAGCTCTGCGCTTGGATCCTCTGTCCTTGGCTATCAATTCAAATGTTGGATGGACTTACTACCTCGCCCGAAGGTATCAAGACGCAATTGCAAGTTGGCGGGCCACTCTGGACATGGATTCGGATTTCGGCCTGGCCCACTTGGACCTGGGGCGCGCCTACCAGCAACAGAACATGTACGAGCCCGCCACCACGGAAATGCTCAAAGCGATCGCGCTATGTGGTGAAACACCGAGCGCGCTCGCTGCCCTCGGATATTCCTACGCGGCCGCCGGCAAGCCTGCGCAAACGATCGAAATTGTGAATCGATTAAAAGCGATGGCTGAGACAAGCTACGTCCCGGCCTACGACATCGCGGTGCTATACGCGGGGCTGGGCAGCAAAGACGAAGCCTTTCGTTGGCTGCAAGTGGCTTATAGGGAACGCAGTGGCGAGCTGCTTTACATCAAGGTCGACCCACGTTTGGATAACCTGCGCGGAGATCCTAGATTCGTAACCTTGCTGCGAGACATGGGGCTGTAGCGGAATATCCAAACGCTGCTCGAATGAAAAGACGCCGACGTCACCACAACCCTGACAGGAACCGTGAAGACGTTATCGGAGATTTGAGATCGTCCTACCTTTGAATTTCAATCTGCAGGCGCTCAGTGGCGATGATTTCGGGCACGCCGCGGAACCTGGTAATCTTTCCGGTCGCGCACACTCGCGAGCCCTTATATTCGAGTTCGGGCGAGCCAAACTTCTCGCGATCCGATCCCCAAATCAGAACCGTGAACACTTCTTTCGGGTAAGGCTCATCGAGATTTAGAAACGTTGGTTCGCCCTTCGAACTCTTTGCGTAATGTGCGCTCGCGACTTTGCCGCAGACCGTCGCCCGTTCGCCGATGTGATCCTTGGCCTCGGCCGCGGTGATCTTCTTGGTTTGGGCTCGAAGATTCGGAACCGCAAGCAAACAAAAAACGAGTACAACGAGCGATCGTAATCGTTTCATTGTGGCCTACGCTCGATTTGCCATTTTGGAAGCTATGTGCATCAGTAGTCCTTGGTCCTTTTTGTTCATTCGTGAGAGCGCTTTCGCAAAAGGACAAAGCGTTGCGTCCTGTTGTGCGTCGTGCGTCGAGTCAGCTTTGGCAAAGGAGACTTTGGGCTTTTGGATTCGATGCTCGTCTGTGAACAATCGGTACATGGGAACTTCCAGTGCGCGCGCCATTTTTTCCAGCGTATCAACCGATGGAACGGTGTGCCCGTTCTCGACGCGCGAAATATAACAGCGCAGAAGTCCCGTGCGCTTTTCGATGTCGCCTTGGCTTAATTTCTTGGTTTCGCGAATTTCTTTGAGTTTGTCACCGATAACCATTCAAGTCCTCCGGCAAGAATCATACTCCGCGGACGCACTGGCTTCAAACGCGTTGCACAATTAACCACCCGGATATCACCGTCAGAGTTTCGCGGCACTGGCATGGCGGGTCTTCGGCGTCCGACTCAGTACCTGACGGACTTTGGCTGCAAGCTCATCCGGGCCGAACGGCTTCTCGATAAACTCCGTTCCCGGACTAAGGACGCCGATATTGATCGCGGCGTCCTCCGTGTAGGCCGACATATAAAGGACCTTCAAATCCGACCGCAGCTCGGCCAACCGTTCAACGAGCTCACGCCCCTTCATGCCAGGCATAAGCACGTCCGTAACCACTAAATCGATCGGGTCGGCACGGTTCCCCACGATCTGGATGGCTTCTGTCGCGCCGCGAGCCTCAATGACCGCGTACCCCTTGATCTTCAAGAACTCGCGAGTTATGCGACGGACACCATCATCATCTTCAATAACCAGAATTGTTTCGGCGCCCTGTAGATTCCGCGGAGCGGCAACCGGGACGTCGACAACGGCAATCGCCTCTTCAACACGCGGGAGATAAATTTGGAATGTTGTACCCTTGTCGACCTTACTAGAGACGCAGGCAAAGCCTCCACTTTGCCTCAGCGTTCCATAGACTGTCGCGAGGCCGAGTCCAGTGCCTTTGTTTATGTCCTTGGTGGTAAAAAAGGGCTCGAACACATGCGACAGGGTGTCGTCCGTCATGCCGTGCCCGGTGTCACACACCGCCAATATCACATAGGGGCCAGCCTGCGCACCGTCGTGGCGGCGTGCGTATTCTCCGTCCAGATCCGCGTTCATGGTTTGAATCTTCAACTTGCCGCCATGGGGCATAGCGTCGCGCGCGTTAAAGACGAGATTCATGATGGCTTGCTCCATCTGTGCCGAGTCAGCCTTGGCGCGCCCTAAATCGGGAGCGAGATCCAGCACCAAATCAATGTCCTCGCCAAGCACGGGCGGTAGCAAGTCATTCATCTGAGCGACCACGGCGTTGAGATCCAATACCTTCAGTTGAAGCGCTTGCTTGCGGCTGAAGGCCAAGAGGCGTCTGGTCAAGGCCGAGGCTCTGTCCGTAGACTTCAAAATCTCCTTCAATTCGCGAAGCAACGCGCCGTCAGAACCGATTCTGTTCAGCGAAAGCACCGCGTATCCACGAATGACGGTCAGTAGATTGTTGAAGTCGTGGGCTATGCCCCCCGCTAAGCGCCCCACAGCCTCCATCTTTTGGGCTTGGCGCAACGCCTCCTCAGCGAGCTCGCGCCCGGCAATTTCTGATTTGAGCTCCTCGTTGGCTACAATCGCCTCCTTGGCGCGTATCTTCGCCGTTTCCGCCGAATAGACGACGAATGCCAAAAGGGCGGACAACAGAATCCCGCCGACGAAGAATACCTTGGGGAGTGTTGACAGTGCATACGTAATCGTTCCCGGCTTCGGCGAGATTTGCGCACGCCATGTGAGGTTTCGATAATGTACGTAGGCAGTGCTGGCCAATTCTGCGTCTCGCGCTGCGAGATTCGCTCTTTCGCCATAGATTTGTTCGTCGCCCTCGTATACGGCGACCGAGTAGCCCTGCGCTACATTCTTTAGGATCGAGGAAATCAACTCCTGGTAACGGAATACCCCCACCACAAAACCGCTGAACTGTTGGCGCGCATATACCGGCACGCAGACAAGGAGTCCTCTCCCTCCTTGCAGTAGGTTCACGGAAGCGATGACGGTCACCTCCATTTTTTGCTCAGCGGTTCGGAAACCGGCCTGTTGCATTGTGTCTGCGCTCAAGTCGACGCCCAGATCAGTCTGCTTTCCATTGCTTGGCGCGACCCAACGGACATGGAGCGTAGGATCGACCCATTCGACGGCTTGATATGCAGGATAGCCGCTCATCATCAGTTCTGCCGTTGACTTTTTCTCTCGGTCGTCACCGACTGTGCGCCACCGAGCTGCCAGTCCCTCTAACGGCAATATTCGTGCGCCCAGTTCGGATTCCAACTTGGATTTTACGAACGAGGTCTGCTCATCCGTAACAGCTCGGATCTCGGCGCGCCGATGGCCGAGCAGGAGCTGCCAGAAGGTGAGAACAGCCACAAACGAGCTTAAGAAAAAAATGGTTGGCAACAGAAGCCGGTCAACGATTTTCCACGGCATAGGTCTTTGGGCTGCCCTCGCCACGAGGTAGACTTTCGATCCCAGTCTAGTTTGAGTGCCGCACAGCGGCGATCCTATAGGTTCAGAATTGAATGAATTCAAGCACGTCAGTTCTCTGCGATTTACCTTGAGGTTGGCGGCTGGGATGCATCCGTATGATGCCCTCGGGTGCCGCGTCAGCCCTCCCACGGGGCGGCGGACGATGCGCTATCGCATCGAGCAAGCTCAATGCCAGGCGACAAAGGCAACGTCTTTCTTTACAACCCGCAAAGTGGTCGCGTCGAAGCTATGGTCACGAATGGTTACAGGGCGCGATTCTTGCTCATCTTTTTGAGTACACGGGCGAATCCTGCGAATGGCGTGCGGGAGTGGCCATGAAAATGGTTCCTATCGAACCGTTCGAGCCCGCTCGACCAGGGTAGCGGCGGCGTGGCGGTGGTTCCAAGGCCGAGCGCTAGATTACTGGAGCTGTGGCAGTCGCGCTCGAGGTTTCGTTACTTTGGGGGCCTATGAATCGCTCCCGTAACGGGTGGGAAAGCGGATGCATCGGACATTGGCGGAAGAACTGGGTGCTGTAGCGGAATACAACGAACGGGCTAAGGGCGGCTGCCCTCTGACGCAAACGCGAGATGAGAGCTGAGCCGTTGATCCAAGGTGGCTGCGGCATATCGCGAGCACGCTACTAATTCTTGATGGGCCCATGCCCCAAAAATGGGGAATTGTTTTTCGCAGAATTGGCCTAGAGCACGGACGGCGCGGTAATAGATGCGCACCTCTTTCACCCACAAATTGCTCTGGTTTCCGCTTGCGCCCAACTGCTCCGATGTGCGGATCAAGAAATCAAAATGTTCAGCCCGGATCTCATCGCCAGCGATGCCAGTCGCGGTTGTGAAAAACTCCGAGAGGGGCTGTTCCGCAATCGTTATCCACATTGCCCGCCACTGCGCCACAGCAAATTGAATCAGCGCTGCGATGGAGAGCACGACGATGAAGGCTGCGATCATTTTTTCCCAGGAAGAGTATGGCGATCCCGGACGCCGGTACCAATAGGACGCTAGTACCGTTTTCACCCAGCCGTGCAACGCCTTTGACACGGTGAACAGCACGGCGTCCGGTCTCGCTTCGGGTTTTAGAGGCGATCCCTGCAAAGTTTACGAGTCAGGCACTGCATTCATCGGGGAAATTGACTCAGTGCGAGGCGACCGCTAACCTGAATCTGCGCAAGGGACGTACGCCGGATATCCATTGAGTTTCCCAGACAGCCCCCCATCGAATATGCCGGAAGCCGAACGCCGCTCCGCGGAGTATTCCGACCGGCTGCGCAAACTCCAGCGGCGAGAATGGTGGACCTGGGGCGTCTCGGTGTTCGGCATGCTGATGCTCACCGTGGCCATCGCCTCGCTCTCGCTGCCCGCCATCTTGGAGGACCGCAAGCGGTCTCTCCATTCCGGTGTCCTTCCGGCCGTCGCCGGCTTGATGTGCCTGATTGTTCTGTTTGGATGCTATCTGACCTATGAGAAATTCCTCATCAATCGGCTTCGTATGGAACTCGCCGACAGGCAAGCGCACTCCACGCAATGGCAGAATCTGGCACTGGTGGATCCGCTCACGGGTCTCTATAACCGGCGATTTGCCGAGCGCCATCTCAAATCGGAGATCGCTCGTGCCAAGCGGAAAGGATATACGCTTACCCTGGTGCTTTTTGATCTCAACAATTTCAAGCAAATCAACGATCGCTTTGGCCATCCGGCGGGCGACTTGGTCTTGAAGATATTTGCCGGACGTTTGGGGGAGGCAATCCGGGACATCGATATCGCCGCCCGGCTCGGCGGTGATGAATTCATGTTGGTGCTTCCCGAGTGCGATTCGATACACCTGCCAGCCGTGTTGCGGCGCCTGGAATCAATTGAAGTCGGCTTAAGCGGACGACGTATATCGGTAGGATTTTCCGTGGGGTCGTCGCAATACGGAACTGGGAAGGATTCCGAAGCTATGTTCAAGGAAGCTGACGATGCACTCTACCTTC
Source organism: Terriglobales bacterium (assembly GCA_049589635.1). Classification (GTDB taxonomy): domain Bacteria; phylum Acidobacteriota; class Terriglobia; order Terriglobales; family Acidobacteriaceae; genus Acidiflorens. The sequence goes on from JBAWBE010000077.1 coordinate 10,925, forward strand.
AGAAGCTCAACTCAAAAGGCTCGGTGACTGCACGCAGCGGTTGATCCAGGTTGCTTTTGACACTCCGCAACCGCTTTGGGATTTCTTCGCAAGGAAGACGGTCTATGGATTTCGGTTCAACGCGCTCGAATCAATCTGTCGCATGGTCATTCCGATTCTGGGGCGTAATCTTGGCCGAGAGTATCGCATCCGGTTCGAGCCTGAGGTATAACAGTAGAGGTAAAACGTTAATGGGTACGTATGATTCTTGCTAAGAGAGTGAACCCCCGCAGCCGGAGGACGAGATGGTCATTGCTGACAGGTTGAAGGCACTGCGAGAACAGAAAAATATGTCCCAAGGCGACATCGAGAAGCGCACCGGCTTGCTCCGTTGTTATATCTCGCGCGTGGAAAACGGGCACACGGTACCAGCCATTGAGACGCTGGAAAAACTGGCGAGGGCCATGGAAGTCCCGATGTATCAACTTTTTTATGACGGGGAGAAGCCGCCAGCACCAAACATCCCTATGCCGAGGACAGAGAAGGGTTGGGGCAATTCGGGGCACGATGCTAAGACGCTCGACAAATTCCGCAGGCTACTAGGCCGAGCCGATGAGGCTGACTTGAAACTTCTGCTATTCATGGCCCAAAAGATGTCTCAGAAGAAAAAGCGCGCCGCTCGGGCCAAAGGCGCGAACGGCGCCTAAACCCTCGACGGATGCGAACCGGCTCAGCCCTGTGGTGTTCGCTTATTTGGGCACGGCCTTTACCGCGCCGTGCTGTGTAGCAAAGAATTCTTCCCCGGCGTAACGTCGCGGAGAGCCCCCTCGGTACGAAATTGGAAGTGAAATCCATTAACCGTAGGTAAAGTTTCTCGGACTTTGGCCGATCCCTCCGCAGAAGGGGGTAACATGACGGCTGACCAATTGATTCCCGCTGCACAATATCTGCGGATGTCCACGGAGCACCAACAGTACTCGCTGGAAAATCAGTCGGTTGGGATACAGAAGTATGCAGAGCTCCACGGTTTCGGTCTCGTCCAGACCTACACGGACACGGCCAGAAGCGGAGTCGTTCTCAGACGAAGGACCGGACTTCAACAACTCCTGCAGGATGTTGTTCGAGGGTCCTCGGCCTACCGGGCAATTCTTGTCTACGATGTCAGCCGGTGGGGCCGCTTTCAAGATACGGATGAATCCGCGCATTACGAGTTCTTGTGCAAGTCCGCGGGCGTCCCGGTCCACTACTGCGCGGAGACTTTCGCAAATGACGGAACTCTGGTGAGCTTAATCATGAAGGCGCTGAAGAGAACCATGGCGGGCGAGTACAGTCGTGAACTGGGGGTCAAAGTGTTCGCAGGGCAGAAGCGGCTCGCCGTCCTGGGTTTCAAACAGGGCGGGCCCCCTGGTTACGGATTGCGGCGTTTGCTGGTGTCTTCGGACAGGGTTCCCAAACAAGTCCTTGTTTCGGGGGAAAGAAAGAGCATCGCGACGGACCGTGTGATACTTGTTCCGGGTCCGGCGTGCGAAACCGAAATCGTGAGAGATATGTTTAGGATGCTTCTGTCAGAAAAGCGGAGTGTCTATGGCATTGCTCGCGATCTGAACAGACGCGGAATCTCCTACCTCAACCATGCGCAGTGGGATTACCAGGCGGTCCACAACATTCTCACCCACCCTAAGTACTGCGGGTGCCACGTGTTCGGTAGAACCTCTCGCAAGCTCTACACTCCGACCGTGAACCTGCCACCATCGCAATGGGTCATGAGGCGCGGCGCCTTCGAACCAATCGTTGACTCGGTGACTTTCGAGGCCGCGCAGAAAGTGCTTCGAGAAAGAACATTCCATAAGTCAGACGAGGAAGTGCTGGGTGACCTGCGCAGGCTGCTCGCGACAAACGGACGGCTCACTCTAAACCTGATACAAACGACCGATGGCATGCCGTCGCCCTCGACCTACCGCGAGCGGTTCGGAAGCCTTCGCCGCGCTTACGAATTGATAGGATACGGCTGCTCGGACCGGTTCGAGCTCGTGGATAGTCGTCACCGCATCCTGATTCTGCGGGACAAGCTCTTTACCCGAATCAAAGAACTGTTCAAGTCCGAAGTTTGTGTTGTGAGGCGAAGCGGAAGGTGGCGCGGTCGTCTACGATTCTCGAGCGGGACAGTGGTGTCGGTGCTAATCGGCAGGGCGATTCGGGTCTGGAAAGAGGCGATCCGATGGCAAGTGGAGCCGCATCCCTATGAGCGCGGGCTTGTCACATTGATAGCCCGTTTGAACGAGAACAATAGCGCTTTCTTGGATTATCATGTGCTGCCACGAATGGAAGGCCGGACGAGATTTCGCCTTCGGCTGAAGGACCCTTGGCTGAAACAAGGCAAACGATTGCGCGAACTCTCGGAACTCCGTCGAGTGGCCGAACAGACTGCGCACCGCTCATCTAGGCCAATCCCCAAGAACGGCTGACCCCGCTCAAGAACCGGCGAAACGGTGTTTCACGGATTGGTTGCAGGCCAGCAAGTTGTGACGTACGAAGAGAAGTGAGCGGCATGCGACCATACAGGAGATTACCGATGACGGCTTGTCTACATCGGTATTGTTACCTTCTTGCTATCTGTGGCAGACCTCGGTACGGTACTGATTATGAATATCGGCCAAAGACTGAGAGAGCTTCGCATGGCTCGCCGGCTCAGTCAGGCGGAGCTGGAAGGCCGAACGGGACTCCTGCGTTGTTATACCAGCCGAGTCGAGCACGGGCATACCATTCCGAGCGTAGAAACCATTGAAAAGTACGCAATCGCTCTCGGAGTATCGCTTGCAGCATTTTTCTCCAAAGACGCAGCCCCATTCAAAGCCGAGCCGGCCGCCGCTTCTCACGCTGTGAAATGGGGCCCGACCCGAAGAGAGCGACTGGAGAACAATAAACTCAGTGCGGTTCTGGCGGCGACGGAGCGTCAGGACAAACAATTCCTTGTCGCACTTGCTCAACGGTTGGCAAAAAGAAGCCGGATGAGACGGCGCAAGCCGAACTTTCGCGCTGCCTAAGCAATCAAAATGTCTCCCAGCAGAGAACACCGGCGAAGCCCACGCCTGTTGGCCACGGTGCCGCTAGAAATCCACTCCAACGGCGAATCTCTGGAAGTCGTCACGGCGGTAATCAATCTTCACGGAGCGCTCATTCTCTCCCCCGTCAACTGGGCGCAGGGCACCGTGCTGGTTATCGACAGCAAGAAAAGCGGCCTTCGGGTTCGTGGGCGCGTCGTATGGTCCGGCAGCAAAGAACTTACCGGAGTTCACAAGCTGGGAGTGGAATTCGAATTCGCGGCGCCTGAGTTTTGGGCGGATGCCTACGATCCCCAGGGTGAGGAAGCGTCTTAGAGAACACTTCTATCTCAATTGAAAATCATAGGAGACGCTGGTGGAAAGTGAAGTTCGATTTTTGTTCGACCCTAATGCGAGCCAACTGACGGCGCACGCCTTCGCGAGCGGTTTAGCGGCAGTCATGGCTCATAATCCTAAATTTGCCGTCCGCGATTTCTCCGGCGAAGCGAAATTCGCGTCCGATGGCCTGACGCAGGCCACGATTCAAGTGAATATGAGGGCCTCTTCTTTGCTCCTGCTCGATGAAGTGAGTGAGTACGACGAGCGCGAGATCCGACGGATGACGATGGACGAAGTGCTCAAAGTGAAGTCCTTTCCTCGCATTCTGTTCGAAAGCTCGCAAGTCACCGCCGTTAAGGTCAATGAAAATCTGTACCGGGCAACCATTGCGGGGAATTTGACTCTTCGGGGCGTGAGTCGGCGTCACAGCTTCGATGCCCAGGTCGTGGTGGGAGAAGACAGCCTGCGAGGGTACGGAGATTTCTACGTCAAGCAGACGGATTTCGGGATTCCGATCGCCTCGATCGCGGGCGGCACATTGAAAATGAAGGATGAAGTGAAAGTAGCGTTTTTCATGATCGCGCGAAAAGAAGAACGCGTCGAAGACCTTCCGGCTCGCGGTAACGGAGACCCAACGTGCACATCGCGCGCGGCAACCGCTAAGGGAGTCGCCGACGCTCGTTCCTAACTGATATGTACTGTTACGTTCTATCACTTCTTAATTAACTATAAACGCTGTAAAATAATTCAAATGCAGCGCGCCACGCATCAGCCGTCACATCCTATGTTTCCGGCCGACGTCTCCGCCTATATGCTGGAAGTTCCACGACGGCGTCCGCGGTTCGATTGGATCCTATTCGCAATAGCCGCGGGAGCTGTGGCGGCCCTCGTGGTGCTAGCGATTTCGAATCTAGTGTTTTGAGCAGTCGTTCGCCGCAACGAACCGGGGAACTCCGTCGCCTCGATCCAACACTACACGCTTGCCGTCAGCCCGTGGTTTTTCGGATCGGACGATCGAAGGGCTGGCAAAACGGTCTCCGAGCCGCTTAGAGGTTTCTCATGAGTGCGAGTGAGCGGAGGTAGCGGGCCGGCACTCGCTTGTGTTCGGGTCAATCCTAGGTAGAAATCAATTTTGGCATTCCTGCTTTTTGTCGCATTGCCAGGGTCACCCGGTCGCGCCCTTCCGTTTTCGATTGATAAAGGCATTGGTCCGCAATTCGCAAAATCTCCTCGGACGTTGAACCGTGCTCGGGAAACCCGGCCACCCCGACGGACAGGGTAACGCTGTCGAGAATTTGACCTTGATGGCGCACAGCGAGTTTTTTCGCTTCGGAGCGAAGTGTCTGGGCGCGCTTGGCAGCGTCTTTCGCGGTCGCTTCCGGCAAAATGATCGCGAACTCTTCGCCGCCGAATCGGCAGATCACATCATCGGCACGGAAGTGACGCCGGAATAGTTCCGCCATGTTCCGCAAGATCAAATCTCCGGCATCGTGGCCGAAAGCATCGTTGAAGTGCTTGAAATGGTCGAGATCCACGAAAACGATCGCGAGCGGGCGTTTTTTGCGGAGGGCTCGCTGCAGTTCACGATCGAGAGATTCCTGCATGAACCGGCGGTTGAACAGCCCGGTCAACGGATCGCGGATAGACTGGTCCCGAAGAGTCTCCCGGAGTCGCAAGCTTGCTAGGGAAAGCGCGACTTGGGTCGCCACGGTCGATGCCAATCGTTGCCGCGATTCCCGCAAGCTGTCCGGGGCTACATTCGCTGGCGCTTGGGCCCCACCCGGAAATTCCAGGTGCAGGGTGCCCACGGTGTCGCCTTGTGCCACCATCGGCACGCACAGGAATGTAGCTGTGGCCGGATCCTTTAAATGAGCGCAGAAAATGCCGTCCCCAGGGTAGTCGCTCGAATGGGGATGGCCGAGCCGGAGAGCCCAACACTTCTCGGGAGCAAAGATCGGTTCCGAGACGCGCGATTCGCCCCAGATGGCGACGGACTCCAGGGCGTTCCGCGAAGACCGAAATGCGTATAGCGTTCCGCATACCGGGGAAGGAAACAGCTTCTTGGCGGATTGGGCCACGACCGAATAGGCCTCCTCCATGGTGGCGCAGCTCTGCAGTAATTCCCCCATCTCATTGAGCAGTCCCATATGGCTGGTCTGCCGCTGCAGTTCTTTGACCAATCGATTGAGCGACACGGAATGCTGCTTGGCCTGGTCCGCGGCCAGGACCTGATCGGAAATGTCTTTGTATATTGCGTACGCGCCGCGAACTCCACCGTCCTGGAACATGGGAACCGCATGCACTTCCACGTCAATTATCTTTCCATCTCTGCGGAGCCGCCGCATGGACACACTCACGCGCTGTCCGGAACTCGCTTGTGTTGTGAGTTCACCGGCTTGCGGCGCGTCCCCGACCGATGCAATCTGAGAGTCGAGATCCTTTCCGATGAGGTCGGCACGTCCGAATTGGAACAAACGCTCGAATGCGTCGTTGCACAACTCTACGCGTCCATCCTCGTCCAGGACCACGATTCCTAAAGGAGTGTTTTCAATCAAGGAGTTCAAATAGTCGGTTCGCTCGCGAAGTTCCTTCCCCATGCGATGCCGTTCGCTTACCGCCGCGCCGATGAGCAAGCCGGTAAAGGAAACAACCAGCATCAAGGGTCCCACCTTGGGCAACGCTGCTGGTTCCAGTGGAAATATCCGCAGGGCCACCACGATGCCAAAATCGAGGAGCAATATACCGGTGACCGCGCGTTTGATTCCGTGGCGCATGGCGATCCAGATGACGGGAACAAAACTCAAGTAATAAAGCTGCAGCCGACCCAGGGGCTCGCCAAACATGACACAAAGCACAACGAGAATGCTGATTCCCTGGCCCACGGCCTCTGCGAACGGACCAACTCTGATCCGCACGGTCTTCCTCTGGTGCGGAGCGCTTCCTTCGGCGTTCTTCACGTTTGGCGGTTCGAGCTCTCGTCGAACCCAGGGAAGGACATGGATGAGCAAGAAGGGCGCGACACCCACAAGAGCAATGGAATCGCCACTAAACCAGCTGAATGCCGCGCGCCAGTACTGGCTCCATGGCAGTGAGTGGTCGGCGACCAAACATCCGACTCCGATTGCCGTCGCGAGGATTGCTGCGGCCAGCGTAACGAATACATAGCGCACGACGTCACGGCGGTGGTTCAAACCAAGATCAATGCGCAGAGGGCCACGGAGAGCGATTGCCGCCGCCGCATAAATGCCCGCAACGGCGACCGGACCGAGCGTTTCGCTCCAGGACACCAGGGTCTGGTGATAAATCAGCGCTTGGGACGCAGCATCGGCAAGGCAAACCAAAAATACGTACCAAGGACTGATGGCGAGCATCAGGGCCAGTGCGAGACCGGTGGGCGGATACCAAACGGTGAAACCTAGCTGCGTTTCCATGAGGATGTCAGAGCGATTCAGTAGGAAATAAAGTGCGAAGAAGCAAAGCGAGAGAAGGAGGTGGCGAACAATGACCGGACGCACGTATGCCGCGAGCCGCGGCCGTGTGCCGCTATCAGTTTGGCGACTGCGACCGGGTTTGCGGCGTGTTTCTAATGGCATCTGCCATCTCGCTATCCCATGGGTCTGATGGTCGGAAGCGACGATCGAGCCCAGGTCTGCCCATCTTAGTATGAGGACGTGGGATCTTCGATGAATATCATCGTAAAATGTCATACTTGCTAATACAGGCGTGTCGAACACCCTATCCCGTAATTAGGTTCCCTGCTCGTGAAGACCGCATGCCCGTAAGCGCTTAGTCATGGACGTCGTGTCGTGACGCGCGGACGCGCTCATCGCCGGTGAACCGACTGTCAGCGAGCGCTTCACGCAAAAAAAAGGAACGATCAAGACGTCAGCGCCGGTCAAATCGGGGAGAGTAACTCCTGGTTAGGCGCGTTACGGGGCGAGGAGGCGCAATTTTCGATGAATGGGCTTATTGGGTGTTGGCACTGTGCGAGGCAAGCGTGGGTTGAAGGAGAGGACGAAACACTTTCAAAGGCACGAAATCGTTATTCCACAGCTTGTTTGTCCCAACCTGGTCAGATGATCGGTGAACCATCGCTGACTGCACCGTTTTCTTTTCTCAGGCCCAAATCGGTGAAGTGTCGAGACCTCGTGCACAAAATTCAAACGAAGGATGTTGGAGATTCGGCCGAGGCACCGCATCGCCCAGGCGCGTCGTTGCGTAAGTTGTCAATTTCGGTGCGAATCGCCAACCAGCGACCCAAGCGGGCAGGCAGCCGTGTAGGAATTCAGCGTCTAGAACGTTCTCGGGCGCCCTTTTGAACGATCCTGCTGCAGTCTGCCGTCGAATACCGATGCAAGTCACGCCATCTAGTTCCATCCAGTCTGGTAAGAACCACGCGCCGGTCGTTAGGACGTTCCTGCTGGACCGCGCACGCCTGCAATAGAGTCTTGTGGCTGCTTAAGATCATCGTGGCTTCTCGCACATCGTAGAATTTCATGTTCACTCTTCCCTTTGTAGCGCGATTGGCGGCAGCGCGCCTAAGCGAGAAACATACCACGAATCTTTCGCGTTGAACGGCAAACGGACCCAGGAGGAACGCTTCGCCAGAAATGATGTCGGGCCACAGGTTTCCAGATCGTGAGGGGCACGCGGGGCAAGAATCATGCTTACGCTTACATTGGACTAGGCACCGGATGCGTTGCGCAGCCTGCAATCAAATACTTGGTGCAGTAAGTGCGACAATGAAACGCGCCAGCCAAGAACTTCCAGAAGTTGCCCCTTAATGGAATCCCCTGCTTTACAAGTACCACCTGCACCGCTAGCTTAGGTTCGACATGTTGCCCAATACAGAATTACCGGAGGAATCTACAAGGTTAAGTGTATTGATATAGAGTTACGTCCAAGGATATTCAATACTTGCACGTCGAGACTCGAATTCTTTTGCGAAGCCAGATCCTTAAAATGACTGTCGCCCGCGCCGCCCAGCCACGAGTGAACCCCGAAGGAGGTATCTGTTTTGCGCACAGAGACCGACCGCCCCCGCATCAGCAGAAAAAGTTACAGTAAGCCACAGTGCATCGCCAAGTCCGCTCCAGAAATAGCTTATCTTTTGCACGAGAAGCTCGCCGCGCAACTTCCGTCAGGGAACCGGCAGATGTGCGCTGACGAACGCTTCGCGCCCATTCTGCTCGTGCAGGACTATTCGGGTGATTCCCGGTCGATCCAAGACGTGGCCAGGAGTCAGAACTTGCGGGGCTGCTCATGCGCGGACGCCGACAGCTCTGGCTTGGTTGCGATTCTACGCCAAGATTTCCAACGCGCCGGCGCCGAGGGGCCGGATTTCCTGATCCTCGACCTCAGCGCTGAACAGGAGGGCGCAACTGAACTGGTGCGCAAGATTAGCAGTGAGTCCCGACTCGGTGGCATTCCACTCGTGATCCTGACAAGCGGAGACTCTGATTCCGAGGCTTCGGGATGTTGTGATGTAGGTGGCGCCTGGCGGATCCGCGGGGTTTCCGATCCGGCCGCGGTCGTGCAAGCGCTGCAGGGGGTGTTGCACCTATGGGCAGAGGTTCTGAAGCTGTCGCCCTTGCCGGTCCGGAGGATTTTGTAGTCTTGCAGGTAATACTCCGGGGCCGATCGAAATTCAATAAATCACCGTCACTATTTTGCGACGGACCGAAAGGAGTCCGATGAGCCATCGCGTGCCTTCACTTTGGCAGTTCCTGGACCACCATGTGATTGCCAGGGACACTGGCCAGCAGATGGTCCGTTTTCGAGAACAGTTGGACCAGTCGGAACTGCTGGCCGCTATGGGACGCATCGCCGATGAGGTGAACACCAAGGCCGGGAACCTACTGATTGATGTGCAGTCCTATCTTCCGCCGGAAGCGCTGGTGCGCAGCTTCTGCTTCGGCAAGGACGGCCAAGATTACGTTCTGCAGTTGGAGAGTTGGGGTCCAAAACCCACCGTGGTTTTCCTCAGCAGGAAGTGGCGCCGCCTCTTGTTTATGAATTCGCTGGACTGGGTGTACCGGTGTCTGGGAGTCGAGGAATATGTGATTGACGTCAAGTTCAGCTCGCTGTTTCGACCCGAACAGGTCAGCGAAGCCGACGTGGAGAATTGGTTCACCTACCTCATCTCGGGATTTGATCGGGCGTTTGCTCCGACTGTCCCCCAGGAGGGCAGCGTCGCTTCAGCGCAGGCGCTCCGAAAACAGGCGCAACCGATTGTCGAAACCTGATTTTGTCGGAGTGACAGTCCCCACAAGAAACTTAGCGTCGCCGCATTCGACAGTCCGTCGTAGAAACGATATCTAGGTGGTTTTAGAGTTCCCGCGCCTATTGCAAGATCCAAACTCCGGATTTCTGTTCGAATCGGAATCCGTATCTCTGGTAAGGCGAATGGTTTCTCTCGCCGTGAATCAAGCGGGCGCTGCCTGTGAATTGCGTCTCTTCCCTGGCGAAGGTCACTTCCACGACAGAATCCTTCTCCAACAGGGCCGTGCAGCCGCACAGGAAACCGCTTAGACTGACGTTCTCGGTAATACTTAGTTCCTCGAATGGTTTCTTATGGATATCGGTGCCCCGTAGCTTTAACCCGACGCGCAGGCGAACGCGCACTTCACTTCTTCGTTCTGGTCGAACGGTCTGCAGCACGCTCGCGAGTCTCGTCGAGAGAGCGTCGAAATCGATAGGTTTCTCGAAATACGCCGTGGCGCCCAGTTCCTTGCAAAGTGCTTTGGTGGCCGCGCCCGCTTCTCCGCTGACGATGAAGATGGGGATCAGTTGCGTGGAGGTCAAGGAGCTGAATGTCCGGCAAAGCTCGAAGCCGGAAAACTTCGGCATTCCTAAATCCAGCAGGATGGCATCTGGTTTGTCCTGCATAGCCAGCGCGAGGGCTTGATCCGGACTTCCGGTGTCGACGATTTTGTAACGGTCCCCGAGATTCAGCCGCAGCAGACGCCGAATGGGCTCTTCATCATCTACGATCAACAATTTCAGCAGCTTGTTCTGCATCTTGCGTATCTCCTATCCGCGAAGATCTGGTTTGCTGCCGACGGGAAGCCGGTCTTCGCTGGGCCCGGCACTTTCGAGGGTCGTTACGTTTCGCGCGCCGTCCAATACCTCGCGCACTTTGCGAGTCAGCGTTTCTTCGGTGAAAGGCTTTTGGAGTAAGTGCGTTCCTGGCTCCAGCGCGCCGTGACCCGCGATAAAGGTGTCGGTATAGCCCGACATGTAAAGCACCTTCATCGCCGGATTCCCCGGAGCCAGACGCTCCGCTAGGACGCGACCGTTCATTCCGGGCATCACCACGTCGGTGAGAAGCAGATGAATGGGTGCGCTACTCTGTTGGGCGATGCGCATGGCCTCCGAACCGTCCTCCGCCGTCAGGACGTCGTATCCATTGTCGCGCAGAAACATGTGGGCCAATTTCCGCAGGGCTTCCGCATCCTCCACCAATAAAATAGTTTCGCAGCCTCGCACGCTCCGTGGCGCCGGAACGCTCTCCTGTGCGACGGCCGCCTGCCTGACCAGCGGCAGATACACCTTGAACGAAGATCCGTTCCCTTTCTGCGACTCAACCGCGATGTAGCCGTCGCTCTGCTTCACCACGCCGTAAACCGTAGCGAGGCCCAACCCAGTACCCTTGTCGCGTTCCTTGGTGGTGAAGAACGGTTCGAAAACTTGCGCGAGAGTCTCCGGGTCCATGCCTGTACCGGTATCCGTGACGGCCAGCATGACGTACCAGCCCGGCTTGGAGCCCGGATGTTCACGCGTATAGGGCAGGTCGAGTTCGGCGTTCGCTGTCGCGATGGTCAATCGGCCGCCGTCGGGCATAGCGTCTCGTGCATTGACAGCCAGATTCATCAACACCTGTTCAATTTGCCCGCGGTCCGCTTTGACCTGGCTGAGCGCGGGGTCCAGGCTGAGACTGAGCGCGATATCCTCGCCGATCAAACGCGACAGCATCTTTTCCATGTCGGAGACGAGTGTGTTCAAGTTCAAGATGGCCGGTTCCAAGACCTGCTGGCGGCTGTAGGCCAGAAGCTGCCTGGTCAGTGAGACCGCGCGCTGGCTGGCTCTCTCGATCTCCTCGGCGTGTTCGTACGACGGGTGTCCCGGACCGAGATTCCGCTTCACGACCTGTGTGTAGCCGATAATGACCCCCAGGAGATTATTAAAATCGTGAGCGATCCCTCCCGACAGCCTGCCGACCGCTTCCATCTTTTGCGCCATGCGGAACTGCCGTTCGAGCACTCGCTGCTCGGTGATGTCCTCCGCAAAGACCTCCAGATAGCTGACGGCGCCGCTTTCGTCCTTTACCGGCCAGGCGCTGCAGCGCGCCTGGATCAGCGCGCTGTCTTTTCGCTTCCATTCAACCTCGATGCCCTTCAAGTTTTGCCCTTGCAAGAAGAGCGCATTTACTTTTTGGTGCTCGGCCGGGTAACGATAAATGTCTTCCGCGAGGTTGGCTTTGAGCAACTCGTCCCGCGACTCATAGCCGAGCATTTTTTGCAGCGCGGGATTCACCATGAGGAACTGCCCGGTCAAGGTCGCTCGGAAAATGCCGTACGGTGCGTCTTCGACCACGGTGCGGAAGCTCAACTCGGATCGGCGCAACGCCTCCGCCGCTCGCTTCCGGTCGGTGATTTCCCGATTGACGATCACCAGTTTCTCCGGCTCTCCTTTGGAATTACGGATAACGCTCGCAGTCGATTCCAGTACGCGCCACGTACCGTCCTTGTGGCGGATGCGGTACTCGAGCGGCCGCCCCACCCCGCTACGGCGCGCTTCCTGAGCGGCTTCTTTCACGCGCTCCTGGTCTTCCGGATGAATTTGCTCGAACGAGGAGAAGGCTTTCAGCTCGTCGGCGGAATATCCGAGAACCTTCTCGTGCGAAAGGCTGTTATAAATCCGGTTGCCGTCCATATCGACGACAGCAATCAAATCTGCAGCGTTCTCGCTGATGAGCCTGAAGAGTTCTTCGCGCTGTACAAACTTGCGGCGAATCCGATGTATCTGCAATTGCTGGTACAGGGTGTAAATGTCGAATATGAGCACGAGTCCCAGCAGGCCTTCGACCGCTTCCGGACCGAAAGGAGCGGAGAGGCTCTCTTCATGGGTGTGCGTGCTCAACAGGAAGGATGCCAGGCCGGCCGTGAGAGCCAATGTGACAATCATCGTCGCCGACCACATCCACCACTCGCGGTTCTCCGTTTTACGGAAGTGGACCGGCAGAGGTTCCGGGTTGGCGTTCCGGGGCAGATTGCCCGCGGTCTTTCTAGAATTCATCAGCGATCCTCTTATTGCCCCGCCTTCACCTGCGAGCTGCGGGTTCCCACTAGCCAATTCGCTTTACGTCATGGCCAACCAATGCGGCGACACCACAGGAAGACTCAATGGAGATTCCGGCCAAGACCCCGCTTGTTTCAATTGCGGCAGTCGGCTTACGGATGGCCTCCCAGGTTTCGTTCGGAATACCCAGGAAGACCTCTGTCACTTTCGAGTCAAACAGAATTCCTGCATTACGTTCGATCTCCTTCCGCGCGGTCTGGAAGGGGAGAGCCGCGTGGTACGGGCGGTCCGAGGTGATGGCATCGACTGTGTCGGCGACTGCAAATATTCTCGCTCCCAGCGGAATCTCCGTCCCTTTCAGGCCTTGCGGGTACCCGCTGCCGTTCCAGCGTTCGTGGTGGGTGAGAACGATTTCCGCGGCGTCCGCGAGAAAGGAGATGCGTTTCACAATGTCATACCCGATTTGCACATGGGTCTCCATGATTTTTCGTTCATCCGCGGTCAGCGGCCCAGGCTTGAAAAGAATCGCGTCGGGTATCGCCAGTTTCCCGACGTCGTGCAGCCACGCACCCATGGCCAGGCTCTTGAGTTGCTGGGGAGTGCCGTTGAGTGCTTTCACCATCTCGACCGAGTACCGAAACACGCGGCGCGAATGCCCGGCGGTTTGGCTGTCCCGAAGGTCAATAGCCGCTCCCAGCGCGTCCAGCGTATCCGCATACCCGCGTTCGATCCGCGCGAGCGCGTTTTGCAGTTGCAGCGTTCGTGCGCTGACCATCTCTTCCAGATGCTGGTGATAGTTCTCTACTTCCCGCTCCAGCCGCCGCTTGTGGAAGGCGCGCTGCAAACTTGCCACAATCACATCTGCTTCGAGCGGCTTCACGAGGTAATCGTCGGCGCCCTCTTGCATGGCTCGCATGCCAACGCGAACATCATCCACTCCGGTCGCCATCAAGAACACCTGTTGGGGATAGAATCGCCGCACCTGCGCCAGCAGCTGCAAACCAGAAACGCCGGGCATATTCAAATCCGCGATTACCGCATCGACCGGCTCTCGCTGCAGAATAGTGAGTGCCTCAGCGCCGCCGGCAGCTGTGATGCAGGTCATCCCTGCCTGCGCTAACATCACCCCGAGCACCTTCCGGTATTCGGCTTCATCGTCAACGATCAACAACCGGGCTCCCGAAGGACCCGTGCGCGAGTCCGCACTGGCTCTGCCGCTGTCCGATGGTTGCGTCATCGCTTGGTGTGAGAGATCCATTGCCACATGTCCTGCCGATTCGTGGGTGCTCGAAGAAGACCACCAACAAAGCACTTGTTTAGCGGTTAGGTTTGCAGCGCTTTGTGGCTGTTTCTGCTCCTTTGGCTTCGCAGTTCGTGCGCATTGTTGCAGCCGGGCGGCGGCATGAATATGGGACATCCGGGCTTCGCAAATCGCAGGCAGGCGCAACACGCCGCATACCATCTCGCCCGCGATGCGGCCATGAGGGGAGCCCCAACGATTCGCCCGCTGCCAGCGATGCCCAGCTTGGTGCGTCCGTGCTGGACCCGCTTGGCATCCGAGCGCCTCTATGCACTTTAGGTTTCCTCAACCGGACAATCGTAGCAACGCACTGCCGCGGACGCCCGGTGGCGAGCGCCGCGCGCTATATTACTTATCTTCAAGTTGTCATAAACATACTAAAGTCAGGGCGATATTTGTATAGCAGGGAATTCCACTAAGGGGTAACTGATTGGAAGTATGGAGGGCCAGCAGCCAGAAAAAGCAAGAGCGCTCAAGTTCGGGCCTCCGGTTACGACTAAGCTTAACAGACTAGATTTAGCATCTTATTGTGGATCGCGTAGTGCACCAACTCCTTTGTGGAATGCAAGCCAAGCTTCAGCATGATTCGCGATCTGTGGGTTTCTACGGTCTTCACGGTTATGCCTAAAATCGTAGCCGTTTCTTTGTTGCCGGTCCCTTCCACAAGCAATTTCACAACCTCGCGTTCCCGGCGTGTCAGGGCTACCGCACCCGGCGTGGCATTCGCAGCACTTGTGCAACAGTCTTCTAGGGTCCCTGGCATCGCGTGGCTTGGGAAGAAGGTCATTCGATTGGAAACGCCCACGACCTTCGACCGATGGAGCTCGGCGCCAGCGTCTGGAATCTGCCTGAAAGGTTCCCCCATGATTTGCTGCAACAGCGCATCGGAATCTCGAGAAGTCAAAAGAGGTTTGTGAATCAACTGGTCAGCGATGCCGCGAAACAACTGTTGCGCCTCGTTCGGGCGGGAGGTTTCCACCACCACCGCGCCAACTAGTTTCGTGCTGCCCTTGGCACAGGCGATTGGGAAGTAATTCACAATCCAGTGACTGGGTTTCTTTCGGTTAAGCAACTTAGCCCAGAACTGAACGCTTACAGGATGAGCGCTGAACACGACATGTCGGAAGGGAGCCTCTAACATGACGGCAGGTTCTCCGATGACATCCCGGATGGTCCTGCCGAGATGCGCCTGGGGCGCAACGCGGTTCATTGTGGCCAGGGCTTTGTTAACGGCTCGATAGCGCAACTGCTCGTCCAAAACACCAAAGCCGAGGGGGATGGCGTTAAACAATCCGGCTAAGATCCCATGCGGTTCCTGGGAAGCTGCAGAAGCGAACTGTCTGGTGGCCTTCGGTGCCTTCATATCGTGTTAGTAACTACTAACTTTATTATTGTCAAGGCCCGATATTAGCATCCGCCTGTTCGTTTTGTCCACAAAATGTGCCTTGACGAGCACCTCTCCAGAGCCAGTCGCCGCAGCGACTCGCGAAGCAATTCAGCCCGCGCTGCTCGACAATTTCTCGTCCCGTCGCTCTCCGTTGCTGGCTCGGGAGCGCACGCCTTGGTTGGCGATCGCGAGCCCATCAAGGCTGTCTGCAGCCTCACTTTCTGCGCTCACGAGTCGCCGAGCTGGAGCGATCGAATCAGGTTAACCAGCGTTCGGCAGACTTCGCTGATCTGCTCGTCGCGGATTCGATTGAAGAACGGCAACGCGAACGAGCGCGATGCGTGGAACTCGGTGACCGGAAGGAGCGTTTTTGGCGTGGAGAAGGAACGATAAATCGGTTGCAGGTGAATGGGCGCAAAGTACCTACCCAAAGCGATTCCGCGCAGCCGCATCTCCTTGACCACCCAATCGCGATGGGCTTCGCTTAGCCGTTTGCCCAGGCGGACTACGTAAACGAACCAGCTGATTTTTCGACGAGGCAAAGCCAAGGGCGGCAGTGTGAGGTCTGGTTCACTACTCAATATCTGATCGTAACTTCTTGCGATTGATTCCCGGCGATGCAGAATCGTCTCGATTCTCTTTAGTTGCTCGATTCCCAAGGCACAATTAATATCCGAAATTCGATAGTTGTAACCCAGCTCCGAGTGCTGGAACCAGTCTGCTGAAGTGTCGCGGCCTTGGTTACGAAGTTTTCGGACCTTGCTCGCGACGTCCGGGCTTCTGGTGACGACGGCGCCTCCTTCTCCTGTGGTGATCTGTTTGTTGGGATAGAAAGCGAAGACCCCCACATCGCCGAGGACCCCTACTTTTTGGCCCTCATATTCTCCGCCCAGGGCCTCACAGGCGTCCTCGATGACATACAGACCATGCCGTCTGGCGACTTGGATGATGCGGGAGAGGTCCGCCGGACATCCGAAAGTATGCACCACAATGATGGCCCGCGTTCGCGACGTGATTGCCGCTTCTACCAGATCCGGATCGAGGTTCAGGGTTTGCTCGTCGATATCAACAAAGATCGGTGTAGCCCTTTCGTACCGGACCGCGTTCGCGACGGCAATAAACGCAAAAGACGGCACGATGACTTCATCGCCCTCGGAAATACCCAGGGCTCGAATGCACAAATGCAGGCCGCTGGTCCCGGAATGGACGGCGACGACCTCGCCGGCGCCGAGGTACTGAGAGAGTGCGCGTTCAAACTCTAAGAGCTTGGGCCCCAAGCTGAGGCTGGAAGTCCGCAGAACCCGAGTGACGGCCTCGATATCCTGTTCCGTGATGTCTGGAGATGAGAGCGGTATCCTCATGAATGCCGCGATGTGCCAGGAAGGGCAGTCGGCACCGAGGCCGAGGAACTGCGTTTCATCAGGAGCTCTTGGGAGAGCGGAATGGTGCTGACTACGCGGACGATGGTCTCGGAAGCGAATCCTTCTCCGTACGGGTTGGCCATGCCCACCAGGGATTCACGGAACTTGGGTGTTCGCGCCGTCATTACGGCTTCCAGAATCGAGTTCGGATGAGCGTCAGCATCCAATACATTTCGGGCCCGTTGGCGCCCTTGTTGTCTTAGCCCGACATTTACGGTGGGAAGCGAAAAAGAAGCGGTTTCCATGATTCCGCTGCTTGAATTCCCAAGCAACAGATCGGCCTGACGCAGCAGACTCAAATAGGTGACCATGTCGAGATTGATGAAGACTCGTCCGTGCCCTCGGCGGTCGATGAACCGCTTGGTCCGATCGACCAATGCTCTGCTTCCAGCGTCTGCGTTCGGATAGCAGAACAATATTTGGTCCGGGAGCGCCTCCAAGGCCGTAAACAGGGCATCCGCTTCTTCGAGCGTGTCGCGGACGATGGTCATGGGATGGTAGGCGACGAGAATGGTGGGTTGTCGGAGATTGAGCCCGAGGCGCTCTTCTACCTGCTCTCGGCCGAGGAGCGTTCGTCTGCGGAGGTGGTCAAGGGACGGAGCGCCGGAGCGGTGCACGCGCCAGGGTTCCTCGCCCATGGCGATCACCCGCTCGCGGGCGGCGTGGGTTGCGGTGAAGTGGATATGGCTCATCTTGGTGAGAGCGTTTCGCACCGCGTCGTCAATCGCACCCTCGCTCACCTCGCCGCCCTCGATATGGGCAATCGGAATGCGCAGTGCGAGCGCCACCGATGCCGGAGCCAGAAGTTCGTAGCGGTCGGCGATCAGCAAAAGCAACTGCGGCCGCATCTGACCGAAGAGGTCGGCCAGGCTCAGCGTCGCTATGCCGATGGTCTTGGCCATGCCTACGTCGCTGTCGGAACTGAGCAGGCACTCGACCCGGGAGGCGATTTGAAATCCATCTTTTTCAATTTCCTCGATCGTGTTTCCAAATTCGGGCGAAAGATGCGAACCGAGAGCGACAATTTTCAAATCTACATTCCGGTTCTGGGACAAATCCCGCAAGGGCCAATACAGGTGGCTGTAGTCGGCGCGCGATGTAGTGATCACCGCAATGGTTCGCTTCATGGAATTAAACGGGCGAGCTTTCGCGCGTGCGCTGTAATAATTCAGTCGGTCGATACTCGGGAACCAAGGTGCAAAGCGCTTCCATCATGGAAGGTAGGTCGCGATCGTCAACACTCCTAGAAAGCTTCGCCAGGCCAACATCAAATCGATTTGTAAGAATGTGCGCCGTATTGACTCGAAAAAGCCTGCGATCCGTCGTCGCTTCGGCGGACTCATTGCGAAAGAGAAATTCCTCCGAGGTCTTGTCCCCTGGACGAAGGCCCGTAAAGATTACGGAGATCTCTTTCCCAGATTTGGATTTGGCATCGGCAATCAATTGAACGGCCAGGTCCAAGATTTTGACGGGCGGTCCCAATTGAGGGACAAAAATACCGCCATTTTCCTCAAGTCTAGATGCGAGGAGAATCAAGTCGACAGCCTCGTCGATGGTCAAGAAGTATCTCGATGCGTCGCGGTGGGTGACGGTGATTGGCCCACCTCGCGAGATTTGGTGCAAGAACCTCGGAACCACGCTTCCTTGGGAAGCGAGCACATTTCCCAGGCGAATCGCGCTCATTCGAGTTTTGGAACTATTGAAACGCAGCAACGCAAGTTCTGCTACCCGTTTTGAGGCGCCCATAATGCTGATGGGGTTGACGGCTTTGTCCGTCGAAACCATAACGAGAATCGCGGCGCCTTCCTCCCGTGAAATTTTAGCAAGCGTGGCGGTCCCGAGGGCATTGTTGCGAACGACGGCGATGGGATTGCTTTCCATAAGCGGTACGTGCTTGAAAGCCGCCGCGTGATACACGACCTCCGGACGATAGCGCCGAAAAAGTTCGGATAACAGTCTTGCGTCGCAGATATCGCCGAGCGCCGATATATGTAAGCTGCCATCCGTCGCGGCCGCCAACTCCAGATCGATTTGGTTGAGGTTTCGCTCCGAGTGGTCAAGGAGAATGAGCTGGCGGGGAGCCGTCCGCATGATCGCTTTGGCCAGGGCGGAGCCGATAGAACCTCCTGCTCCGGTGAGCAAAATCGTCTTTCCCGAAACGACATTGTCCGCGGCAATTTGGGGCGACAACAGAGCTCTCTCCGAGAAACCATCGTATCGCTATCGACGCTGAAGGTCCACGCGATGGTTGATTGTGAATTGAGACCGTGGAGCTTTCACGCGCCGCTGCAACGCCGTTGCACGGCCACCGCCTGACCCGGCGAATGACGAGTGAACGGGGAGACTCGGCTAACGACGGGTACCAGAACCTCGTGCGATAGGTACATTTGTACTAGAGACATTCGTCCACTAGCGCAGCAACCCTGCAACGGGTACGGTTGGTCTTGACTCGGTTTAAGCGCTCGCGAGACGAGAAAAAATGCAAAAGTGGGCTCACCTTCGACAAAAGACAGGGCCCTCCTTCAACGCTCTGAACCGCAAGCTGGCCGCGCGGTATCGACAATGGCTCGTCGTCCAGCATTACAGCGAAGGAACGAAGAGGGGTTACATGAGGACGGTGGAGTTCTATTTACAATTCCTGGGAACGAAGGCCCTCATGAAAGCGACCCACCTCGATGTGCGCCTCTTCATCGCACGCCTTTGCGGGCAGGGGGCAACGCTGTCCCGCGCATATTTTCACTTGCAGGTACTGAGAGGATTCTACGACTTTCTGAATCTCGGAGGGCTTGTCAGTTACGTGGCCCCGAGATTGGTTAAAATTCGTCGTCCTGCGAAGAAGATGCCCAGGCTGCTCAGCGAGTATCAAGTGCGCCAGCTGATTGCTGCGACACAAACTCTGAGGGATCGTGCGTTGATTGAATTCTTTTACGGGACCGGATGCCGTATGAACGAGACATTGCTTCTGAGGGTCGAAGACCTGGACCTCGACGGCCGACGGGCTCGAGTGGTTGGAAAGTTCGGAAGAGCGCGGATTGTATTGCTCACGCCGAGTGCAGAGATCGCTCTACGCGCAAACCTGAATGGACGTCAAAGCGGGTTTGTTTTTCAGGAAGAACCCGGGACGCAAAAGGGATTTGTCGCGACCTCGGGCAAGTTTTGGGTTGGAACATGGAGAGACTATCGTGAACCAGGGCCTCCTTTCCGAACCAAGCGAAAGTATTTGGGATCGCGTTTGGCACTTACGTACGACGAAGCCAAAGCCAGGTTCGATTCCGTCACCAAGGACGCTTGCTTGATTCGGCCGCAGAGCGATCGGGCGCTGCACCGGTCAGCGGTTGATCGTCTCCTCGACGTTCTACGCCGGCGCGCGGGTCTGGGTCGCATCACGGCCCATATGTTTCGGCACAGTTTTGCTACTCACTTGCTGGATCACGGCGCGGACTTGCAGGTGATTCAGGCACTGCTGGGGCACGCTAGACTTTCGTCCACCGAGTATTACGTTCACTTGAGCCGAGCCAAAATAAGCGCCACTTTTTACAGATGTCATCCCGACGGAGGCAGCCGTGACGCAACCATGCAAGGGCAGGACGCAGCGAAGGAAACGTCTCACAGCGGATGAGTTACTTTTCCAGCCTTGGTTCCTGTCGTCTGAAATCGCGCAGGCCATCCGTGTTTTGATTCCTACGGGCTACCAAAGAAAAATGCGGGACTACTTTGATAGTTATGGATGCATGAGATGCAATCGAGAGGACGGCGTCTACCAATCGAACGGTATGTGCAAATTGTGCGCGAACATAATCCGAATCCGACTCAGAAAATGCATTCAGCACCGCTTAGGGGGCAGCGCCGAGATCGCATCAATCGGAGTCTTCACGGGGGCGCCCAAAAAGGCTAGCAAATTGTTGCAAGGAATTTCTCGCGGGAGTGGCGAAAAATATCGACCGCGCAACCAGACTGGTTCGTCCAATCCCGCACTGGATGCATACAACCGACTGGGCGACCGGCAGCCTTCACAGTCCGGCTGATGAACTGTTAGACGAGCACCAGTTTTGTTCTTGCGATCGTGACGGGCTTTGCCGCAGCGGGCGGTTCTTCAACGACAGCAGTAAAGGGCGTCAGGCCATTGGCGGCGGCGATCGCTTGCGAGGCGTTCAGGTCGTCGGCGGTGGCGAAGGTCGCCGCCTCGCCGATCGCGCGCTTGCCTTGGCCCACCAGATCATCGAGCGCACGCAAGGTTTCTTCGCGCGGCGTTTCGGGATCGGCGACATGCACGTGATACAGATCGATATAGTCGGTCTTCAGACGCGTCAGGCTTTCCTCGACGGCCTGCATGATTCAGCGGCGGGAGGCGCCTTGACGAGTCTTGTCCTCGCTGAAGACGATGTCGCCGTCCTTGAGCCCGAGCAATTTGGCTTGCCCGAATTTCGTGGCGATGATTACCTCTTTGCGGCGCGGCCCCAGCGCCTCGGCGACCAGGCTTTCCTCTAGCCCGCTCCCATGTTCGCCGGCCATGTCCAGGAAATTGATTCCGACATCCAGCGCCTTGCGCACAACTGCAATCGCCTGCCCGGCGTCTTGATAGATGCCAAAGTTGTTGCAGCCCAACCCGACGACCGACGCCCGTATTCCGGTCCCCAAATTCTCGCATTTCCATACTAAGACTCCTTACTCTTCGCTTCGCTGCAGATCCTGGTTCATCCCGGCATAATCAGCCAATGCCATGGCAAAATCTTCAACCGCGACTTCGCCACTTTTCTGAGCGATCATGTGCGGCGGCGGTCGGATCGGGTGAACCCATCGCAGCGTCACGCTCGGTTCATCGAAAATGATTCGATCCGTTTCCGCCGCCTGGATCGACGAGGGACAGCCAGACCAAGATGGTGAGCGCAGCTCCCAGAAGAATTGTCACCATGACCGCCTCCGTTGAACTTCGCTTTAGCCAACCGCGCCGGGGATGAGAGCGAGGCTGCACTTGCTTGAGTGCTGGTTTCGAATGCCTCGTATCCGAATCTCTGGCCCGGTCGCATAAAGCGCTCGAGCGTCTCGCGCAAATGCCTTCGTCCACGCAGGACTCGTGATTTCACAGCTTCGACGGACAGGCCCATCACTTGAGCGGTTTCCGTGAGAGATCGCTCGTCGAGGTAGTAGAGCTGAACCACCGCCCGCAATCCCGGTGAAAGCTGACGGATGCCAAACGAAAGAATTCGCTCGGTCTCGTGCCGTGAATAGGCCTATTCGGGCGCTGCTTCTTTAGCCACGTGTTGCGGTAGCGCCGGAAAGCGTGCCAGCCCATTCCCCCTCGTCAAGACACAAGGTTGCGAGCCCCGGGTTCAGCCAGCGGGTTTCGAGGTTGTGGTAGAGGTGAGGCGTGTTGCGGCTGGTGTGAAAGATGAGTCCAGACTTGTTACTCATATATGTATAAAGAATCTCAGTAATATCGGGGTCAAGATCGATCTCCCGGTAGGCTGCGTCGGTTTTCACGTAAGGCACGATATCTCCGGCGATCCAGAAGAAGCGCTCGCTACGGCGAAACGTGAGTACGTCGAACTGGCCGCCGCGATGGTGGACGTGCGATGAGAAAACTGTACACGACGCCCATCTCGCCACCGGCCGCGATGCCGCGCACGACGGCCAGCAATTCCGCGCGCCGTACACTGCCGACTACCGCTTCTTCGCCCCGAAATAACCAACGCTCCGAAATAATCCGCGCGCCAACGCACGCGCTCGCGCGCGCAGCCGAGGAATTAATCCGCAGCAGGCGCCGCAGCCGCCGATTCGATGGTCGTCTGCTGGCTGGCCACTAATTGCCAGCGCGCATCGCGCAAGACCCACACGCGCACGTTGTAATACGGTTTTCCGCCGTGATGCGGAGTGTGCTGCGAGAGCATCACCGCCGCGTCCTTGCCGAAATCGAACATGCGAATCGTGTGAATGGGATCGCCAGGCGGCCCCGCTTCTCCCGCCGCTTGCTGCTTCTTCAGCAACGCCACGCGCTCCGCCTTCGTGCGCGACGTGTGATCGTTGATGATCACGAATTCATCGGCCACCCGCAGCGCCCAATCCGAAGCATTCGGATGCCACTCGTCGTTCTTGGCCTTCTGCCACGCTTCCAGGATCGCCTTGTCCATCTCGGTTGTCGGAGTGTACGGCAGAGTCTTGCAGGGGTTGTCGCATTCACCGCCGCCTTTCGGCAAGCCGGTCTTCGGTTTCATCGGCGTCTCTAGGTAATTGAAAAGCCGCCAGCCCTCCGGGCGCTTCACCCACACGCGCAAAAATCGCTCGTGATCGCGAATCCCGTCCATGAATCCGACTTCTCCATAATTGAACGCGCGCGTATCCGTAGCCGCTTCGCCATTGCCTTTCAGCGCCGCGAGATTTTTCAGCGCTTCATCCTTGGTGCTCGTCGCGCCTTCGGTGTTCGTCCATTCGAACCGCTGATCCAGAATCGCAGCCACCGCGCTGGCGTCGCCTTTATCCACCGCTTCGCTGAAAGAATGATCCGCTTTCACGATTATTTCTTTCGCCGCTGGACTGGGAAACGCTTCGACCGGCGCTTGCCAAATCGCTCCGGCGATTGCCACTAAGAATGCCACCTGCACGCATTTCGCAAATACCTTCATCACTTCCCCCTGGGGCAAAGAATTATTGAAATCGCGCATCGTCACGACACGAACCGACGCCACGCCAGTTCTCACTTCGCATTCACCAGCGCCAGCGCTTTGTCGTAGTAAGAAAGATTGTAATAGCTGTTCGCGGGGCGCTCGGAGGCTGGTTTCGCGTCGCCCGCCGCCGCGCGCAGATTCAACACCTGCTCGAAACCATCCGGCTGAAACCGCGCGTCCGGCGTCCAGGCATCTTTCACATCCACATCGTAAGTATCGGCAGCGATGTCCGGCGGCAAGTGCGAGTCCTTCGTCAGCATCTGCACCACTTGGTCTTTGTTTGCGGGATTCAACAACCAGCGCTGCGCCTCGATGAACGCCGCAAGATAACGCTCGAGCAACTCGGAATGTTCGCGCGCCCAATCGCGCCGCACAAAGCCGCCAATCCCCTGCGAAGGCGCGGTGCCCAGCAGCGTTTGCGTCAAACCTAGGCTCACCAGCCCCGCGCGCCGTGCCAGCACCGAAGTAGGCGGCTTCTCGATCGTCGCCGCGTACTGCTTGTTTTCCTTCATGGCCTCAACCCGCCGCGGAGCCAGTCCTACAACTTTAAATTCGCAATCCTTATCCGGCTGCAAGCCATTGCGCAGCAGAATTTGCTTCAGCGTCAGCGTGTAAGCGGTATCCGGACCGTCCGTGATGATGATGTGCCCGCGGAGACCCTTCACCGACTTGATCTCCGGCTGCACGATCAATTCGCTGGTGGAACTCTCGCCGCCAACCACGATAACGACG
>JBAWBE010000078.1:0-1721 GCA_049589635.1 Terriglobales bacterium
GGAGCTACTTCCCCCCGCCGGTGCGGCGCGTCGACATTCCGAAAGCAAGTGGAGGTATCAGGCCGTTGGGCATTCCAACGGTCGCCGATCGCATTGCTCAGGAAGTCACTCGCCGATATCTGGAGCCGATCTTGGAGCCGGTGTTTCATCCGGACTCCTTTGGCTACCGGCCCGGAAAATCTGCGATTGATGCCGTGGCAAAAGCCCGCGAGCGCTGCTGGCGCTACGACTGGGTGCTCGATCTCGACATCAAGGGCTTCTTCGATAGCATTGAATGGGAGCTTCTGCTCAAGGCGGTCCGTCAACATACGGACTGTGCTTGGGTGCTGCTTTACATCGAACGCTGGCTGAAGGCGTCCGTGCAGATGGAGGATGGCAGGGTCGTACCGCGACAGGCGGGAACGCCACAGGGCGGGGTGATCTCGCCGCTGCTGGCGAACCTGTTCCTGCACTACGCGCTCGATAAATGGATGGCGCGGGAGTTCCCGCACATCCCCTTCGAGCGCTATGCGGACGACGTGATCTGTCACTGCAGAACCGAGGAGGACGCACTGGCCCTCTGGCGTGCGATTGCCGACCGCTTTGCGGCCTGCAAGCTGGTTCTCCATCCTGAGAAGACAAGGATCGTCTACTGCAAGGATGTGAACCGGCGCGGCGACCACCCGGACATCCACTTTGATTTTCTGGGCTACCAGTTCCGTGCCCGAAAGACGATGTGGGTCAAGCCGGATAGACGCATCTTCGCACACAGCTTCCTGCCTGCTGCCAGCCCGAAGGCATTGACGCGCATCAGCCGGGAGATCCGGCACTGGGCGCTTCATCACCGCAGCGACAAGTCCCTCAGTGATCTGGCCGCGATGTACAACCCGTGCATCCGGGGCTGGATCAACTACTACAGCCACTTCTATCCGACGCAGTTGCGTCCAACCCTGAAAAGGATCGATGCCTATGTCATTCGATGGGCTCGCCGCAAATACAAGCGGATGGTCCATTGGACCAAGGGCGCGAGGGACTGGTTCGATCGGCTGCGCCGCGCGAATCCAACACTCTTTGCCCATTGGCCACTATGCCACGGCAACGGCCGAACATCGGGAGCCGTATGAATCGAGAGGTTCACGTACGGTTCTGTGAGCGCACGAGGGTGAAAGTCCTTCGGGCGACTCGTCAATCGCGTCACTCTGGCTGCGAGCCGATCACTTGCGGTTTGCACCCAACTCCGGAGATGTCGCCGCGCCGCAATTACTGACGCTATGTGCCAATCGCGACATGGGCCCCTTTTCAACGGTTTCGTTCTTGAGGTAACGTCCTGCCAAGCGCCGCTCATCTGGAAACAGGTCATGTCAATTAAATTCCAACTGGATAGGTATCTGGCGCGTATCGGCCTTAGTGGAAGGGTCGTACCGGACCTCGCGACGCTCGCGGCTGTTCACGCCGCCCACGTCAATGCGATCCCCTTCGAGGGCTTCGATCCGTTTCTGCGCCGCCCGGTTAAGCTCGATCTTGTCTCCGTGCAGGAAAAACTCGTCGATAGCCGGCGCGGCGGATATTGTTTTGAACAAAATATATTGCTGAAAGCCGCGCTTGAGACGATCGGCTTCAAAATCACGGGGCTCGGCGGACGCGTGCGCTGGATGTCGCCGCCCGACAGTCCGTTAGGCCCCAGAGAGCACATGTTGCTCAAGGTCGATTTACCCGAAGGCCCGTACCTCGCAGACGTAGGC
>JBAWBE010000079.1:0-3393 GCA_049589635.1 Terriglobales bacterium
TGGCGGGCCTGACCGGTGCCCTTTTGCTTGTAGAGCTTCTTTTTGGTGCGATTTACTTCAGCGCGCGTCAGCACCTTGTGCTGGCCGGAGCGGCGCTTGGCCAATTGCCACACGACAACTCTTTGAATGAGATCGGCGCGCGGCTCGAGGCCGAAGACACCGTCGTTCAGTTCGATGTCGCCGATCTTGTCGGAACCAAGCGTGAGGACTTTGGTTTTCATATTCAACCCTCCGCCGTCTGTTCGGCCGCCGGAACAGCAACGGCCTTGGCGGATTTCTTTACCGATGCAGGCATTGGAGCCTCCTTCGGAAGCGCGCGTTTGGCCGCATCGCGGATCATCACCCAGCCGCCCTTGGAGCCCGGCACCGCGCCGCGCACCATGATGAGGCCGCGCTCGACGTCCACTTTTGCGACTTCGAGGTTCTGCGTGGTGACCCGGTCTACGCCATAATGGCCGTGCATCTTCTTGTTCTTGAAAGTCTTGCCCGGGTCCTGACGGCCGCCGGTGCCGCCGAGCGAACGGTGCGAGATCGACACGCCGTGGGAGGCCTCAAGACCGCGGAAATTCCAACGTTTCATCGCGCCGGTGAAGCCGCGCCCAATGGTGACGCCGGTGACGTCGACCTTCTGGCCGGCGACGAAATGATCGGCCTGAAGCACATCGCCGACATCGAGCAGATTGGCCACGTCGACACGGAATTCCATCAACTTCTTCTTCGGTTCGACTTCCGCTTTCGCGAAATTTCCACGATCGGCCTTGGTGAGCCGTTTGGTTTTGGCAAAGCCCGAGCCGAGCTGAACGGCGGTGTAGCCGTCTGTTTCCTCCGTGCGGCGTCCAACGACCTGACAGCCATCCAGCTTCAGGACCGTGACGGGCACATGTCGGCCGTCCTCCAAAAAGAGGCGCGTCATACCGACCTTCTGTGTGAGAACACCTGTGCGCAAAGTAGCGCTCCTTAATTCAGCTTGATCTCGACATCGACACCGGCCGCCAGGTCGAGCTTCATCAGAGCATCGACCGTCTGCGGCGTGGGATCGACGATGTCGAGCACGCGCTTGTGTGTGCGAATTTCGAACTGTTCGCGGCTTTTCTTGTCGACGTGTGGCGAACGGTTCACGGTGAAGCGTTCGATGCCCGTCGGCAGCGGAATGGGGCCACGCACCTGCGCGCCTGTGCGCTTTGCCGTGTTCACGATTTCCCGCGTCGAATTGTCGAGGATGCGGTGATCGAAGGCCTTGAGCCGGATGCGGATATTTTGACCTTGCATATTCTTTCTCCGAATGCGGCCTGACGACCGACGATCGATCGACCCCTTACTTCAGTATTTTTGCGACCACGCCTGCGCCGACGGTTCTACCGCCTTCACGGATGGCAAAGCGCAGCTTTTCTTCCATCGCGATCGGCACGATCAGTTCGACTTCCACCGAGACGTTGTCTCCCGGCATCACCATTTCGGTGCCTTCCGGAAGCTTCACGATGCCCGTCACGTCCGTCGTGCGGAAGTAGAATTGCGGGCGGTAGTTGCCGAAGAACGGCGTATGACGACCGCCCTCGTCTTTCGTCAGAATGTAGGCTTCCGCGATAAAGTTGGTGTGGGGCGTCACAGAGCCTGGCTTCGCCAGGACTTGGCCACGTTCCACCCCTTCGCGATCCACACCGCGCAAGAGCGCGCCGATATTGTCGCCCGCCTGACCCTGATCAAGCAGCTTGCGGAACATTTCCACCCCGGTCACCGTGGTCGACGACGTCGGCCTGATGCCGACGATTTCAACCGTCTCGCCAACCTTCACCACACCGCGTTCCACCCGACCCGTCACCACCGTGCCGCGGCCCGAGATCGAGAACACGTCTTCGATCGGCATCAGAAACGGCTGGTCAATCGGGCGTTCAGGCTGCGGAATGTAGCTGTCAACAGCTTCCATCAGCTTCAAAACCGCATCATGGCCAAGCTCGGGGTTCTTGCTCTCAAGCGCCATCAACGCCGAGCCGCGAACAACCGGAATGTCATCGCCAGGGAACTGGTAGCTCGACAGAAGCTCACGCACTTCCATCTCAACAAGATCCAGAAGTTCCGGATCGTCCACCATATCGCACTTGTTCATGAACACCACCAGCGCCGGCACCCCGACCTGACGGGCAAGCAAAATGTGTTCGCGGGTCTGCGGCATCGGCCCATCGGCAGCCGACACCACAAGAATGGCACCATCCATCTGGGCAGCGCCCGTAATCATGTTCTTCACATAGTCCGCGTGACCGGGGCAGTCGACATGGGCGTAGTGGCGCGCCTTGGTCTCGTACTCCACATGGGCCGTCGAAATCGTGATCCCACGCGCCTTTTCTTCCGGCGCCTTATCAATCTGGTCGTAGGCCGTAAACGTCGCACCGCCCGTTTCCGCCAAAACCTTCGTGATTGCTGCCGTCAGCGAGGTCTTGCCATGATCAACATGGCCAATCGTCCCGATATTGCAGTGCGGCTTGTTCCGCTCAAATTTCGCCTTCGCCATCTATTCTCTCCGTGTAGTCTCTTTTGGCCTATCGCTTCGCTGCTTGATTAGGCGTACTTCGCCTTGACCTCGTCCGCGATCGCTTGCGGCACTTGTTCGTAATGATCGAACTGCATTGTGTATTGCGCACGGCCTTGGCTCATGGACCGCAGCGTATTGATGTAACCGAACATGTTCGCGAGCGGCACCATCGCGGTGACGACCTGCGCGTTTCCTCTGGAGTCAGTGCCCTGCACCTGGCCACGACGCGAGTTCAGATCACCGATCACGCCACCAAGGAAGTCCTCCGGCGTCACGACTTCGACCTTCATGATCGGTTCGAGCAGCTTCACAGCACCTCGTGAGGCAAGTTCGCGAAACGCTGCGCGCGCTGCGATGTCGAACGTCAGCGCGTTGGAGTCCACCTCGTGGTATTTGCCGTCCGTCAACGTCGCCTTGAAGTCGATCACGGGGAAGCCCGCCAGAAGACCGGAATCCTTCTGCGCCTTGATCCCCTTTTCGACCGAGGGGATAAATTCCTTCGGCACAGACCCGCCCACGACGTCGTTCTCGAACACAAAGCCCGAACCCGGCGGCAGCGGTTCGAAATCAATCGACACTTCGGCGAACTGGCCCGACCCGCCGGTCTGTTTCTTGTGGGTATATTTGACCGAGACCGGCTTCGACAACGTTTCGCGATAGGCCACCTGTGGGGCACCTACATTGGCATCGACTTTGTAGGTACGCCGAAGGATGTCGACCTTAATTTCGAGATGAAGTTCTCCCATGCCCTTAAGGATGGTCTGGCCGGATTCCTGATCGGTCGAGACGCGGAACGAGGGGTCTTCCTGCGCCAGACGGTTGAGCGCCACACCCATCTTTTCCTGGTCGGCCTTGGTCTTCGGCTC
>JBAWBE010000080.1:0-7105 GCA_049589635.1 Terriglobales bacterium
CGGTTAGGGCGCAGGAACGGAGGAAAATCTTTGGCCTGTTTCGGGGAGGCTAACACAGCACAAATCGAAGTCAAGTGTTTTAGCTCGCCTGCGTTTTCTGTCTTACGCAATTATGTACTTCTGTGTATCAATGCGGCGTTCACTATTGCAGCGGCGCCCACTCCCGGCATTCTTCCGCGCTCACCGGAGAGATGAGCGTCGGGCCCGTCGCGAAGTGAATGACGGCGTCCGATGTCGAACAAAAGTTCCTCAATCCGGAGCCGCTTGATACCGGAGTTGCCACGGCCACAAATTCTTGGCACGAACGCAAGCGGCATATCCCGGCTATGCTGAAACGATAGCCCGATTTTTCGCACCACGCGCCCGCCGAGCAGTTGGCTCCGGCGAGATCGGCATCGATCAAGCCGGCATGGTTGGCTGTCTTCAGGCCGCCCCCGCGCGGATCGGACCCGAGCGAGGCTAGATCGCGGGCATAGCCATTTTGCAGATACTTGCCCGAGTAAGTGGTCTGGGCAACGTTAATCGCGCGCAGAGTGCCAACGGCCGCCGACTCGTTGGCTGACGTTCTCGCCCGCATCAGGTTCGGAATTGCGATGGCCGCGCCAAACAGGATCGCACTCGCGTCGGCGCCACCCCCCGCGCTGAAGCCGCGGATGGCCTTCTCCTCGCCGTAAGCACCGAAAACGATCGGCTGAGTTGAGCTGGACGTTAAATGAGACATGGCTTCGGCAATCTCCGGCGGCATCTGGCGCATGCGGAGCGCGGTCATCGCGGAGGCGTCTTCGTAGATCAATGCCGAGACTTCGTGGGGGTAGCCGGGTGGGAAAGCTGCGAGGAACTTCGCAGATTTCGCGAGCGATTCTCCGGATTTGTGGAGCTGAACTGCCTCGACTGCCGAGTCCTGGCTGGAAGCGACGATGAGGTATCCATCCACGAATGCGTAAACGATCTGAAGAGGCTTTTGCCCAGATGGAACCATGAGTAAGTGATACGTCACGCCCTCTTCCTCAGATTGCTTCGCCACAACGGGCGCGGATTTAAGCAACTTATTGAAAGCCGCCAGTAGACGATCGGAATCATTGACGCGGAGTACCGCTCTCCATTCCGGCTGAGGTGCGCTGAAATCGGTGACCGCGAAGGTGATTTCGCCTTGAAGCTGGCTGAGCAAGTCGTCTCTGAGACTCATGTGCATTGCCTGCTCCATCGCGGGAAGAGCGGCGAACGCATTGGGATTGGAGGTGGCGGCGAGCACATGGAGATCGTCGAAGACCTCGCCCATATTCTTGAGCGCGACGCTGACCACCATGGCCGACTTTGGCGAAGCAAAGTCCAGGGAACCGAGCGGCATCGGTGCCGCGAGCCACGACGCGGCGCTACGACGCGGACCGGTGAAACTCAATTCCATCTCGCCGAGCGATTCGGTCGTAGAATCCGCACCGGCGACGGTCTTTAGCTCGACAGTCTTGTGCTCCAACACCAGATACTTCACGTCTTTGAAGCCCGAGCGTTCGAGCATCTCCCGGTTTTCCGGTTTCCCGGGGGGAAGCTTGCTTATCAGTTTGTGTAAGTCGACCGCTGCCACCACCGAGGCACCGGACTGGTAGGTCTCCTCCAGGCGCTGGCCGAATGGAGTCGCGGCAAACGCGCCGGTCTTGCCTTCGAAGAGTTGGTTAATGTTGCGCACGGCATCCAGGTTCGAACCGGCGATTACAAAATCGGGACGGACCAGAATGTCGAGTTCGCCGTGTGCCGTCTTCTTTTCGCTCTTCTCGTGGTTCTCGCTCTTCGCGCCGGATAGTTCCTGAAGGTCGAGAATGCGAATATTCGACGTGGATTTGTCCGGTAGCTCTTTAATAATTGGCTGAAGGAAATCTTTGAGTCCGGGCTTCCGAACGCCTGCGGCGAACACCACACTCGGGACATTGCCTTCCGCCTCACCGGCGAGAACCATTTCGTCTCCCAGGTATTGCGAAAGTTCATAGAACTTTTCAATGGAACTTTCGATCTGCGGGCCTGTCTTGGCCATCTCGCCTTGCTGCCACCAATCGCGCAACACGGCACTCTGCTTCAGTTCGTCGTGAAAAATCATTAGAGCCCGATGGGCGGGATCCCCGTAATTGGGCAAGGCCAGGTAGAAAGTGGTTGATGGCGGCAACAGAGGCAACAAGCTGCTTTGGTGGCGCTCGGCAGGAAACTGGACGTCGTGCCTAAGTCTGTCAAACAGGCGGCCGAGCTCGGGCAGTAAGCCCGGATATTTATTCAATACCTGAGACAGAGCGGCACCGGGCGTATTCGGGGGCTTCGACGGAGGCGGGATGGTTTGGCAAACGCTGACTGAAGTAAGAAGGCAAATCACCGCGAGCGCACACGCATGGTGAACGGCATAGCGACGAAATCGTGTGCTTCTGGATCCCATTTGTTTGTTTCCTTCAGAAATTTAACAAATATTATGTCATTCGAGAGGAAGCAGATGCGCGGAATTACCGCAGTGGAAAGTGACCTTGGTTTGCTCTACTTGAATCCTACCGCCGTCATGGCGGCTTGGGCCTCCGGATTCTTCATGAAGGTGTTCCAGACGAAGTTCGAACGATAGTTTTCCGCCATCAGCATGGCGATACCGAGATCGATGCCGAGTGCGTCGGTGTCGTACCAACCTTTCAGCGGGTTAAAGGCGTCCACGAAGCCGTAGCGTTGCCATGCGGCTGGATAAGTCGCGTACATGCTGCGAAGGACAGCGATGCAATCCGGCGATACGAACGGGATCGAACCTCCGGAGGCGCAGGAAACGACCGAGCCGTCGATTGGACCAATCGCCGGTGGGCCGCCCCAGATCACATAGCCGTTTACTGAATCCGATGCGGTGATGCCCCACAGATTAGTCGAGTAATCGGAAAACTGGCCGTCCAGGGAAAGACAGAACGCCTTGTGTGCTTCGGTCGCGGTGACGGAATTGTTGAAGTAATTCGCGTACGCGTCTTGCTTATTGCGGAAGTCGAACCAGGCGTGCGAGTACTGATGAGTAAATAGAGGGTCGTTGCCGCTGATGTAGGTGTAGTTTTGAAACGTGATTAGCGGTCGCGAGAATGCATTCCACGAACTGGACGGGACGGGAAAAGTTGTCGATCCAATGGCCAGCAGATAGAGCATCATAAGTTCGCAGTAAGTGTCATAGCGAGCGGTAAGAAATCCAGTCTCCGGCGTCCATCCCTGCGAAAACGTCGTGCCGCCATTCAGCATCCACGGCCAATTTACACGCTGGTAAATCTGCGCGGCGAGATTTTGAATCTGCGTGTCCTGAAAATATTGGCGGCAGGTGAGTACGCCACAGAGCAGAATGGACGTGTCGATCGACGAAACCTCGGATTGCCGGGCGCGCTGGCCAGTGTTCATATCGACGAAGTGATAGAAAAATCCATTTTGTTGCGGCAGCTGGGTCCAGATAAAATTCAGCGTTGTGAGGACGCGAGACTGTATCTGGGAGGCGGGCATATATCCGCGCTGCGCCGCGATGCAGAGACCGGTTAGACCGAAGCCAGTCGCGGCGATGCTCGAAACTGTGCGCGAATCGCTAGCGCCTGAAGCGTACGCACGATCCATGACCTGCCCGGTATTGGCGCCGGCGCGTTCCCAAAAGAACTGAAACGCGGCTTGTTCCATCTGATCGAGGAATTGATCGTCAGTGAGCGGCGGCTGCGTCGGGCCTGTGTTGTTGGAGCCCCCGCAGGAAAGATCGAGTAGGGCGATATTAAGGAGTGGCAGAGAGAGCGCGCTCCTGCCGAGCGTCTTGCCGAATAGCGAAAGTGCTTCGCGCCGAGTTAGTCTTTTCTTTGGGACGGGCCAGTCGTCCATCTTTCTACTCTCTCAGCGCCTTGTCGTTTAATTCTCACGAACCTGCGTCTTACTTCACTTCGATTACCGCCAAGCCGTGGGCGGGCAGGGTGAGAGTCAACTCACCGTTATGCAGGTCGCGGCTCTCTGGGGCGGGGAGACGGGCGGCACTACGCAAGGCTTCGATCTGCGCCTCGGTGGGGTACCGGGGCGATCCCATTTTCTCATAGGTGGAACGCGCATCGCCATGCTCGCCGTCGACGCGAAAGATCATGACATGTGTGGCCGAATGGCCCTTGAACGTTAGGGTAACCGTTTCGGGTGATCCAGTCTCGGGAACCCTAGCCTCGTGAGCCCCAGCCTCCGCTGGCGGCGAGTAATTCCACACTGCAATGACACGGGTGCCGTCGTGCCTACGCGTTACCAGGGCGAAGTTGGAATCGACGGCGATGCGCTCGTCGCCGAGTTTGTGCAGAAGGGCGAAGGCGGCCAGGGAGGGCTTGGGAATACTCCTCTCGGCGAGCAGTCCAAAACCGCCATAGAAGGGCTGTTTCACGACACCCTGTTCCTCGAAGACGTCGGAGAACGTCCAATACGACATCATGTCGACCAGACCGTCGCACTGGCGGATCGTATCGCCCAGCCAGGGACCCATGTAAGTAGAATCGGTCACGGTCGTTTCGTTCATGTAACTGGCGTTGAACTCGCTCCAGATGAGCGGAAGGTCCGGCTTGCCTGAGGACTTTATCTGATCGTGGACCTTTTTCACGGCGCGACAGACCATCTGGTCGCGCGGGATTTTCTCCGAAGTACCGAAGACGTCTTCCGACTTGTCGTTGCCGTAAACATGGGACGAAACAAAATCCAAAGGGACATTATTTTCGACGCAGTGGCGGATAAACACGTCAGCCCAGGCAGCTTGAGCGGTCGCTGGGCCTCCTACTCGTAAGTGCTGATCGACTGACTTAACAGCACGCGCCGTGTGGTCATAGAGATCGAAGTAAGTCGCTTGCTTCGGATCACCGGTCCAGAAGTCCAAGTTAGGCTCGTTCCAGACTTCGAAATACCATTGCGACACTTCGCTCGCACCGTAGCGATCGATGAGATGACGCGTGAATTGGCGGATCAGTTCATCCCACTTGGCGTAGTCCTTGGGGGGAGAGACGTTCTGCTTGTACCAAAAAGCGTGAAGCGCATTCTTGTCGGAGGCCAGCGCCTTCGGCATAAAACTTAACTCTACGAATGGACGAACACCATTTGCGAGAATGCCGTCGTAAATCTGATCCACGTAGGAAAAGTTATAAATAGGATGTCCCTGCGCGTCCTCGTTGTACAAACCGACTTCGTCATGAAAGATGGCGTGAAAACGGACGTAATGGAAATCAGTCGCCTCTTTCACGCTGCGCAAATCGTTGCGATAACTCTCGCGCAAACTGAGGATGGCGCGGCCCGAGCCAAACATCTGCTCCCAAAAATGAGGAAAGGGATGTGCGGGAGCTGAGTCATCGATGACGATAACTTCAGAATTCTGCGGACCACTCTCGGCAAGCGCGGAGATTCGAGTCCCCGGCATTGAAAAGACAAGAACGGCTAGAAATATGAATCCGTGGCAGCGTCGCATGAACGTCCTTAAGAGAAAAAGAGGAAGGCCGGGCGATATACCGTTCTGTCAGTCGCCCGGCAAGCGCGATACGATTAGAAGCTGAAGCGCGCCTCAAGTTCGAGCACACGGCCCGCCAGTCCTGCTGTCGCCGTGCCGAAATACGGGTTCGCAGTAGGCGTGGTGCCATTGTTGCCATAGCTGACCGTAGTCGAGTTACTTCCAAAGCTGAACGGCGCCAGGTTGAGTTTGTTAAATGCGTTATAGGCCGTCATGCGCAATTGAAGTTTTGCGGCTTCTCCGACAAAGCGCATGGAAGGCAGCCCAAACGATTTCATCAGCGTGAAATCTACGTCCTGATAACGCGGGCCGCGGAAACTGTTGCGGCCAACGCCGGGAAATGCAGGGATGCAGGGATTTCCGCAGGTAGATTCCAGAGTGAAGTAAGCTGGCCCTCCGTTCGGAAAGTTTGAGGAAATGGGCGGCAGAAACGCGGAGTTTGAATGGTTGTCTCCCGCGCCGCCATTATAAGCAATTGGCCGGATCGGGCAGGTGTTAACGGTTCCGAACACCGGGCAGACGTTGTCTGCCACGGGGGTCCATGGAAAGCCGGAATGGAATTGATAAATGCCGCTGAGTTCCCAGCCGCCGGCAACCTTCCCTAACAGATCATTTCTGCCCCGGAAGATCGGCAAATCCCAAACGCCGTAGGCACGGAAGTTGTGGGTCGCGTCGTAATCGGACGGCCCGCGCTCTGTGTGGTCGTCGATGGGATAGGTCTGGTTGGTGACGAAACCCGGGCCTTCCGCCGAGATCTGATCGAGAGATTTACTGAAGGTGTACTGAACATCCGCCGTGAGCCCATGACGGAAAAGATGTTGGAACTCCGTGGTCAACGCGTTAAAGCTCGTGTTGGTGTCGGGCTTGAAGGTAAATATAGCGCCTACGTCAGGATTCTGCTGTGGGTAGAATTCCTGTAAGTTCGCGAGACGCGTCAGGTGATGGCCGGCGCTGCCCTGATAGCCAAGCGTAAACACCCAGTCGGCGGGCAGGCTGTACTGTACTTGCAACGAATAAAGGTAGACGTAGGGGTTCGGCATGTTTGGAGAGTCGGCATAAATGTTAGGGCCGACGTAGCCGCCGAACCCTGGGATCGGCAAACCGTTCGGTCCCAGGGAAGTGGCTAAGACCGAATTGGCCGGATAACTCAATGGGTTGTCGCTTGTGCCGAGGTTGAAGGCGATCTCACCACCTACAAACGGAGTACCAAAGCCGTCGTACGGCGGCCCAGCCGTTCCACAGCAGATTCCATAGTTCGCAACGAAGGGTGGATTGTTGCGGGTTTGATTGAAGATATTGTCATCAAAGCGGTCATAGGCAATACCAAACCCGCCGCGCCAGACCAACTTGTTGTTATATCTTTCCGGACTCCAGGCAAAGCCCAAACGAGGTCCAAAGTTGCGCCACTTCGACGGCCACTGTTGGCTCGGATTCACTTCGGTTGCATTTACCAGCCCAAGCGTCGGATCGTTTGAGGGGATGAAGTTCGTCAGGTGCCCTTTTGCCTCCGTCGGCGGCGCATAGAACTCCCATCGCAAGCCGAGATTCACGGTCAAATTCGGGCGAAGCTTCCAATCATTTTGCGCAAACACACCATAAATCGAGGAACGGTAATAC
>JBAWBE010000081.1:0-10182 GCA_049589635.1 Terriglobales bacterium
GAATAAAGACACGCTGGCGAAGATCGACGCCGAGGTGCGCAAGGCGCTCGGACTGGTACCGACGGTTGCTCCGGTAGCGGCGGCACAGGTTGCGGCTGCGCCCGCGACCGCGACCGCGAAGGTCGCGACGATGTCGGCGCCAGCGGATGCGGTGAAGGTAACTGCGGCGAGACGATAGCCAACTAGTATTGTTCCATTGACGGACGGGCGGCCACGCCCGTCCATTTTTTTGAAGTACAAAACCAGCGTCGTTTTCTTCCGCATGTCTGAAATCGCACGGCGAGCGGTTGCGCGGCCATTCTCCATTGCCATTCTTCTTTCCCACCGCATACAATCTAGGCTTTCCACGTCGAGGATCGCGTGAAGCGCAAAGCCATTTATCCCGGGTCATTCGATCCTCCCACCAATGGGCATCTCGATTTAATTGAACGCGGCAGTAAAATTTTTGATGAGCTGATCGTCGCCATCCTGCGCAATCCTGAAAAAGATCCACTCTTTAGTGTCAACGAACGCCGGCAGATGCTCGAGTCGATGACCGGCGGTTTCGATAATGTCTCGGTCGATACCTTTCACGGCCTCACGGTGGACTACGCGCTGCGGGTCGAGGCACAGGCGATTCTGCGTGGAATTCGAGCCATCAGCGACTACGAATATGAATTGCAGATGGCATTAATGAATCGCAAGTTGCAGCCGGGCTTGGAGACTGTGTTCATGATGCCAGCGGCCAAGTATTCGTATTTGAGTTCGAGGCTCGTCCGCGAAGTGGCGCAACTGGGCGGCCCGGTCGATTGCCTGGTGCCGGATCTTGTTGTGCAGAAGTTGCGTGAGAAAATGGATGTCGCGAATAAGTTCGGCGGCGCTGCGGGTGCGCATGAGTCGGAAGCACGCGCGGCGGATCGCGCGGCCGCAGAACGCAAAACGAAGTCGAGGAAAAGAAAATCATGAGCACAGTATTGAGCGCCGTGACGCGTCCTATTCAACTGGCGGAGCGCATCAACCGGATCGAGCCTTCGGCGACCATGGCTGCGGTGGAGGAAGCGGACAAACTGCGTCAGCAAGGCATCGATGTGGTAGATGCGACGGCCGGGGAACCGCATTTCTCCACGCCTGAGAACATTAAAGAAGCCGCAATTGCGGCGATCCGCGGCAATTTTTCACGCTACACGCCGGTGGGCGGCACGACGGAGCTCAAGGACGCGATCATCAAGCGACACGCTGCCGACTTCGGCTCGGCGTACAAGCGCGAGGAAACTTGCGCCTCAGTCGGCGGCAAGCATGCGCTCTTCAACGCGATTTCGGTGCTGGTCGATCACGGAGACGAAGTCATTCTGCCGGTGCCCTACTGGGTTTCATTCAAGGACATGGTGAACTACGCAGGCGGCAAATGCGTGCTGCTCAAGGCCGACGAATCGCAAGGGTTCCGCGTGACCGCTCAGATGGTGGCGCGGCTCGTCACTCCGAAAACGAAGCTCATCATCCTGAATTCGCCGTCGAATCCGTCGGGCGCGGTGATGAGTCCGGAGGATATGACCGAAGTTGTTCGCCTGGCGCACGAGCGCGGAATTTGGGTGATCTCCGATGAGTGCTACGTGTATCTCAATTACACGAAGCAGAATTTCTCGGTGGGCGAACTGAATGAATATCGCGATCAGTTTCTGGTGGTCGGATCGCTTTCCAAAACCTACGCCATGACGGGATGGCGGCTGGGCTACACGCTCGGGCCGGCGGCGGTGGTTGGAGCGATGCAGAAGCTTCAGAGCCAGTCGACTTCGAATCCAACTTCAATAGTGCAGAAGGCCGCGGTCGCGGCGTTATCAGGTTCGCAGCAGTGCGTCGCCGACATGCGCGGGGAATACATCCGGCTGCGCGATCACATTATTGCGGGGCTGCAAGCGATTCCCGGAATCCACTGCCAGATGCCGGAGGGCGCGTTCTATGCGTATCCAAATATTTCGGCATTCTTTGGAAAGAGTGGGATCAAGTGCGGTGCCGATGTTGCGCATGGTTTGTTGCACAAGGCGCACGTTGCGACCGTCGCGGGCGAGGGCTTCGGGACGACTGAACATGTGCGGTTCTCCTATGCGACCACCATGGAGAATCTGGATAAGGGACTGGAGCGGATGCGGAAGTATTTTGCGGAGCTGTGAGGTCGCACACTTTAGCTTCGAGCCGTGATTTATTGTCATCCTGAGCGAAGCGAAAGATCTGCTCTTGTGGTCGCCTGATCCTTTGCTTCGCTCAGGATGACAATTTGACGGTAGGAAATGATGATAGGAAATTCAGTCAGATAGTTTGGCTCCGATTGCGCCGTAGTCCTCATGATCCCTCTCTATCCACTTCTAATGTCGCCCATGTTTGACCCGCGCCCATGGGGAACGCTTGATCTTGCGCCGATTTATCCTAATCACAAGTTCAACGAGAAGATCGGCGAGGCGTGGCTCACGGGCGACAACTGCGTAGTCACAAACGGGCAGCTTGCGAAGCGCACGCTTGCGGATCTAAGCAAAGAGTTTGGCCCTGCGCTCGTTGGCACAGCGGCGCGCGATTCGCGGCGCTTTCCTCTACTGCTGAAGTTTTTGTTTCCGGAGGAGAAGCTCTCCGTGCAAGTGCACCCTGACGATGCAACTGCGCAAGGCTTTGGCGAGCCGTGGGGCAAGACGGAGTGCTGGTATGTAGCGCACGCGCGTCCGGGAGCGAAGATTGCGCTGGGCTTAAAATCCGGAGTCACGCGAGCGCAATTCGAGCAGGCGATTCACGAGAAGCGCGCCGAAGAGTTGCTCAACTGGGTGAACGTCTACCAGGGCGAGATGATCTACGTTGCGGGCGGGACTGTGCACACGCTCGGGCCGGGCTCGGTGATCGTGGAAACGCAGCAGCAGTCGGATACCACGTATCGGCTTTATGACTACGGTCGGCCGCGGCCTTTGCACCTGGAGCGCGGGCTTGCGTCAATCAAAGAGCACGTGGCCTCGGGTAAGGTTATCCGGCCGGCGCCGGTCAATATTGATGGCGGCCAGAGTCGGCTTTCGGGAATGATCGCTGCGCCTTACTTCACCGTGGACTTATTCGAGTTGAAAGAGCCGCACGAGTTCTCCACCCGTGACACATCGGGCAAAGACTCAGTGCAGATTCTGGTTGCGGTCGAAGGTTGCGGAATCGTGGAGGTTGCGGGATTAGCTCCCGTTACTCTTGCCAAGGGAGATACGGTGGTGATTCCTGCTGCCTTGGGCGAGTTCAGCGTACGTCCACAATGGGCGGTGGAATTTCTGAAAGCATTTGTGCCTGGAGCGCCAGCGCCCGAGCCTGCCACGCGTCTGTAAAACCAAAATCGTCAACCACAGAGGACACAGGGGTGCACGGAGCAAATCAGGCATCCTCTGTGCGAACTCGTGTCCTGCGTCGTTTAAGGTTTTCGCCACGAGATGATAGGCTTTGAGTGCCTGTGAAGCCGAACGCACATTTCTATCCCGTGATTCTGGCCGGTGGCCGCGGCACGCGGTTTTGGCCGCTTAGCCGCAAGCGGCGCGCCAAGCAACTGCTCGCGCTCGATGGCAAGCAGACCATGATCCAACAGACGGTGGCGCGGCTTTTGCCGCTCGCGCCGGCCAAAAGTTTTTGGGTCATCACAAATGACGATCTGCGCGCCGCAATCCTGCGGCAGCTTCGGAGGCTCCAAGCGCGGCAGATTGTTGCCGAGCCTGCGGGACGAAACACCGCGCCTGCGATGGGCCTTGCGGCATTTCTGCTGCTGCGCGAGGATCCCGACGCGGTGCTTGGCTTGTTCCCATCGGATCATGTGATTGCGAAGCCCGACGATTTTCGCGCAACACTGCGCAAGGGAATCGAGATTGCTGCGGCTGGCGAAAATATCGTGGTGCTTGGAATTCGTCCAACACGGGCGGAGACGGGCTACGGCTACATTGAGGCGGGCGCGCCGGCGGGCGACGGATTGCTGCGCGCGCGCCGGTTCACCGAGAAGCCAGACATCGAGCGGGCACGCCTGTTTGTTGAGGCGGGAAATTACTTCTGGAACAGCGGAATGTTTTTATGGCGAGCAGATACGGTCGCGAACGCGCTGCGCGAGCATTTGCCGAAAACCGCGGCGATTCTCGAAGAAATTGCAGCCGCTTACGGCACGCGCAAGTTCGCCGGGACTTTTCGCAGGCTTTATCCGAAGTGCGACAACATCAGCGTTGACTACGCGATTCTTGAGCCGCGCTCTGCAAAAGGGGAAACCGCGTCGCGCATCTTCTGCCTGCCGTCCGATTTCGAATGGAATGATCTCGGCTCCTGGACGGCGCTGCACGAGCATCACTTTGCGAAAAAGAAGGCCGGCGAGGTTAGCCTCGTGAATGCGGCGGGTAGCTTTGCGTTGAACGCCAAAAACAATTATGTGCACGCGCCGGGCAAATTTGTGGCGACCGTTGGCGTCAATAATCTTGTCGTAGTCGAAACTGAGGATGCTTTGCTGATTACGACGCTTGAGCACTCGCAGGATGTGGGAAAGATCGTGAAGTATCTGGACGAGAAGAGGCTGAAGAAATTGGTTTAAGGCAGTCGTTCGTCATTGGTCGTTCGCAAACCCGAAACCTTCGACCACATTTGGGTTCGAAATGCCGACCAGTAGAAAAACGACCGATTGAACCACTGCACTGCCAACGACGAAGGACGACCGACCGACGACGAAACAATGACTGACATCAAATTTGGAACCGACGGCTGGCGTGGTCTTATCGCCGACGATTTTACATTCGAGAATGTTCGCCGCGTTGCGGGCGCGATCGCTTCCTACGTCTTAAAGCACGAAGATCCCTCCCATGGTGTGATTATCGGTTACGACACGCGGTTTCTTTCCGACCGCATGGCCCGGTCCGTTGCTGAGATCGTGGCCACAGCGGGCATTCCAGTGCGACTGGCCAATGACTATGTTCCGACTCCGGCCGTTTCTTACAACGTGAAGAAACTTGGCGCGGCCGGGGGCGTGATGGTGACGTCGAGCCATAATCCATGGAACTGGAATGGCGTGAAATTCAAGGCCAAGTTTGGCGGTTCGGCTACGCCTGCCATCATGAAGGCGATCGAAGACGAACTTGCTGCTGGATCGATGCCGAGCGGGCGCGTCGCGAAGATCGAAGAAGTCGATCTCAAACCGGCCTACATCGAGGGCGTTTGCCAATTCGCGGATTTGGCTTTGATCCGCAAAGCGAATTTCAAGTTCGCGATTGATTCGATGTATGGCTCGGGACGAGGCGTGCTGCCGGGAATCTTCGACAAAAACGGAATTCAGTACGTCGCCATCCGGCAGGAGGTGAATCCGCTATTTCCCGGCATCAATCCCGAGCCGATCATTCCGCACGTTGCGTTGCTACAGGAAACGGTGGTGAAAGAGAAATGCCATGCCGGCCTTGTGACCGATGGTGATGCCGACCGCATTGGCGCGGTGGCGGAAGACGGAAGCTTCGTCGATTCGCACAAATGTTTTGCTGTGCTCTTGAACTGGCTGCTGGTGCGCAAGAAGTGGCCGGGGGACGTGGTGCGCGCGTTCAATACGACTGGCATGCTTGATCGCATTGCCGCCCGCTATGGCCGCACATTGCATGAAGTCTCGATTGGATTCAAGTACGCCGCGGATCTGATGATGGAACGAGAGATTCTGATCGCGGGAGAAGAATCCGGAGGCATTGGGTACGGGCGTTTTCTGCCGGAACGTGATGGCATCCTGAATGCATTGCTACTAGCGAACGT
Source organism: Terriglobales bacterium (assembly GCA_049589635.1). Classification (GTDB taxonomy): domain Bacteria; phylum Acidobacteriota; class Terriglobia; order Terriglobales; family Acidobacteriaceae; genus Acidiflorens. Next base: position 5,746 of record JBAWBE010000081.1, read on the forward strand.
GATGGCGGAAGAAGGAAAGCCCCTCGGTCAGTTGGTTGCCGATCTACAACGCGAATACGGCGCGCATTATTACGGAAGGCGCGATCTGCATATTTCTGATGAGATGAAGAACGGCGCGGTGCGGCGCGCGGGCGATCCAGCGACAACGCAAATTGGGCCGTACACCGTGCTGCGCAAGCAGAATCTCGACGGCGTGAAGTTCTATCTCGATGCTCCGAAAAATGGCAATGGCGCGGACCCATGGGTATTGTTTCGAGCATCTGGAACCGAGCGCCTGCTGCGGGTATACGTAGAAGCTGCCACACCCGAGTTGGTCGCCGAAATTCTGGAAGATTCCGAACATTTTGTGCGGCAGGCGTAGAGACTTGGTGCAGCAGCTAAGACGGGCCAGGCCCCGTCTCTACAAAGCCCGTTTCGTCGGGCAGGATCGCCCGCATGGACACGGCACTTTCGCGTCTGGCGCGGCCGCAAACGCGATAAGATAATTGAAATATTCCGGGGACCAATGGGCACAACAGAAACCATCGCACCGCCAGTTGAATCGACCGATTCGGTTGAGTCGCGTCGCTACAACCGCATCAAGCGGTGGCTGAGCGTCGCCGATGTCGTGATCGGCTTCGGCCTGCTGGTCGTGCTGCTCGCCACCGGTTGGACCGGCACGCTGCGTGACTGGGCGTATCACGGCGGCGCACAGAACTATACCTTCGCTGTCTTTCTTTATGTGCTGATGCTGATGTTGATCAGCAAACTCATCGGTCTGCCGCTCGAGTTCTATGGGTTCCGGCTTGAGCATCGCTTTCATCTTTCGAACCAGCGGTTTCGCTCCTGGCTGTGGGACGAAGTTAAGGGGATGCTGATCGGGCTCGTGTTGGGGACGATCGTCGTCGAACTGATCTATCTTCTGCTGCGCCAGGATCCTCAGTATTGGTGGTTGATCTCATGGGCCGTGTTCATGGGGTTGTTCGTTCTATTTGCGCAGCTCGCGCCCGTAATCCTGTTTCCAATTTTTTATAAATTCGAGCCGCTCGATAATGAAGAACTGAAACGCCGACTGATTGTGTTAGGCGAGCGCGCGGGCACCCGGGTGCGCGGCGTTTATAAATGGAATCTCTCGGAAAAGAGCAAGAAAGCGAATGCCGCGCTCACTGGCCTTGGCGCGACGCGGCGCATCATTCTGGCCGACACTTTGCTTGATCAATATTCGGACGATGAGATAGAGGCGGTGCTGGCCCATGAACTCGGTCACCACGTGCACAAGCACATTCTGAAGAGCATTTTCGTGCAGGCTGGCGTTACGCTGCTGGGCTTCTGGCTGGCCAACGTTGTTCTGCATTATGCAGTTGAGCGGCGCAACATGTTCGAAACAATGTCGGACTTTGCGAATCTCCCGCTGCTGATCCTTGTTTCAACCGTGCTATCTCTGCTGCTGATGCCGGCGCTCAACGCGTATTCGCGCTTCAACGAGCGGCAGGCTGACCGCTATGCCTTCGAGTCGGTAGCGAGCGTCGGGCCTTTTATTTCGTCGATGAACAAACTCGCTGAGCAGAATCTGGCAGAGAAAACGCCGTCGCGATGGGTGGAGTGGCTATTCCATTCGCATCCAGCAATTGCGAAGCGAGTGGCCGCTGCTGAGGGTTGGGCGCGGACGCACTAGAGAAATTGCAGAAGTCAGAAGTCAGATTGCAGAAGTAAAAGCTAACCCTTCCGCAGAATCTCTTCAACTCGTCTTAAATCTTCTTCGGTGTCCACACCCACGGTGTCGAACGGAGTTTCCGCTACGTAGATGGAAACCCCGTTTTCAAGGAAGCGCAATTGCTCGAGCCGTTCACTGCGCTCGAGCGAAGACTCTGGCCAGCCAACAAATTTGTCGAGCGCCTCTTTGTAGTATGCGTAAAAGCCGAGATGCTTGAAGTACTCGGGGCGTGTGCCATCTCGATCATGCGGGATCGTTGCCCGCGAAAAATAGAGCGCCCGTCCAGCGCTGTCGGTGACCACTTTGACCGCGCTCGGATTGTTTACGTCAACTTCGGCTGCGGGCGTTTTCAAGGTTCCCACTTCGGCGTCTGAATAGCGCATCAATGCGATCAGGCTCTCGATATGCTCGGGGCGCGTGAGCGGCTCGTCGCCTTGCACATTCAGATATACGTCGGCGGGAACCATGGTTGCGACCTCGTGAACGCGCTCGGTTCCGGAGCGATGCGACGCCGATGTCATTCGTACATTGAATGATTGCCCTTCACAGAACAGTCGTATCTCTTCCGAGTCGGTGGCGACGATAACCCTGTCAAGCGAAGATGCGCGCTGCACGCCCTGATAAACCCGCGCGAGAAGCGGCACCCCGCAAATTTCGCGGAGCATTTTTCGAGGCAGTCGCGTGGAGGCCAGACGCGCCGGAATCACGGCCACAACTTTCATGGGCACCAGTTTCGGGATATCAGTTTCGCACGCAGCACGCGGGATTTGACAGAGTATTTGTAAGCGCTGGAATAGCTTTTACACTTTGCGGCACGAAAAAATTGGTGTACCATTTGCCCCGTTATCTGCGGTAATGACCCTATAGTAAATCGCGACGCAATGAATATAGTGTCCTAACTTGGGTTCGACCCCGCCGAGCCAGGAAAACAGGATGTCTTCGATCCGGATCGTACTCGTCGATGATCACGAGGTTGCGCGGCGTGCCCTTCGTGCTGTCCTGAGATCGAATCCAAATCTGGAAGTCGTTGGCGAAGCGGTAGAGGGCAAGGAGGCGCTCAAGAAGGTCGAGGAACTTCGTCCGGACATTGTTCTCCTGGACATCGGCCTTCCGGACATGAGCGGTATAGAGGTTGCTCCCGGAATTCGCAAGGTTTCTCCTGAATCCCGCATTATCTTCGTGAGCCAGCACATATCCATCCCCATGGCGAAAGACGCCTTGCGAGGCGGCGCTTACGGGTATGTCGTCAAGTCCGATGCCGGATTGGATTTGCTACCCGCTATTGACGCGGCCCACGAGGGACGGTCTTTTGTGAGTCGCACGCTCCATTCGCGAGGCTGGACCTAGTTACCCATTCGTGGCCTGGTTGGTACTTCCGTGCGTCCTGGCACTGTTGATCTACAGAAAACACTGTAGAGCCTTGCCGTGTTTTTTCTGGTATCCATCTCGTTGAGGAATACCTTCGGCTGCCCGAGATTTGCGCCATTTAATCGGGTTGCGGGGTGTTCAATCGGTCGCCTCGCCAGCGGTCGAATCCTGTTCGGCATCACGATGATTTAGGCCAACGACAAGAAACAAGCATAGTTAGACGGGCTGAGCCCGTCTGTCGGCTCCTTTTGGGGGAGAAATGAAGAAGAATCGCAGCGCAGCGAGTGCCGACACTCAAGGCGGAACCTCGCTGGTTACCGAGAAAAATCCCACCGACCAGAAAAACGGTGACCGAAAAAACGTTGGGCCCAGCAATGGCGCGCAGAAAAATGGGCACGCGACTACGGAAGCATCACCTGACCTGGTAGCAATTCTGGCCAGCCTCCAAACATTGCGGGACGGCGATTTTTCGGTGCGTCTGCCGGGTTCGTGGGTCGGCCTGGCGGGCAAAATTGCGGACACTTTCAACGACATCGCCGCCGCCGATCAGGAAATGGCGCGGGAGCTGAAGCGACTTGGCCAAGTCGTCGGCAAACAAGGCAAGACGCGTGAGCGGGCGCGGTTCAACGAATCGCGCGGCGCGTGGGGCGACATGGAGTCGTCCGTCAATACGCTGGTTGAAGATCTTCTCCGACCGACCACGGAGGTGACGCGCGCGATCTCGGCCGTGGCCCAAGGAAACCTGACACAGACTGTGCGACTGGAAGTGGATGGACGGCCGCTGGAAGGCGAGTTCCTGCGGTCCGCGGAAATCGTCAACACGATGATTCAGCAGCTCGGCGTATTCACGGCTGAAGTTACGCGCGTGGCTCGCGAAGTGGGTACCGACGGGAAGCTCGGCGGTCAGGCGCAGGTGCCTGGTGTGGCCGGAACGTGGAAGGATCTCACCGACTCGGTGAACTCGATGGCCAGCAATCTTACTGGCCAGGTTCGCAACATCGCTGAGGTGGCAACGGCCGTTGCGAGCGGCGACCTTTCCCGCAAAATTACGGTTGATGTGCGCGGCGAAATTCTCCAGCTGAAAGAAGCCATCAACACGATGGTCGATCAGCTGCGTTCGTTCGCGTCAGAAGTGACGCGCGTGGCCCGCGAAGTGGGCACTGACGGCAAACTTGGTGGGCAGGCTGTAGTGCCGGGCGTAGCCGGAACGTGGAAGGATCTCACGGACTCGGTGAACGCCATGGCCGGGAACCTGACGGCACAGGTTCGAAATATTGCCGAGGTCACGACGGCTGTGGCCCGCGGCGACTTGTCTCGAAAGATCACGGTCGACGTGAAGGGCGAAATTCTCGAACTCAAAGACACCATCAACACGA
>JBAWBE010000082.1:0-2961 GCA_049589635.1 Terriglobales bacterium
TGCCGATCGCCAGCAGGATGCGGAGTTCGGTGGGCCCGAATCTCCAGAACGAAAGATGAAACTCGCCGATGGTGTAGGTCGCGAGATAGGACTGAATGGAGAGCAGGAGGAACGCGATTAACAGGCCGATTGCAATCACGGGATGCATGTAGCCGGAGAGCGCTAGGCCGCCCATCATCGCAGTGGCGCCGATGGAATCGACCATGTGATCGACGTAAAAACCGTAGCGCGGTCGTTGCTGCTGGCGGACGCGGGCGAGCGTGCCGTCGAGACTGTCGCCGAACCAGTTGACGGCGAGGCACGCGATGGCAGCCAGGAGCATGCGCCGGTCGCGGCCGGCTAGCGCGTAGCAGATTCCGGTTGCTATTTGGGCTGCAAAACCGAGGGCGGTGAGATGGTCGGAGTTTACCCAGCTCGGCATGCGCTCGGCCATCCAGATAAGGGCGCGCTTCTCGGACGCGGCCAGGAAACTGCCGTGGATGCGGGTGGCGTTTTGGAATTCCGGCTTCGCGCCGCCCTGCAGGCTGGATACGCCTCCTAGTTTTGGGCCGGTTGATCTGGTCTGCACAATCGCTCCGCCCTGCATTTTCGTTTAGTTTTCCGGCGCTGGCAATGGTGAACTCTTTCGGCGAACTCCGATGAAAACTCGCACGGGGTATGATTTCTCCATGTCTTCCTCTGTGGCTATGGCCGGCGTCGTGAGTTTTGAAGAGGCGCGACGGATCGTCGAAGCGCATGCTGCGAAAGTGCGCCGCGGCATTGTTGAATCGACCAACGCCGAATCGGGCAAGGTTGAAGTGCTTAGTCTTCCTGCGGCGCGCGGAAGAGTTTTGTCTGAGGCGCTCGTGGCCGACCGCGATTTCCCACCATTTTTGCGCGCGACTCGGGATGGGTATGCGGTGCGCGCCGCGGATGTGGAGCAGGTTCCAGCCCGGCTCGAGGTGATTGGAGAAATTAAAGCAGGCGAGTCCCGAGAGATCCGCGAGGTTGGGCCGGGGCAGGCTGTTTCGATCATGACTGGTGCGCCTTTGCCAGCGGGTGCGGACGCGGTGGTTATGGTGGAGTACACAGCAGAAATTCCCCACCCTAACGTCGCACAAAACGCGACGTTAGAATGGGGCACCCACGGACTCAAAGCTCCCCAATCGGCAGCGTTCGGCGGCAAATTCGTCGAAATCCAACGCAGCGTGAAGAGTGGCGAGAACTTTGTTCCGCGAGGAGCTGAAGCGCGCGCGGGAAAGGTGCTGGTTGAGCCGGGGCGAAGGTTGGATCATTCGCTGATGGCGATTGCGGCGGCGGTGGGTAAGAGCGGGGTGCGAGTATTTCGCAAGCCGCGCGTGGCTGTGCTTTCTACTGGCGATGAGTTGGTGGAGATCGGCGCGACTCCGGGGCCGTCGCAGATTCGGAATTCGAATTCTTATTCTCTGGCGGCGCAGGTGCAAGAGGCGGGGGGCGAGGCGGTGCGGTTGCCGATTGCTCCGGATGAGCCTGGGCGACTGCGGGCGCTGATTGAAGAAGGACTGGCGTACGATCTGCTTTTGCTTACTGGCGGCGTTTCGATGGGGAAGTACGATCTGGTGGAGCAGGTGCTCGGGGAGTTGGAGGCGGAGTTTTATTTTACTGGGGCGCGGATTCAACCGGGGAAACCGGTCGTTTTTGGAAGTTGCCCGGCTAGCGCGGGCGGATTTGTCCGCGCAGACAGTTCATCCGCTGCAGGCACGCGGACAGGAATGTCCGCGCCACACGAGCCTGTGTTCCACTACTTCTTTGGGCTGCCGGGGAATCCGGTTTCTACTATGGTGACGTTCCGGCTTTTCGTGGAGCCTGTGATTGCGGCGCTTGCGGGCGCACGGGCTGAGCCTCTGGCTTTTTTGAAAGTGCGATTGAAGAAGGAAGTATGGACCAAGACTGGTCTAACGCGCTTTTTGCCAGCCGTGATTTCTGGGGAGTTTACTGAGTCAGAAGTTGAGTTGGCGGCTTGGCAGGGTTCGGGCGATATTGCGGCGCTCGCGCGGGCGAATTGCTATCTGGTGGTTCCTCCGGATCGGGAGCAGATTCCGGGTGGGGAGTTGGTTTCGGTGCTGCTCGCTTGAATCTTTACTCCCTTACGTCAAAAGCAAAGACCTATAACCACAAAGGGCACAGAGGAACACAGCGGAAATTCGTCATCCCGTTCGTGCTGCTGCCTCGGGGTGGAATGCTGTACCCTGTTTTCAATGCCTAAGAAGCTCTCGCATTACGATTCCGACGGGCGGGCGCGCATGGTGGACGTGTCGGCGAAGGCGCGCACGGCGCGCGAGGCTGAGGCTAGCGCTCTGGTTTTGATGTCGGCGGAGGTGCTGCGCGCGTTGCCGTCGAATCCTAAAGGCGATCCGCTGGAGGTGGCACGGACGGCTGGAATTATGGCGGCGAAGCGCACGTCAGAACTGATTCCCATGTGCCATCCTGTGCCGCTTACTCACATTGCTGTGACCCTACGCGTGTGCGAGAATGGCGTGGCTATACGCTCAAAAGTGAAGACCACGGCGGTGACGGGCGTGGAGATGGAAGCGCTTGTGGCGGCGAGTGTTGCGGCGCTTACCGTGTACGACATGTGCAAGGCGCTCGATAAAGGGATCGAAATCCGCGAGGTTATGCTGGAGAAGAAGTCGGGCGGCAAGAGCGGAGACTACCGTAGACGCATCCGGCACAAATAGACGATATGCCCAGTCACGTAAGAATCCTGCTGGTGGATGACAATCCGATGGTGCTGGGGTTGTTGCAGCAGGCGCTCGTGCCGATGGCGGAAGTTTCGACGGCGAGCGATTCGGCGGATGCGTTGTTGTAGGCTGTGGAGGAGGTTCCGGATCTGCTGATCAGCGACTATCGCATGCCGGGAATGGATGGGCGGCAACTGCTCGAGAAGCTGAAGAGCCGGCCGTGGACGGCGGCAATTGCGGTGCTCCTGATGGCGAGCAAGGG
>JBAWBE010000083.1:0-10094 GCA_049589635.1 Terriglobales bacterium
AGCAGTTGGAGTGCGGCATCGAGTTCGCGCTCTTCGAGAGTAGAGGGGTTGGCGCGGGGGCCGTTGCGGACATTCGTGCGGTCGTCTGGATTAACGCCCGGATCGAAACTCGCCGATCTGCTTGCCGGCGACATGTGGCCTGAACGGTCAGATAGGGATTGATCGTCGGATTGGGGGGCTCCGGGCATAGTCGACGATTACGGAAGCGGCTAAACCGAGTCTCGCTTTGTGGCGGCGGGCTGTCAAGGGCCGGTACGAGGCGGCCTCACAACCTCATGTCCCCGGCAGTCGATCCTCCAGCGTCTGGCTGAGCGATTCGATCGATGTGGCCTGGCTGAGTTCGCGGATTTCCTTGTCCCTTATGATGTCTTGCACTCCGAGATGTCCGCCGATTGCGCGCACCATCTGTAACACCTTCGTGATCTCTTTCTCCGCCAGCAAGTCAACTTGCAGATTCAGGTGGTCTCGAAGTTCACCTCGACGCATCATGCGATTCTGACGCATAAGTATGAAACTGGAGAGAATGACAGCTTCCACAGCCACAATCATTCCGAGCAGCGAGAAAGGATAAGGGTCGAACGGTCGTAACCCATGAATCTGGCCGCTGTTCACCAGCAGCCATGCAAGCATCATCACAAGGTGAAATAGGACAAAAGGAAGACTGCCCGCAAAAAGCCCGATCCCATCGGCGAATCGTTCCGAGCTGGACCGCCGCTCTAACGCCTCTTCCTCCTGCTTCACAATTGCGTCAATATGCGTCTCGCTCTGCCGGGAGTTCTCGCTCATGAACCGCCTCCTGATTACAGGATACGGTTACAGGATACGGCGGGAAGGCGCCTTGGCAAACAGTGCTTTGACAAACAATGCCTTGGTAAATAAAGAGTGTGAGCAAGCGCAAAAGAAAGGGTCAGCGTGGGTCATCGCCAGCGGCGATTTCGCCGCCAGACCACGCTACCGCGCCTGTTCGTCCTTGTGCCGCAGCCACTCGATGAACATCTGCTCCTTCGGCTTGTCATAGGCCATGAGCAGGTGGCGAATGCTGCGTCCACTGACGAAGTGGCAGACTTCTTCAGCAAGGTTTTTGGCGTGGTCGCCGGCGCGTTCGAGCGATTGCGTCATGAAGATCACTTGCAGGCTGGCGCGGCGTTCGAGATTTTCGGGGTTTTCTATGTGGCGCAGGAAGATGAGGTTGCGCAGGCGGTCCATCTCGGCGTCGGCGCGAAGAACTTCGATCGCTTTTTTGACGTCACGCTCGGAAAAAGAATAGCCGACATCGGCCAGCATTTTTTCAAGAATAGTCGCCATGTGGGTCAGGTCGCGGGCGTCCTGGGGATCAATCTGCGCTCCGGCAGCCTGAGCACTGGTCGCAAAACTCAGCAACAGGTCGCCGATGCGCTCGAGGCCGATCATGAGCTTCATGCAGGCGAGCAAGTGGCCGCTATCTTCCTGTGGAGCTAGTGTGATGACGCGCGTCACATCGGAATCCACTTCGAGGTCAATGGCGTCGAGATCTTTTTCGCACTCCCGAATGGCATTAAGGCGCGACATCGAACCGGTAGCGATGCCTTCGGCGGCAATAGCGGCAGCCTGGCGCGCGAGCTCGCAAGCCTCCACCGTGCGCTTGACGAGTGCAGCGCAGTCCGGCCCGGGTGCTGGCGTTTTCATGCTGGCCGTGCTCATAAGCAGAACCGCATAATCAATTTGATGCCTGACTTCTCCGGAGGACGCCCGGTTTCAATTCCTAGTCTAAATTGTGTGGTTTTTCCAGTCCAAGTGTCAGTCCAAACTCTGGCCACAAACCGATTAAAAGCATATATCCCAGCGGCGATTAGGGAGGTTAAGAGACAGTGAATTTCGGGCTACTAAAGAGATTCTGGTTGGATTTCTAAATAGCCGGCAACCTATACGAGCTACCGGCCGGACGCAGGCAGGATGAACAGAAAACTTGATCCGTGATTCAGTTCGCTTTCGGCGCGGATCGTTCCTCCGTGAGCGAACATGATGTGCTTCGCAATGGCGAGGCCGAGCCCGGTGCCTCCCGATTCGCGGGAGCGGGCCTTATCGACGCGGTAGAAGCGCTCGAACAGGCGCGGCACATGCTCGGATGAGATCCCCGGACCGAAATCGCGGACGTAGAATTCGACGGCGTTGGCGCTCGAACTGGAATCGGAAGAGACTTTTACAGCTGGGGGGCTGGGTTTGGTTTCTACCGCTGTCACGCTGGATGCGTCCCCGCCCGATGCCGGACTCGATGCGCTAGCGATTGCTGCAGCGGAAGTGACAGCCGACGGCACGCCGGGTGACGGCCGCGCTCCGAGAATAATTTGTTTTCCAGACGCGGCGTACTTCAAAGCGTTCTCGATGAGGTTGGAGAAAATCTGGTGGATCGCCTCGCGGTCCGCGTTCACATTCGCGTCGATAGCGGCATTCTCGACGACCAGCTCCATGCCATAAGAGCGCGCCACTTCGCGAAAACTCTCCAGCGCATCTTGCAGCAATTCCTCCGTACTCACCTTCTGAATATCAAATCTCTGCTCGCCCGATTCGACGCGCGCCAGCGTCAGCAAATCTTCCGTCAATCGCCCCATTCGGGCGGCATTCTTGCGGATGATCTCCAGAAAATCGCGAACGTGATTGTCAGCCACTCCACTGTCGAGTAGCGTCTCCGTATATCCCTGAATGGATGTAAGCGGCGTTCGCAACTCGTGGGAGACGTTAGCGATGAAATCGCGGCGCGTTTTTTCCATGCGCTCGGTTTCTGTCAGGTCACGCAGCACGGCGACGACGCCGCCTCCGGGCATGGGCGCGGCAGTAACGTCGAAGGTGCGCCCGGCAGTAATGGTATTCGCCCGCGCCGACGTGACAACCTGATCGCGCGCCGCGTCTTGTACGGCGGCGAGGAAGTCGGGGTCGCGGACGTTGTCGATGAGCGGCGCGTCGAGACGAGGCGAACGGCGAAGCAGACGCGCCATCCCCCGGTTCGCCCACTGCACGCGTCCATCCGCGCCCACCGCGAGCACGGCATCCTGCATGCTGTTGAGCAGGGTCTCAAGTTCGTGCTGGCTGGTTTCCAGCCGGGCGAAGTTTTCTTCCACGTGCCGCGCCGTCTTGTCGAGTGCGGCGGCGACCTGTCCGATCTCATCGCTGGAAGTGGCCGCGATCCTGGCGGTGAGATCACCGGCGGCGATGCGTTCGGCGAAATTTACGATGCGCTTCAGTCGACGCCCCATCCGCTGAGACGTTACCGCGGCAATTAAGACGGCGAGGGCGAATGCGATCAGCGAACCTCGAAGCAACGCTTTTGCCAGCGGCCAGTCGGTAGTTTCAATTTCGGGCAGAGGATAGCCGAGACGCACGGCGCCTCCGGAAACCGGTGCCGCCACGTACAGGAAATCGACTCCCAGTCGGTGGCTCTTGCGTTCATTAACCCCCACCGATCCTCCGAGAGCGGCGGCAAACTCTCTGTCATTCAACTGACTTTCCATGGTGCTCGAATCGGCTTCGGAATCGGCGAGCACCTTGCCAGTGGGATCGATGACCGTGGCGCGCGCGCCCGCGGCCTGGCCTTCCTGCGACGTGATGTCCGCGAGCGAATGCTGCCGGTCGGCCTCGACGCGGTAAGCGAACATCAGTGTCTTCTGTTTGAGGTCCCGCTCAATCTGGTCATGGAGCATGTGCTGCCATACGTCGCGGACGGTCCACTGCAAAGTGATGGCGGTGACGGCGATCACAACAAAAAACACAACCATCAATTTGACGAAGATGCGAGGTCTCAATGGGGGACCTCAAAGCGGTACCCGGCCCCGCGGACCGTCTTCAGATAGCGTGGATTCTCCGGATCGGGCTCAATTTTTTCCCGGATACGGCGCACATAAACGTCAACCGAGCGCGGCGTGACGTAGGCCGTGTCGCGCCAGACGGAGTCAAGCAATTGGTCGCGTGTGAAAACGCGTCCGGCATGGCGCATAAAGTAATCGAGCAAGCGGAATTCGGTGGCGGTGGTCGGCACCTGCTTGCCACGAACGGTGAGGGTCATCGCCGAAGGATCGATGTGCACGTCTTCGATCTTGGTCGGCAGAAGCGGCAGCGGACGCTCGAAACGGCGCATCACGGCTTTGACGCGGGCCACAAGTTCACGGGGGCTGAACGGTTTGGGGATGTAGTCGTCGGCGCCCAGTTCGAGCCCCAGGATGCGATCAGCCTCGCCGCCTTTCGCCGTCAGGAAAATTACCGGGACCGAAGCGAGCGAAACCGATTGCCGGATCTGGCGGCACAGCTCGAGCCCATCTTTGCCCGGAACCATGATGTCGAGCAGAAAGAGCGCGGGGCGCTGGCGTTCGGCGTCGGTTACGACGAGGTTGCCGGTCGAATAAAGGCGCACATTAAATCCAGCGCCTTCGAGATGATGACGCACGAGGCGGGAAATGTCGGGGTCGTCTTCCACGACGAAGAGTGTTGGTTTCACGGGCACCATTGTAGCCGGGAAATGTAACAGTTTCGTAACAAGAGGCGGAAGTTCCCGGCTGCGCGGCAGATGCGGTGACCAGCCACGAGCCGCGCGCTTCGAGCTAGGCTAAAAACGCGGCGTGCAATTTGGTCAGCGCAGAGGGAAGTTGGCTTCGGCAGAGAAATCCGCTGGCGCGAAATCCCGACGCAGAAATTTTGGGAAGGCGGCAGCGGCGATCATAGCCGCATTGTCGGTGGAAAGAGGGCGCGACGGAAAGAACACGGGCAGTCCTTGCATTTCGGCTTCTCGTTGGAACGTTGCGCGCAATTCCTGGTTAGCGGCGACGCCTCCGCTGACAAAGAGCGTGCGAATGTCGTATTCGCGCGCGGCCGCCAGTGTCTTCGTGACGAGGTCGGTCACCATGGCGCGCTGAAACGATGCAACAAGATTGAGCGTCTGGCGATCGCAGAGTCGGAGATAGTCGTCGAAAGTGGGACTGGCGAGATCCTGCAGGGCCTTTCGCCGTTGGTCGATCGATGGTTGCAGGTGCTCGGTTTCGACGTAACGCAAGACTGCGGTCTTGATTCCGCTGTAGGAAAAATCAAAACGAGGACGCGAATTCTGCTCGTTGTTTGTCAGCGCGGCCGCTGACCTCGATGCTTTACTCTGAACTTCACTCCGGACTTTATTCCGGACTTCATTCCGATCACGATGCTTGATCTGCGCAATCTGGAATTTGACCGCGTGCGGATCGCCATATGGAGCGAGGCGGTCAATGATTGGACCTCCCGGATAGCCGAGCGCCAGGAGCTTGGCTACTTTGTCGAAGGCCTCACCAGCGGCGTCGTCGCGGGTGTGGCCAATCTCTGCGTAGGTCCAAAGATTCTTCTCGACTTCGGCGAGATAGAGATGAGTGTGGCCTCCGGAAACGACGAGGGCGAGTACGGGAAACTGTAGGTCGGCATTTTCGCTCTGGCGTTGCTCGAGCAACACGGCGTGGACGTGGCCTTCGAGATGGTTGACCGCGATGAGCGGCTTGCCGAGCGCGAAGGAAAGCGCTTTAGCAAAGCTGATGCCGACGAGCAGCGCTCCCGCGAGCCCCGGACCTTGCGTGACCGCGATAGCATCGATTGAGTTGTAGGTGTGTCCAGCTTCAGCGAGCGATTGGCGGACGACCGGAAGAATTGCGCGCAGATGCTCGCGTGAGGCGAGTTCGGGGACGACTCCGCCGTAAGGCTGATGCGTTGCGATTTGCGAGGCGACGACGTTCGAGAGAATCTGCTCGCCCGCGCGCACCACGGCCGCGCCTGTTTCGTCGCAGGAACTTTCGATGCCGAGGATGAGGGCGTCGGGCATAATTGAAGTCAGCTGCTAGCTTCTAGCCGCTAGCTTCGAGCTTGAACCTTTTAGTTTAGACGATTGGGTGAGAGTGCTCCTTGAGTACCGCCAAACAACACGCTACCGACATCGTGCGGACGCTGCGCGAGCGCGGGTATCAGGCTTACTTCAATGGCGGATGCGTTCGTGATCTGTTGCTCGGGCGCGAGCCTGCTGATTACGACGTGGCTACCGATGCGACTCCACAGCAGGTTATGAATATCTTTCCGCGGACCCTCGCTGTCGGGGCCCAGTTCGGCGTGGTGCTCGTACCGTGCTCGTCTGCTGAATCGGAAGTGACGAGCGAAGGCGCATCTCGTTCCACGGTTGAGGTCGCTACGTTTCGCTGCGATGTTGGCTACTCCGATGGGCGTCATCCTGATGAGGTGCGATTCACCAAGGATCCGCGCGAAGACGTGCAGAGGCGCGATTTCACGATCAATGGAATGCTGCTTGATCCGTTGGTCTCCGATTCTACGAACGATGGGATTTTGGATTTTGTTGGTGGACGCGAGGATTTGAAAGCGGGCATTGTCCGCGCCATCGGCGAGCCGTCGCGCCGATTTGCCGAAGACAAGTTGCGCATGTTGCGAGCCGTGCGTTTTGCGGCGCGCTTTGATTTCAAGATTGATCCCGCGACTTTTGCGGCAATTCAGCAACTGGCACCGCAGATTCATCAGGTCTCGCAAGAACGCATCCGCGACGAACTGACTAAGATGCTGACAGAAGGGCACGCGCGGCGGGCATTCGTGCTGCTTGATGAGAGCGGGTTGTTGCGCGAGGTGTTGCCGGAAATATCCGCGATGAAGGGTGTGGAGCAGCCTCCACAATTTCATCCCGAAGGGGACGTCTTTGTACATACGCTGCTGCTGCTCGAAAAATTGCCGCCTGGCTCGTCGAAGACGCTGGCCTGGGGAGCGCTGCTGCACGATGTGGGCAAGCCTCCCACGTTTCGTGTCGCGCCCGATCGCATTCGATTTGATGGGCACGTCGACGTTGGCGTCAAGATGGCGGCCGAAATCTGCCGTCGGCTGCGCTTCTCGAACGACGAGACCGATCAGATTCTGGCGCTCGTCCACAATCACATGCGCTTCGCCCAAGTGCGGCAGATGAACGAATCGACGCTCAAGAAATTTCTGCGGCTGCCGGAATTCGACGAGCACCTGGAACTACATCGCATGGACGTCTTGTCGAGCAACGGGATGCTCGACGCCTATGACTACGCCCGCGAGCGACTGAACTCGATTCCGCCGGAGGCGATTCGTCCTCGGCTGCTCGTGACCGGCGACGACTTGATTGCCGCCGGCTACCAACCGGGGCCGCAGTTCAAGGAAATTCTGGACGCGGCTGAGGACGCGCAACTGGAAGGACGCGTCGCCACGCACCAGGCCGCGATGGAGATGGTAAGACTGAAGTTTCCTCGCTGAGAGTGCCCGCCACCCCTCCTACTTCGGTATACGATTCAGCCTTAACATGATATATGCACGATGATACATATGTATTGCCATGCATGTAGAAGTGCTCCAAACCCTTGGGGATCCGAGTCGGCTCCGCATCGTGGAAATCCTGCGGGGCGGCGAACATTCGGTCAACGATATTGTCGAGAACGTCGAGATTGACCAGTCCGGCGTATCGCGGCACCTCCGCATCCTGACGGAGGCTGGGTTCGTGCGCGTCCGCCCCGATGGACAGAAGCGCTTCTACTCACTTTGCCCCGATCCCTTCAGAGATCTCGATGCCTGGATAAGCCAGTATCGGCAACTGTGGGAGGGCCGTCTCGACAAGTTCGGCGAGGCCCTCGCGCGCAAACGCCACACCAGAAAGTCCGGCCTTGCAACAAGAAAATCGTCACGTAGAGAACGTCAGTAGAGAGCGTCAGTAGAGAGCGTCAGTAGAGAACATCAGGGAGAGAACATCATGAGCGGAAAAGCGAATAGCCGGTCCGGTCACGAGTCCAATCAAAAGATCGTCATCGAGCGCACGTACGAGGCATCGATCGAGCATGTCTGGGAGCTTTGGACGACTAGAGAAGGAATCGAATCGTGGTGGGGTCCGGAAGGGTTCTCGGTAAAGGTTCACGAGCTCGATCTGAGGGCCGGTGGCCAGATGGTATATGCAATGACGGCGGTCGATCCGCCGCAGGTTCAGTTCATGAAAAAAGCGGGGATGCCTCTGACGACCGAAGCGAGGCTGACCTACACCGAGATCGTTCTGCGCAAGACGATCGCCTACACTCACCGGGTCGATTTCGTTCCGGGCGTTGAGCCATACACCGTAGGCAACAAGGTGGAATTCTTTACGACAGGAGGCAGCGTGCGCATGGTCCTGACGCTTGACCCGATGCACAGCGATGAGTGGACGCAGCGGGCAGTGATGGGCATGGAGAGCCAACTTGGGAAGCTCGCCAGAGTCATTGCCAGCCGAGGCGGGAAATAGATGGTCTCCGGCCAGTGGGCTCATAAGGACGTTCGGTTCGTTCTCGTTCACTGGTTCGGCCTTGTCTTCACGGATGTTATGATTTTTGAGACCGTTTATGACCTCGCTCACTCACGCTGTTCCTTCTCCCCCCGAGCAACGAACTTTGGCGTACGACCCGCTACTCGACGACGTTGGATACATGACCTGCATGACCCTGGTGCTGCTGGGAAATTACGCGCAGACCGGGCATCTGGGCGGGCCGCTCGCCTACACACCGTACAACGTGGCGGCACATCTGGTCGGGCCTGAAAACGGCGGACTCCGTTACGATTACCGTCGGCCGAAGCATCCTTATTGCGACAAGTTTATGCTCGCAGCCGGCCACTCGATCCCAACGTGCTACGCGCTTTGGATGATCATGGGCCAGGCGCTATATCGCAAATATCAGCAGACCGGCGATCCGCGTTATCACGTCGACCCACTGGTTGCGATGCTGCCAATCGACGCGCTCGGATTCCGGCGCGGCGCGGGCGCGCTGAAGACGCTGCTGCGCGATACGGGTTTGGAAGATAATCCGCTGTTCGCGCAAGCGAAAGGCCGCGGCATTCGTGCGCTCTCGGGACATGCCGAAAGCACCGACTGCACCAATGATGTGAATGGCGGCCCTTCGGGCATCGGGATCGCGACGGCCGCGGGCAAAGCGGCGTTCTGGGATGTGATGGGCGCGCCGGCCTCGCCGAAGGTGATCGCGCTGGAGGGCGAATTCGCGCTCACCGAAGGTCACGCGCAGGAGTTCAAGACGCAGGCGCTCGCGCTGCAAGTGGGAAAGCGTTTGCGCGTGATGATCTCCGACAACAATGCGGGCATTGACGATTGCCTGATTGGCGGCAAGATCGGCGGCGTGATCGCCTCGTGCTTCGATGGCTACGATATCGTGAGCCAATGGACGTCTTACGGATGGAACGTCTTTACGCTGACGAACGGTAACGATTACGGCCAAGTGGCTGCGGTGCTGAAAGCGATGGACGCAGTGGATCCGCACGACCGGCGTCCCATCGCCGCGATCGGCAAAACGATCAAGGGCTACTGGCCCACCGCGGTCGACGGGAAAATTCCCGGCTTCGCCGGCGATCAATTGGTGAGTTATCCAAGCCATCCCTATGCGCTGAAGATGAATTCGGAATATTTTCTCGCGCTGGCCTCGACCTTCGAGAAGCAGTACGGAGTGGAGTTCGAAGGAATTCGCAAGGGTCCGGTCACCAACAATCGCGAGCGATTGATTCAGTTCAAGACGAACATCGACATCGTAATGTCGCTGCTCGACCGCGACGGATTGGGCGATCGCCTCGCCGATCGTCTCTTGGAAATCGGCGATACCGTGCGCGACGACGTGAAGTTGCGCATCTCAGCCACGAGCGATCCGTTCCTCGACGAGCGCCTGCGTGTCGCATCGCTACCGGAAGAGCCGCAGAATGTCTCGATTAAGAATGCGATTTCGGGCGCGGAAAAGCAGGTTAGCATTGCGCTCTTCAAAAAGCCGGGCGAGGTGGCCGGAGCGCGGCGCGGGATTTCCGAAATCATCAAGTGGATGAATTACGTCACCGAAGGACGGTTCTTCACGGTGGCCGCTGACCTTTCGGAATCGATCAACGTGGAGCACGGCAGTTTGTGGGGGCACTACAGTCCCACGGACAATCCGCTGGGCACGCGCTTGAAAGCGCCGATACAAGAAGCGGGCAATGTTTCGACCGCCATCGGGCTCGTGAGTCAGAGCGCTTCCGTCGATCCCGAAAAATTCGCCGGCGTTTGGGCTTTGAGCGGCACGTACGGAGCGTTCACGCCCCTGATGTAC
>JBAWBE010000084.1:0-5266 GCA_049589635.1 Terriglobales bacterium
TTGCTGGCGCCGATGGCTCCATATGTCTCTCATGAACTTTGGGAGATGAGCGGCGAAACCAGCAACTTGCTGAAGGCTCCCTGGCCAAAGTATGATCCCGCGCTGGCGGCCGCGGATGAGATCGAGATTCCAGTGCAGGTCAACGGCAAGCTACGCGGCAAGGTCGTCGTCCCCGCGACTGCCCCCGACGATGATGTAAAGCAAGCCGCGCTGGCCGATCAGAAAGTGCAGGCTGCGATCGCAGGCAAGCCGGTGGTAAAGGTGATCGTGGTGCCCGGCAAGCTGGTAAATATCGTGGTGCGCTAAATCAGTGCGGAAGAAAAGGGGAACACTTTTGATGGACTTACCTGGTTTGCGAAAGCAATTCATCGGATTTTTGAGTGTGTTGCTGATCGGCTCGTCCACCCATCTTTGGGGAGCGGACGTCAAGCCCGAAGACGTCATCGCCAAACACCTTGAGGCAATCGGCCCGCAGCAGGCGCGCCATGATCTGAAGTCGCGAGTTGTAGTAGGCGGATCAACCTACCGGGTCCTGGTCGGTGGCAGCGGGGCAATTGACGGCAAATTTCAGTTTGCTTCAGAAGGACCAAAGTCGGACATTCTGTTCAAAGTGAACGCCAGCGGCTACCTGGGTGAACAGTTCATCTGCGATGGCAGCAAGATGAGCGTGGCTGGAACCTACAGCGACAAGCACCGTTCCGAATTCGGCATCTTTGTGCTCGATGAAGGTATCTTGCTGCACGATAACCTGTTGGGCGGGGTTTGGTCCTCTGGCTGGCCACTTCTGGATCTCGACGCGCGGCAAGCCAAGGTTCAGTCCGAAGGAACGAAAAAGGTGGATGGACGGGAGCTCATTGTGCTCCGCTATAAGCCGAAAAAGAACTCAGATCTCGTGATTCAGCTTTACTTCGACCCGCAAACTTATCAACACGTGATGAGTAGCTACAATGCGACCATTTCGTCATCGATCGGCACCGGCGGCGAAACAACGTCGTCGCAGGAGCAGCAAACTCGCTACCGGCTGGAAGAGAAGTTTTCGGTCTTTAAGACCCAGAATGGGCTGACCCTTCCGACTCACTATGATCTTCGCTATACCGTAGAACTGAACAACGGCTTCACCAAGACGGTGGAGTGGGAGGTGAATGCCAGCACCATTATGAATAACCAGTCTATCGACCCTCGCGCTTTTCAAGTCCCGTAACATTGATAAGGATTAAGAGCTAAGGATTCACGTCGACGCCGCGCGCGAAACTCGCGAATGGTATTGAGTACTATAGCGACCCGTGGATGCTCTGAATCTTCCTCCTTTACACTGTCTTGTCGATTTGAGACACTCATCCGTGGAACCCCAATCCCAGCTTAATCAAGCCGTCGTTACCGAAGCCATCGTTGTCCTCGACTTCGGGGCGCAATATTCGCAGCTGATTGCGCGCCGCATCCGCGAAAATAGAGTCTTCTCCGTCGTGCTCCCATTCAACGCGAGCCTTGACGAGATCCGCAGCTACTCGCCAGTCGGAATCATTCTCTCCGGCGGCCCGTCGTCGGTCTACGATCAGGCGGCGCCGCATGCCGACAAGAAAGTGTTTGAGCTCGGCGTGCCCGTGCTCGGTATCTGCTATGGTCTCCAGTTCATGGTCTACGCGCTGGGCGGAAAGGTTCGCCCCGCAGCCAAGCGTGAGTATGGTCACGCCAAGGTCGAACTCCAGGCCGGCGATTCGCAACTTTTTCAGGGCCTGCCGAAACTACTGGCGGTCTGGATGTCGCACGGGGATTCAGCCGAAGAACTTCCATCCGGATTCCGGCTGACAGCGAAGACGCCGCACGCAGTCGCGGCCATCGAGAACCCGGAGCGCAAGATGTGGGCAGTGCAGTTTCACCCCGAAGTCCATCACACGCCGCTCGGCGCCGATATTCTGCGAAACTTCGCGCTGAACATTTGCGGAGCGGCGCCGAATTGGACGGGACAACACTTTATCGACGCAACCATCGCTCAAGTAAGGCAGCAGGTAGGCAGCGGACGGGCGATCTGCGCGCTCTCCGGCGGTGTGGATTCCTCGGTCGCGGCTGTGCTCGTCGACCGCGCCCTGCGTGATGAGCCCGCCGTAATCGGAAGCAAGGAATCGCGCCTGACCTGCGTCTTCGTCAACAACGGGGTACTCCGCAAAAACGAGTTCGAGAAAGTTCAGCAAAACCTGCGCGACAAACTTGGCCTTCGCCTCGTTGCCGTAGATGCAACCGACCGCTTCCTGACCAAGCTGGCAGGCGTCACAGACCCGGAAAAGAAACGCAAAATCATTGGCAACGAATTTATAGAAGTCTTCGACGACGAGGCGCGTCGGATCGAGCAGACGGAAGGCCACGTTGATTGGCTGGTGCAGGGCACGCTCTATCCTGACGTAATCGAATCGCGTTCGGTGCGCGGCCCCTCAGAGGTAATCAAGTCGCACCACAACGTCGGTGGGCTCCCCGAAAAGATGAAGCTCAAACTGATCGAGCCTCTTAAAGACTTGTTCAAAGATGAAGTGCGGCGCATAGGCCGCGATCTGGGCCTGCCGGAGGAACTTCTTCAACGCCAGCCATTCCCCGGTCCGGGCCTCGCAGTACGCATCTTGGGCGAAGTAACAAAAGAGCGCGCCGACCTGTTGCGTGAGTGCGACGACATAGTCGTCACCGAAATCAAGAAAGCCGGTCTTTATCAAAAAATCTGGCAGTCATTCGCGGTGCTTCTGCCGGTGATGTCGGTCGGCGTGATGGGCGATCAGCGAACCTATGCTTACACCTGCGCGATTCGTGCCGTGCATTCCGAAGATGGCATGACCGCCGACTGGGTGCCCCTCCCCTATGAGGTTCTGAAGACGATTTCGAGCCGGATTGTGAATGAGATACGCGGTGTGAATCGCGTTGTTTATGACATAACCTCGAAGCCGCCGGGCACGATTGAGTGGGAGTGAGCCGCAGCTTCCAGTAAAGGACTAACTCCATCGACCAGCGGATCGTCTATTCATGAAGGTGTATCGCGCCGTAAAACCCCGGTAACTTGTCGATTCTTCGTCGCTGCCTAGACTTAGGATTATGCGGAATCGACTGTGTCCATCGGGGTCTGTTCTGACTCGTGCATCCAAGGACTTTGCGGCAGCGGTCTTGGTATTGATGATTCTCTCGGCGCTGAGTCCGCGTGCGGCCTCGCAGGTCACGCCAGTGGAAAGTCCACCTACCACACCCGGCCGCCCTCCCATTTCCAGTCCGCAATCGGGCGCGGATCTGCCTGTGCCCGGACGCGCTGTGCCCGCCGATCGGGGTAACTTGTCGGAACATAATATTGAGTGGGTCGCGACCCAGTCTCCGCAGGTGCAGATGGAATTTTTGTTGGGCGCTGCCGTCAATCACGATATCGGCGCGACCAATCTTATCGCCGGTATGGTTGACGGTTGGCGCGGTAAGCTGAAGGCTACCGACCGGTGGGAGACTTTGCAGGATACTGCGCTCTACTCGAACGATCTGCGGGTGAGGGCGGCGGCGATTGAGATCAATCTTGCGGTGCGGAGTATTCCGAAGACCAACGAAGAGGCGGATCGACTGATCGAGACCGCGCAGAAGCTTCCGGACAGCCGCCCTTACTTTGCCTGGGAGCTGGGAATGCTTGGCAATCGCGGCATTCGAACCGAACGCATTCATCAGTTGTTGGCGGAGTGGATTCACGATCCGAACCATCAGGTGCGCTTCTGGGCGGTGGAGGGGCTGGCGCATCTTGGGACTGACGATACGATCAAGATTTTTTTGGACGTATTTCGGAATGATCCGACGCTCGAGGTGCGTGAGCGCGCGGGTTGCAGCCTGGCGAAGTCCGGCATGATGACGCGCGGGCAGCGCATGAAGGCGGTGCCGGGATTGATTGAGTTGGGAGATGATCCGGCAGTCCAGGGCACTACACGAAATTGGATCTACCAGGCTTTGCGCGAAATTACGGGCGTGAACTTGCCGGACGATCCGGCGAGCTGGCGGAATTGGTACTCTGCGCATGGGGCGGAGAAGACGCGCGAGTTCCAAAAGGGCGATGTTTGGTCGGTGCTCGGAAATAACTGAGCGCGGTTCCTTGCCTTATGCAGTCTCTTCGATCGGCATTTCCTGCGATCACTTTACCGCCACTACTTTCAACTCTGTAACCTGACGAATCCAGCGCGCGGGTCTCTTGTCTCCGGGCGCCACTACGCGAAAAGGACCTTCTTTCGCGTCTAGGAGCTTGCCGTCTCTCTTGTCGGCAAGGATGATTTCACGCGTGGCGAAAGCGGGATCGAGTTCGGCAAGCGCGAAGGCCACTTTGTAGCCGTCGGAGGCAGAGGCGAGGACGACCTCGGCGAGGCGCGGGCCGCGCAGCGAGTCGCCGAGTTGGATGCCGGCCATGGTCAGTACTGTGGCCAGCGGCACGCCTTCAAACTTCGCTGCGGTACCGTGGTCGTCGGCGGTGATGCTCACGTGCGCCACGGCGGCGATTTGCGCGGCGGAGAGAGTGGTGGAGTGGCCGTCGGCGGTGGTAACGGTTAGGGTTTGGGCGGCAACGGAGGCGAGGCCGGCGAACAAAATTACGGTGAACAGCAAGGTGCCAGCCCAGAACAAGCGAAGTAAAGACTTGTGCAGGTAGACTCTCGACGGATCATGAGACTGATTCATTCGCCGCTCCTCGCAGATACGCGACTTGGACCCGATGAGTCAAGCATATCTCCAAAATCCCCGCGCATGCATCGACATGCATGAGGCAAGAAGACGGTCAGCGCAATGGGGTCCAGACACTGGATGCCGGCCCATTTCAGTTTTTTGCGGCCAGGTCCTTTGCCGTCAGATCGAGGATGAAAGCAGTTTGGTCCGCGGTGAAGACAAACAACCGATTGCCATCGGCGGAGAAGCTCTTGAACAAAATGGGATCCGCAAACGAGTACTGCTGCTTCAACTGCGAGTTTGCAAGATCGTAAACGGTGATCTGGCTCGCTTCATTTTCTACAGCGAGCAACCCGTTCCCCGAGATTAAAGGACTCGTTCCGAAAAAATGCCCTCTCTCCTGACCGTTATTGAGAGAGAACATGAGTACCTGGTCGGCGCTCGCAGAGACGACGACCCAATCACCGTGACTGTAGGCGTACTGCACGATGAAAGATCCATTGTGAGTTGGGATCACGATCTTCCTATTCACGCTGTCGGTGCGAAAATCGACTTCCTCAAGTAAATAATCACTCTCGGGAGCGCTTTTCTTCAGTTCCGGAAACTTCGCAAT
>JBAWBE010000085.1:0-3312 GCA_049589635.1 Terriglobales bacterium
GAGGCGTCCTGAGCGAATGCTCAGGACGTTTTTCTTTGTGGCCAGGATTCGTGAGAATGCTCTTGACTGTGTGGCGCGGACATTCCTGTCCGCGTCCGGCCATAGGCAAGGCTGCCGTGGCTAAGTAATTCAGCGGGCTCTTTACAAGAACACTGCAACAGCAACGACGAAAAACCCAGCTACTTCTTTTCCCACGTCTTTCCGCCGTCCATGCTGCTCCAGGTTTCATGAGTATCGGTAGAGAGGACGATCTCCACCGTTGGGCGCAAGGTCAACCGTATATCAAGGCGGGTTACATCAGAACTCAGCTGCTGGCCGCCGACCGCCACTGCGACAGCGCTCCACGTGGCGCCATTGTCGACCGAGTGCAGCAGCGTTCCAGCTTGTCCGCCAGCCCATACCTCCTGCCCGCGACTCGTATAACAGAGGAGCCCGTGTTCCGCACGGGCCGCCACTTGCCAAGTATGGCCACCGTCCAGCGAACGCTGGAGCACGCCGTCTGCAATCGTCCAGTTCGCACTTTGTTTCTGCATCGCGAGAGGTGCAGCCGCTTGCATGGCGAAATTCCGGGTTTTTGCCTTCGGTGTAACTTCCGCCTGCAAACTCGCTACCTCTGTCGATGTCGATGTTGATGTTTTCCCGGCAGACGTTTTTCCCGATTCATTGGCAGCCGTGACGGCGGCATCGCGAGTGGCGCTGTCGTCGAGCGCAGGCTTGGCTTTGACAATCGCCGGCGCATCCTGAAGCGTGGTCCGCTCTCGCGGGGGCTGATCGGCCTGCGCCATCAGATTTGCCTCAGTAGAGACCGAAGTAGAACCCGCTTCTGCGGTCGTTTCCACTTCTGTAGACGCCCCCGACACCTCAACCATCTCCGATGCACTGCCGACTACCGATTTGCCCAACGCCGCCTTCTCCGCCTCTGATTTGCTCTCCGCTCCTGGCGCCCCCGATTCGCGCCTCGGTGCACCAGCCAGACCGGCGGACACCGCGTCCTTCTTCACTCGGTCCTTCACTCGGTCGGCCTTCAATCGGTCGGCATCTTGTTTAACGCTACCGCCATTCGCACCCAGAGTGCCCACAAGCTGCATGCCTGACTGCTCGGATCGCGAGGCCGTCATTTGCGGCGGCTGCGGTGGCGGCGAAGAAACGGGCCTGCCATCAAGTCCGGCGATCGTGTTCGCGAGGCTCGTGTCAGCGCCGCGCATGTTTGCGCTGGTCATGTTTGCGCCGGTCATGGGTTCAACGATGTTTATTTTGACTTTGTTGCTCGCAATCTTGCTATCCATGGGAGCGCTGCTTGCAGCGCCCGTAACCGCGTTCTTTGTAGGAATGGCCGAATTCACTGGCACCGCCCCCGAAGCAGTCTGCAAGGCTGTGGTCGGCTGCGCCGCCGGTGAAATCTGGTTTGCAGCGGAGTTCACTTGTGGGTGCGGCTTTCCAATGTGCTCCAATGCCGGACGAACTACAAAGATCGCGACCGCGATTCCGGCGGCCAGCGTCGCCCACCTCATCTGCCCCCAACCGAATCCCGCCCACGCAAACCGGCTCTTGCCCTCACGGTTCCCGGATCTTGTTACCGCCCCCGTGCCCGCGAGCACCGTGACGACGCTCTCCTCTTCTCCCACTTCCTGCGGTCGAACGATCGCATCAGTCGGCAGAAGATCAGTCGCCGGAAGCGCCAGTGCCACCACATCCCGGCAATCCCCGCAAAGCGCGAGATGCTGCAATACACCCTCTCGCTCCGGGGCCGACAGCGCCTGCTCCGCAAACGCAGTCAATACATCCGCTTCCGGATGCATCTGCTCCAGCAGCTCCGCCGCGGGCATCGCGGCCCGCAGACGGTGATGCACAATTTTTGGTACTTCAGTCATTCTTCGCTTCTCTTCCCCATTTTCGTTTCCTAAGCCGCCGCATACTTCAGGCGCTCTTGCCAGTTGCTACTTTCCCGGGTTCTACTTCCCCGAACTATCGGGTGCAGGAACCTTTCTCCTAGAGAACGTCGTAGTCTCAGAATCTTGCATCAAACGCGAACGCAAATCGAGCGTAATGTCCCGCACGTCGGCTTCCAGCGCCTCAGTCGCCTGAGCATGGCTCATTCCCTGCTCGCGCAGACCCGCCAGAATGCGCTTCCGCAGCCCGGTTGATAGCCGGTCCAGCCGCCGGCTTACGCTCGACTCGTGCAGTCCGAGCGACCGTGCAATTTCGGCCAGCGTTCGCCCATCCAAATAGTAGGACGCGAGCGTGAATCGGTCCTCTGCCGAAAGTTCAGCCAGCGCCTGATCGGTTGCCGTCTCGAGTCGCTGGTCGAAAGTGCACACCGGCTCGGGATCTTTGGCCACGAACTGCACTCCCTCTTCGGTCTGCTCTTCGAGGCTTACCGCCTTCTTCTGCTTCCTATACCGATTGATGAACTCCTGCGACATCACGGTGCGCAACCAACCTTCCAGCGATCCACGCCCCGTGTAGAACACCAGCTTTGAGTTGCGCGTGCCGTTGCGCCCGCCCATTCCATATAAGTCGGCGAACAATGAGTCGGCAAGTTCCGCCGCATGCGCGCCGTCGCGAGTTATGTGCAGCGCCATGCCATGCAATTTTTGGCGATAACGGCTGATGAAATCTTCCCAGGCTCGTTCATTGCCCGCTGCGCACGCTCGCGCCAACGCTAGTTCTTCGAGTCGCAGCGCCGCGCAGAAATCGGCCTTCTCATTCGGCGAAGCGTTCGGAACATACTTACGCTGAATATCCACCAGAATGATGGCGAACTGTTCCGCGCTTACGCCATAGGCTGCGGCGCCGCTGCGCGCGTAAAGCTCTGCAGCATTCGCTGTATCTCCAGATTGGGCGCGCAACGTCATCCCCGGAAAATCATCCTCACAACATTGTTGTCGGAACACTACTCTCGGAAGACCATCCTTAACAAACAGCCCCAGCATGATGCTAACAATTTTTTAGACGCAAGAGATCGTAAATCGTACGTTCTCGATTCAGCGAGCTAGACACTCCTGGAAGGTTCGCGAATCTGACCCCGGCACGCTCCACCTTTGGCGTGCCGGGCGAGGTCCGGAGCCGATTCCGCGGGAGTGGTGTCCTCATACGTAGTCCGGAATACTTGGAGGCTCGTCATGCGCCTGTTCGTCGACGTCGCAGGAATTGTGTTGTTAGTTGCAGTCGTTGTCCTGATTCCAACTGTGCTGCCGGCAGGAGAACTGTCGTCCAGCTCCCACTACTCGCTTCTGGAACCCATTCGCAGCGGCAATCTCACCGTCTTTCCCGTCGTCTCAAACAAGTCATACGATACGGGCGATTTTATTA
>JBAWBE010000086.1:0-2214 GCA_049589635.1 Terriglobales bacterium
CTCCCCCGCCGGTACAAGGAGATGATCGCCAGCTACGTCTCGTATCTCAATCGATGTCCCTATTGACTGGATAGCCATGCTTACTTCCTGCGTGTTCAGGGAGCCACCGATCAATGCGTAGCCGCAATTCTCGAAGGCAAATTAGACGAAGCTGGCCTGACCGCCGCGGAGCGCGACTTGCTCGACTATGTCAAGCTGATCACCGACGCCGCCTACCGCTCAACCGCTGAGGATGTTCAGAGGTTGCGGGACTCCGGCTGGAACGAAGATCAGATCGCGGAGGCAGTTTATATTACCGCGCTCTTCGCGTTTTTCAATCGCGTCGCGGATGCCTTCGGTGTTCCCCCGCAGAACTACCTCCAGACCGGAAAACTGACGCCTTGAGGCCCGGCCTGCCCGTCACGTAGGAACCCTTTGCTAGGCCTGGTGAATCAAAAAGAAACCAGTCTCCAAATCGGAGAGTGACTAGGAGAGATACGTGGATCTAAAGCTCACGGGAAAAACCGCGTTGGTAACGGGATCGACCGCTGGTATCGGGTTCGCAATCGCTCAGTCCCTTGGTCGCGAGGGCGCGGATGTCTATCTCAACGGACGCACGCAAAAGCGCGTCGATGAGGCGATAGCGGCAATCCGATCCCATACTGCAACCGCCAGGGTTGAGGGAATTGCAGCGGACTTTTCGGATTCATCCGGTGCGCAGGCAGTGATCGCAAAACTTCCAGAGGTAGATGTTCTGGTGAACAATGTCGGCATCTTCGAGCCAAAGCCGTTTGCCGAAATCCCCGATGCGGATTGGCTGCGCTTTTTCGAGGTCAACGTAATGAGCGGAGTGCGGCTGTCGCGGCATTATCTTCCCGGCATGTTGAAGCGGAACTGGGGCCGCATCCTCTTCGTTTCGAGTGAATCCGCCGTCCAGATTCCGGCTGAAATGGTGCACTACGGCATGACCAAGACTGCGCAGATTGCCGTCGCTCGCGGCATCGCGGAGTCGGTGGCTGGCACCGGCGTGACGGTGAACAGTATTCTTCCCGGTCCGACGGAGTCCGAAGGTGTGGGCGCGTTTGTTGAGGCGATGGCGAAGCAGCAGAAGAAATCGAAGGCGGAGATAGAGAAGGAATTCTTTGAGCATATCCGACCATCGTCGTTGCTGAAGCGTTTTGCCACTGTCGATGAAGT
This sequence comes from Terriglobales bacterium, assembly GCA_049589635.1. Classification (GTDB taxonomy): domain Bacteria; phylum Acidobacteriota; class Terriglobia; order Terriglobales; family Acidobacteriaceae; genus Acidiflorens. Next base: position 1,177 of record JBAWBE010000086.1, read on the forward strand.
TGCAGCGATGGCGACCTACCTGGCAGGCGAGCCATCATCCGCGACAAATGGGGCAGCAATGCGGGTGGACGGCGGCGTCGTGCGGGCGATTCTCTAAGATAAGGCTTTGCGGGGAGTAGAGTCGCGACTATCTGAGTTGCGATACCATCTCTCGCCCTTTATCCTTCTCCCGTATGCCCAGCACTCTGGTCGAATGTGTTCCCAACTTTTCAGAAGGCCGCGATAAGGCCAAAGTCGATGCCATCGTCGACGCCATGAAGATTCCCGGCGTCTTCCTCCTTGATCGCGAGATGGATTCCGATCACAACCGCTGCGTAATCACCCTGGTCGGCGAACGCGAGCCCATTCAGGAGGCGGCGATTCGCGGCGTGGGCAAGGCCGCCGAGTTGATCGATCTGACAAAGCATCAAGGCGCGCATCCGAGGATGGGCGCAGCCGATGTAGTGCCCTTCATTCCGATCGACGGCGTAACCATCGAAGATTGCGTAGCCATGGCTCGTCACGTGGGTGCGGAAATTGCGAAGCGCTTTCAGATTCCGGTCTATTTATACGAGGCAGCGGCCGCAACTCCTGAGCGCCAAAATCTGGAAAACATTCGCCGCGGCCAGTTCGAAGGCATTCGTGCCGACATCGCAACCAACCCCGCGCGCAAGCCGGATTTTGGCGAAGCGCGGGTGCATCCAACGGCGGGTGCAACGGTAGTGGGCGCGCGCAAGTTTCTCATCGCCTACAACGTTTTCCTGAACACTCCGGATGTCGAGATCGCGAAAAAGATTGCGAAGGCAGTACGTTTTTCGAGCGGCGGTCTTCGTTTCGTAAAGGGCGCAGGATTTCTGGTGCGCGGCATGGCGCAGGTTTCCATGAACCTCACTGACTTCGAGCAGACCCCGGTGCATCGCGTGTTCGAAATCGTGAAGCGCGAGGCGGCCCGCTACGGTGTGATGCCGGTCTCCAGCGAAATTGTCGGCCTGATTCCGAAGAAAGCCGTGGAGCAGGCAGCAGAGTGGTTCTTGCAGGTTGAAAACTTCGATTCGTCTC
>JBAWBE010000087.1:0-7364 GCA_049589635.1 Terriglobales bacterium
CGATCAGAGTGTTGATGTCCGAACACGGAACCGGCCCGAGATCGCGATTGTTGCGATTGGTGTCGTAGACGTAATTGACTCCGAAGCTGAGGTTCACGTTCGGAACGACGTTGAAGGTGTCGCCGAAATAGCCTTCGAGACGCGTATCGGAATGTCCGCCGAGGTGGCCGAAGGCTGAGCTCGAGCTGAAATTGCCGAGGCCGTTGAAAATTGTGACGGTGCCGACCGGATAGTTGAGCGGATCCTCGGCGCCTCCGGCGAGCAGCGGATTGCCGTCGATAGCGGAGATGGTCGCGAGTCCGTTGGAGCTGGTGACAGACGGGCCGTAGTTAGCGGCGCCGGGATTCCAATAATCTCCCTGTGTGATGTGGTGAACCGCGCCTCCGAAATGGAAGATGTGATCCACGATGTAAGCCGTGTTGCTGTCGTAGCGCGCGTAAATGTCGCGCTGCTTTGTCTGGCGCGGGCCCGTGATCGAGGGGCCAATGGAGAACGAACCGAACTGCATGTGAAACGGAGCCGCCGGATCGATGACCGAAGCGCCAAGATCGGGGCTCACGGAGTTATTCATCTGCTGAATTCCGAAGCGCGCGCTGCGGACGAATCTCGTCCGATTCCAGTCGAGGCCGAAGGCGGCGGAAGGAACGTTGAGGTCGTTGCGATAGCTTGAAAAGCTGTTCTGCGGTCCGATCTGTGCCGCGTTGTCGAAGCCGAGGCGAACGAAAAATCTCATGTTGTCGTTGAGGTTGTAGTCGAGGCGGGCGAGCGCCGTGTTCTCGCGAAAATAAGCGGAGCGCAGGCCGGTGCCGTTGGGAGCGGGGAATCCGACCTGGGTCGGTAAAAGGCCATCCTGCTTGGTGCGCTCTGCGGCTACGAATGCAAATGCTTTGTCTTTGATGAGTGTTCCGCCGGCGCCAAAGCCATATTGCTGGCGACTGTAGTCGGAGCTGTCAGGAAAGCCGGCGAGGCCGAGAAACTGATCGCGCAAGGCTCCGTAGAAATTGCCGTGCCATTCGTCGCCGCCGGTGCGCGTCTCGACGCGGACCGCGCCGCTCGCGTTCAGAGTCTGAAAAAGATCGGGGAAGGCGCGCGAAACGATGACATCGCGGACAGCTTCGGCGGGCAATGTGAACTCGGCTGCGCCCTTGGTTTCATCCATCGATTCGATTTCGTCGAAATCGTAGCGGGTGGTGCGTCCGAGTGTGCTGTCGACGGAGAGTGTTTGCTGCCCGCTCTTGCCCGCTTCGAGGACCGCGCCATCGACCGCTTGCACGCCGGGGAAGAGTTCACCCGCAGTCAAGTAGTTGCGTCCGTTGATGGGAAGGTTGTCAGGGGCATCCCCGGCGAACTGGCTTTGCACCCGCACTGGGCCAGGGTTGATCCACTCGAGACGGAAGTTCGCATTGACAGCCGCGCCCGCGGTCACGGTGATGGTGCGCTGCACGGGCAGCATGTCACGGCCGGACGCGGTCACGAGATAGGTGGTCGGCGGCAAGGGCTCGCTGACATAAGTTCCGTCTTTGCCTGCGGTGGCGTTGCCTCGGGACTCACTCGACTGCGAGCTGTAGGTAATGCGCGCGCCTTCAACCGGAATGCCGTCTTCATCGAGGACGGTTCCCTGGATGGTTCCGGTGGCCGTACCTTCGGTAGCCTCCTGCGCGTGCAGCGCGGCGGCGCAGACGACAAACGAAACAACGGCGAGCCAAAAGAACAAGATAAAGCCGCTGGACAGACAACGCCGAGCACACAAACCAGACCATTGAAACAAAGCGCCACTCTCCTGGGAGCAGAAATCACCGACAGAACGGAAAACAATCCTGCGTGTAAAGGTCTTAGTTTTCCACTGAAATGGAATAGAACAGTTTACTAGATGCGGTCGCGGAACCAGCGCGATGTATGCGATTTTTCAGAGTTGAGCCGGGCGCGAAAAATATCGGGTGGGCGAAGCGTTCTACTGCCATACCTGTCTCGACTCCTACCACGATCCCTTTCTTGTGTAATATCCGGCGCGGTTGTGTACCTGATACGGGCCTCCAGCGGGAGGATTAGTGAGATTGACCTGCACGCGGCGGAAATCGGAATCGGAAAAACGTTCCGACGGATAGTAAGCGAGCAGATACTGCGTACGCAATTCGTCGCTGATTTTGCGGAAGGCATCGTCAAGTTGAGGCGTCGAGGTTGCGTAATAATATTTTCCGCCCGTGTCTTCGGAAATCTGAATGAGCGCGTGCTCGCCGCCGGTATCGCGGCCGGCGCTCGCTTCGATCGGCACGATGATAATGCTGTAAATGATCGCCTCGGCTTCCTGCGCGGCGCGCAGAGCCTCCTTGTAGTCGACCTGGCTGACGGTGTCGCCGCCATCGGTGATGACGACCATCACTTTTCTGCCCTGGCGTTTGCTGAGCGCCTGCGCGCCCAGGAAAATTGCGTCGTAGAGTGCGGTCGCGGCACCGTTGCGGCCGCGGTCAATTCCGGCATCGATCTTTTTCAGATCGGATGTGAAAGGGACCATCAGATCCACTTCTTCGCTGAATTTGTAGACCGCGAGCCCGTCTTGCGGACGCAGAATGGTGTGGGCGAATTTGCGCGCCGACGCGATTTCGAGCGGCAGGTCTTTGCGGGTGCTGAGACTGGTATCGACGGAGAGCGCGATCGAGAGCGGTAGCGCGGACTCGCGGCTGAAGACTGCGATCTTCTGATCTTTGCCGTTCTCTTTGAGCTGAAAGTTTTCTTTGTCGAGCGAGGCGACCGGCGCACCATGGGAATCGGTCACGGTCACAAAGATATTGACGAGTTTGACATCGACCTTGAGCGTCTCGCCCGTGTCTTGCGCGAGTAAGGGAAGGGTCGAATTGAGCAGGGCGCAGACCAGCAGGCAGGCGGTGAGTTGCGAATGGCGATCGAAGTTCCGATCTGGGTTCCGACGCAACTCGTGGCTTGCGGCTCGTGGTTCTTTCTTCATTTGAAATCGAGGGACACTCATTTGGATGCGGCCTTCGGTTCATTTGTGTCGCCTGGATGCTGAATTTCCGCGGGAAAGGCTTCTCCGTCGGCCCAGATCGCGCCATCTTCAAAGTATTCTTTCTTCCAGATCGGAACTGTTTTCTTGAGTGTGTCGATGATCCAGCGGCAGGCCTCGAAAGCCGCGCTGCGATGGCCCGACGCGATCACGATGAGCACGCTGGTTTCGCCGACATCGAGCCGCCCGAGCCGGTGAAGGATGGACACCGCGCGCACGGCGAAGCGCTGCCGAGCCTCGGTGGCGAGAGCTTCCATCTGCTTCAGGGCCATCGCCTCATAGGCTTCATAGTCGAGGTAAAGGGTCCGGCGGCCGCGCGTGTTGTCGCGGACTACGCCTTCGAAAACGACAGCGGCGCCATCTTCGGGGCGCTTCAGCGCGGCAAGGACAGCCTGGGTCGCGATAGGCTCGCGTACGATCCGGACCTCGCCATCGTGTTTGGACGATGCCGGGTCGGACTCCTCGGAGTTGGACGATGAGGGCGCGCCTCCGCTGACTGGAGGCAGCAAAGCGACTTCATCGCCGGCGGCCAATGGTTGTTCAGTGGCAGCGTATTCCTCATTCACGGAACAGGCTAACGATGTCAGCATGGCGTCGAATCGCGGTACCCGGCGCGCGTAGTGTGAAAGCACATCCTTGACGCGCGCGCCTTCGGGGAGATCGACGACATCCGATGATCGTCCGATCAGCTCTTTGAGAACGCCGAAGAACAAAACGCGAATCTGCATTGGAGTCGCGACTGCGTGGCGCGGACACTCCTGTCCGCGTGCTTGCAGCGGATCAAATTCCTGCGCGGACAAAAATGTCCGCGCCACACAAGTCCAGTTTAGCGCGATCGCCTTCCGACGGTGCATGTACCGCAGTGTAGTGCCTCGAATCGCAAGACGCCGAAAGACCGTTACCAGCGTAATCGTGCATGTGGTCACTTTCCGGCATAGGCTTAATGCGAGCGCTCATACAGGAGACTGCTATCCAGAACGCCACTCAAACTGAATCAGGTCGCAGCGCGTCTGCGCGGGCGTTCCTCCATACTCTTAACATTCTTATTAAGTACACGCGGCTGTATGGACAAAACCACAAGCGCACTCATAGCCAGTTTGATACTGCCTGGAAAGAACTCCAGGCTGCTCTTCCCAAAACTCAGGAGAGCGGTTTCGTGCTCGGCGTTTCCGACGATAAGCTTCTTCTCGACGGAATCCCGCTCGAAGCCGGACAAGCAGAGCGGAGCTTCGCGCAGTTGTTGAATGCCGCTGGGCTCTCCAGCATTCTTTTTTCAAACAAAGTTAATCTCGACGATTTCACGCGCCTGGTGCGTGCGTTTGCTATGGGCGGTTCCAAGGCGACGGACTTCGCCAAGCAGATCAAGGAAACGCTCGCTGAGAGTACTACGTCGTCGATTCGCATCAACGAAGTCAAATTCATTGCCGCCGATCCGACTACCGGAGAACTCTCGATTGCGGCGCAGTTGGCCGCGCAGTCTCTTGGTCCCGAATTCAAGCAGTGGCTCAACGATCCGCAAAAGCTTCTCCAGTTAATTGCCGCCGCGCAGGGCGCGAGCGCCGGGGGATCAGGCGAGCCGGGCAGCGCGCCTATTGGCACGGTACCGAATGTAGGCGGCGCCGCCGGAGCGGGGACAGGTACCGGGACAGGGACAGGCACGGGGACAGGCACTGGCGTTGCCTGGGACGGCACCAGCGTCGTTCCTTTGCAGGAAGAGGAAGTGGTCCGCGCGATCCGGTTGCTGACGCATTTCGGACAGGTCATGCAGGATCCCAATGCTTCGCCGGAGAGCCTGAAGAGCGAACTCGGCACGATGCCGGAGTCGACCAAAGTCAATCTCGCGCAGTTGCTCGAAGGCCTGGCCTCGCAGACCTCGCTCGCTGGCCCTGAAAATGACACGCCGCTCCTGATGAAGGCAGCCGAGAGCATGGCGATCAAGTTCGCGCTCGACCGTTATCAGAAGGGCGACGTCAAGGTAAACGCCGTCCACGAGATGATGGAGCACCTGAGCAAGCAGATGGACACCCTGCGGCAGATTCTGCGCGTGCAGGAAGACAAAATGTCGAAGGCCGGGATTCTGGTTGAGTCGCACGCCGACATCCTGGACCGCATGTTCTGGGCGGAGATTCCCGAGAGCGGCAAGAAGAGCGTATTGCTTTCCAATGAGGCGGCGTGCGTCCCGCCGCGCAATATCAGGCAGTTCGTAGAACTTCTCTTTGAGCGTGAGGATGATGAACTCGCCGGCAAGATTCTTTCCAATTATGTGAGCGGCCTCGAGTCAAAAGATGCCGAGCCTCGGCGGAAAACGGCGACTGGCCTGGCGCAACTCGCGGATCTGTTCGCCGACGCGCCCGTGCAGGTAATGACGGATGCGGTCGGGGCCATCGGCGAAAAGATCGCGAGGGAGAGCGACTCGGAAATCCAGAGTCTGCTGGGCGCATCGATTACGCGCTTTGGACAGGAAGCGTGTTCACGGAAAAAATACAAAGCGGTGGCCGCGATGTGCTCTGCCTTCGTGAGAATCGCGCAGGACCGGCCAGCACTGGCGCAGGATTTGCGATCGCGCGTTGGCATTGAGAATCGTCTGCCAGAACTGATCGAAGAGGCGATCAACAGCGACATCGTTCCCGAAGATGTTGTCGAGGTGCTGCAAGAGCTGCCGAGAAGTTCAGTGGAACACTTTGCTGACCGCTTCTTCCGCTCGCAGCGGCGCGACGAGTGCGATCGCATCATCGACCTGGTGGGCGAGCTGGGGCAAACGGCGTTCACCGATCTGCGGGAGATTCTGCGCACCGGACAGACGCGGCAAGCGGCGTCGACGGTAGGCCTGTTGAGCCGTCTCGACCCGATCTCGTTGCTCGAAGTGCTCCCTGGGCGCATGCCCGAGTTCAACCGTTTTTATCAGGACATCATCGTGCGGCAGATCGCCTATGCCAATGCGGCGGATCGCGGACGCACGCTGCTCGAATTGCTGGAATTGCTCGATCCGCTGATTTTGCCCGAGACGATCGACGAGATCGGCATGAGCCAGGATCGCGGCGCGAGCGGCTCGCTCATCGCGTTGGCCACCGCTGGCGAAACCGAATCGCGTCCGCCTTTTGTGCAGCTCAAGGCCATTGAGTCGCTCGGTCGTTTGCGCGAAATGGATGCGGTGCCGATTCTGCGCAGCATCGTCGAAGACAAGAAGTTCATCGGATACACGCAACATCGCGAATTGCGCATCGCGGCCATTCAGTCGCTCTCGAAGATCGATCCGCGCTACGGGACGCAGGCGCTCGCCGAAAGCGGTCTGGAGACGGCGGAACTGGCGGTTTCGCCGCTCGATTCGGCACTCGGATGTCCGTGGGTTCGGCAGCGCCGCTATGAGCGCATCGTTCTGCCGCGTACGCTTTCCGCTATGCTTTCCAGTTCGTGGGGGAAATCGAATATTGTGATGCGCGAGATGAGCCTTGGCGGCGGAATGGGCACGCGCAGCGACAACCTGCGGGTGGGCTCGGAAGCGAACGTGGAGATTTCTGTTGGAGTGAAAAAAATCCGCGCGCAGGTCTTCCTGCGCCGTGCACGAGTCAATGAAATCGGCTTCGAGTTCGTGAATATGGACTTGGATAGTCGCCATCGGCTGCGGCGCGTGCTGGTCGAAGCGCTCCAGAAGACGCCCGACAAGCGCTCGTCCGATTGGGATGGGGAGCGCAAGGCGAACGGGTAAAACAGCTCTCAGTTGTCGGTTGTCAGTTCTCAGTTAAAACGGAAAAGCAAAAGGCCTTCGCTGACGCGGAGGCCTTTTTTCTTGCCTTCAAACTTGACGTTCTTGAAACCTTGACTTGACCGGTCGTTATTTGGCCGATCGTTATGCGACCTTCACGAAGATGATAACGAGGGTGAAAAGCACCAGCGATTCGATGAAGGCGAGTCCGAGAATCAGTGCGACCTGAATTCCGGCGCGGGCTGCGGGATTGCGTCCCAGGGCTTCGCAGGCGGAGGACGCGGCGCGTCCCTGACCTTGCGCGGCCAAACCGGCGGCGATGGCGATCGCGAAGCCGGAGGTGATCGCGACCCAGTTGGTTCCACCAGCGGCAGTTGCTCCGCCTTGGGCGAACGCGGGAACGGCAAAGATCGAACAAAGCAGCAACAACAAGAGCAACATCATCATTTTTCGCATTGTGTTTTCTCCTTAATGAATTGCTCTTCAGGAGGTGGTTGACGCCGTGCTTTATAAGCCAGCGCCCTCACACTGAGGGCAGTTGTCAGCTTTTCAGCTGTCAGGTCTCAGTTCTGCGGTGCGATTGCAGTAACTGACAACTGATAACTGACGACTGACAACTTTCTAGTGTTCGTGCGACACTGC